>JAYTUX010000205.1:0-1993 GCA_043744315.1 Betaproteobacteria bacterium | reverse complement strand
GCGATAGCGTCGCGCCTACTTTAAGTTGCGCGTGCGCGGCTGACGCCACAAAGGTCGCTGCGATTGCAGCGCAAAGAATTCGAACCATAAAACCTCCTTTTACTTTCCTAGAATGACAAGCGAATATTCAGTTATCACGAATAATTAAGTGCTCAACAATCCGAGCTATTTGACAATCCAAAATCGCCGAAAACTCCTCTGGACTGTCGCGATCACGCAAGTGTAAACCCCAGAAAAAGAAAAACCGACCAAGCGGTCGGTTTTTCATCGGTTCGCGCCTAAACGCTACTTTTTCAGACTGTCGCGAATCTCGCGCAGGAGGACGACGTCCTCCGTTGGTGCCACCACAGCGGCAGGGGCTTCCTTTTTCATCTTGTTAATGGCTCGCACCAGCATGAAAATGATGAACGCCAGAATGATGAAGTTAACCAGAATGGTCAGGAAATTGCCCCACGCCAGCGTCGCAACACCCGCCTTTTTGAGATCCGCCAACGAAGTCAATTTGTTGGGATTGTCACCCAGCACCGTCAGCATGTTTGAGAAATCGACGTTGCCGACGATCTTTCCCACCACTGGCATGATGACGTCGCCCACCAGAGAGTCGACTATCTTGCCGAACGCCGCCCCGATGATCACACCCACCGCCAGATCCATTACATTGCCTTTGACCGCAAACGCTTTGAACTCTTCCATCATTGACATATGTCACATCCTCCAATTGATTTATAACAATCGCGGCTAGATCGCCGCGTCCCCTGTTTCCCCTGTGCGAATGCGCAGCACCTGCTCCACATTCGACACAAAGATCTTGCCATCGCCAATTTTGCCGGTGCGAGCGGCTTTCACTATGGCTTCTACGACGCGATCAACATCACCGTCGGCGACGATTAATTCAACTTTCGTCTTCGGCAAAAAATCAACAACATACTCGGCGCCACGATAAAGCTCGGTGTGACCGCGTTGACGTCCGAATCCTTTAACTTCCGTCACCGTCAACCCTGTGACGCCCGCCTCTGCGAGCCCTTCGCGTACTTCGTCAAGCTTGAACGGCTTGATAATGGCTTCTACCTTTTTCATGCGATCTCCTCCATCGTAAGCGCCTAAATTTGCATGAGAGTATGCCAGAGGCCGAAGCAGCGTCGAATTATGTGGTGAAACGAAGGCGTGCGATATGCCGCTCCGAAACTTACGGATAAGTCCTACTTTGAATCGGGCACCACGGCGGTCACCTCAATCTCAACCTTCGCTCGGGCCTCAACCAAACGCGATACTTCCACGCAGCTCATCGTCGGGAAGTTCCGTCCCAGTATTTCGCGATACACCGTGCCAAGCTCTTTCAGTCGCGCCATATATTCGTCGCGATCCACGATGTACCAAGTCATACGCACCATATGTTCCGGACCGGCATTCGCCTGCAGCAGCACGGCAACAATATTGAGCAAGGCCTGACGCGTTTGCGCGATGAAATCATCACTCTCGAACCGCTGCTGACCGTTCCAGCCGATCTGACCACCGACGAACACCATCGTGCCGCGCGCCGCGATGCCGTTGGCGTAGCCCTTTGGGGCGAGCCATTCGGGCGGTTGCAGTAGTTTCATTTTGTAGTCTCAGTTTGACGCAGCCGATGCCGCTGCAGTTTGCCGGTTTCGGTGCGCGGCAAGCTCGCAACGAATTCAATCTGGCGCGGGTATTTGTAGGGTGCGAGATTGGCCTTCACGAAGTTCTGCAATGTGGCGCAGAGCGTTTCGTCCGCAACAATTTCCGGTTTCACCACGATGAAAGCCTTCACGATCATTCCGCGCTCAACGTCCGGGCGACCGATCACGGCGCACTCTGCCACTGCGGCATGTTGCGAGAGGCAATTCTCGACCTCCGGACCTGCCACGTTGTAGCCCGCTGTAATGATCATGTCGTCATCGCGCGCCTGATAGAAAAAGTAGCCATCGGCATCCATAACAAACGAGTCCCCGGGATAGTTCCAACCACCTCTCAC
>JAYTUX010000204.1:0-6425 GCA_043744315.1 Betaproteobacteria bacterium | reverse complement strand
CTCGCATTTGAAAATTCTTTTCAGAACGTCGCGGAGGAGTGGGCCACGAAACGCGCGAACACCTGGGTTGCCAGCCATGCGCTTGATGTGAAGCGCCGCCTTGAAAAGAACATCTATCCCGCATTGGGACTTCGGCCAATCGCGGAGATTGACGCGCCGGAGCTACTCGCAGTCGTGCGCAAAATCGAAAGCCGGGGCGCGCACGATCTCTCGCATCGCGTGCTGTCAGTGTGCGGCCAAGTATTCCGATATGGCGTGGCCACAGGCCGTTGCAAGAGCGACCCCAGCAAAGACCTTCGCGGCGCATTGACACCGCACAAGAAGACCAAACAAGCCGCCGTCCAACCCGAAGAATTGCCGACATTGCTGCGAGCGATTGCAGGCTATGACGAAATCGGCGATAAACAAACCCGGCTGGCGCTGCAATTGCTGGCAAAGACTTTTGTTCGCACCAATGAACTGATCGGCGCGGAATGGGCGGAGTTTGATCTGGAAGGCGCGATGTGGACGATTCCCGCGAGCCGCATGAAAATGAAGCAGGAACACCTTGTCCCGCTGTCGCGTCAGGCCATCGCGCTTTTCGAGGAGATAAAGGAAATCGGCGGTGGAAGTCGCTTTGTGTTTCCCGGTCGCAATCGTGACAAGCCCGTGAGCAACAACACGATGTTGTTTGCACTCTACCGCTTGGGCTACAAGGGAAAAATGACCGGGCACGGCTTCCGTGCAGTCGCCAGCACCATTCTGAACGAGACCGGCTTTCGCTCCGACGTGATCGAACGGCAATTGGCGCATGGCGAGCGCGACGATGTGCGCGCCGCCTACAACCGCGCGGAGTACCTGCCCGAGCGCAAGAAAATGATGCAGCAATGGTCGGACTATATCGATAGCGTTGAATCCAGCGGCGCGGTCATACCGATTCGATCCGCAAAGAAAAAAACCGCCTAAACGCGCCTTACGCACTTACGCGCATCGTTACATCGATCCGAACGCCGTTCTTGCAAGTTGTACTTTGCTGGATTACAATGGACTCCATTGGATTACAGTCTAGATGATCGACAACTTCAAGCACCGTGGCCTTGAGCGATTTTTCAAACGCAGCGACTATCGCGGCATTCCCGCCCAACACGCGGCGCGCATCGAGCGCATGCTGGATCGCCTTGATGGTGCTGTGAGGCCGGAAGACATGAATTTGCCGGGCTATCGTTTCCACCCCCTCAAAGGTTCACGCAAAGGTGAATATGCGGTCAGTGTGAGCGGCAATTGGCGCATCGCGTTTGGCTTTGAGGGCGACAACGCAATCGATGTGAACTTGGAGGATTATCACTAATGAAATCGACCAGAGACCCGAACCGCCGCCCCACCCATCCGGGCGCGGTGTTGCGGGAAGATGTATTGCCCGCGCTGGAAATGACACAGACGGAGTTCGCGTTGCGGCTAGGTGTGTCGCGGCTTACGGTGTCGGAGATACTGCACGAGAAGCGCCCTCTCACGCCTGAAATGGCGGCGCGCATCGCCAAACTGTTGAATACCACCGCCGACAGTTGGCTGCGCATGCAGGCGGCGCTGGATTTATGGACGATACAGCAAGACCCGAAGATGCTGGCGGGCATCAAGCCGATTAAGCAGGTGGAGTATGCGGCAGCGTAGTTCGGGCCACAAACTTACCTGAGCGACTCCCATTCATGGTGGCAAATCTGCCTCATAGCTGATAGCCGCACGTAGACCGACGGAGAGAACAACGGGAATCGTTGCCCGACTGGTGTGGCCAACGACAAACAGACCAGCGGGAAAGGGCGTGGCAATGGAGTTCGAGGATTACGTTCCGGAAGCAGTCCGTACCTACATTTCGACGCAGATTGAGGGCGACAGCCGCGTGCCGGATGGATGGGCCGCTGCGCTTGTCAACGCCGAAGAAAAACTATCCAAAATTGAGGCGGCGTTAGTCGAAGCGTTGCCGCTCGGCAATAGTGAGTCTCTAGACAGTCTTCGCGAGCAAAAGACAAAAGCGGTCAAAGGTCGGGACATGCTCGCAAACAGCATAGATTGCCTGAAACGGTTGGCACAGGATAAGCGAATGTGCAAGGCCTTCAAATTGCTGGCGGGGGAATTTTCGGATGATGAACATCGGCGCAGCTTTATTTCTTCCGCATGGGCGGCGCAGATGGACTACATCCCCTACCTACCCCCCCCCGGAAGGTCATTTTCAGCGATGGGGGCGGGGGTGATTTAGGTACCATAGCCGGTCACTTAAGCGACCGTTTTTGATCAGCGCGTAGGTACGCTAAAGATTTCACGGGATTGGGCTTACGACCCCTTAAGGCTTGTTAAACCCCTACCTTCCATGGCCCGATTCTCAGACGTTCTTAGCTGCTCGAAGTTGTTGTTTATTTGGTCAGCCAAACGATAGAGGTTTTGATTAGTGACGCCGTGAAACATGGCCCATTGGTAAGCAACGGTTATTGGTCCAAACGGAACGGCAAGCAATGAAAGCAAAAAACTCCAAAAGGTGCCTTCTGTCCATGTGTAGAAAGAAAGCCCGACACATATAAAACAGCTAAATAGCCAAAGGCCCATGAAGACCCCCGCAAGTGTGTTTTCCATTCTCTCAATCTCCTCGCCTAAGTGGCTTGAAGCATCGCCATGCCGGTGTTTGCTGCCGAGAACATAACGTCCGCGTTAACCCGCGAGATGGCGAAGGGCCAAGTTTCTTCCAATTCTGACCCTTAGGGGGAAAAGTCTAATTGCTTCATCATCGCTAGCAAGCCAAATGACTGCGCGGGGGCTTATGGGGTAGTGCCCGAAACATCGCTTTCATTCATACTGCTGATACCTCCTCTCCCACTCTTCTTGCTCTTTCTCCCGCTCTGCTTTCCTTGCGCTTAAACGTATTTTTAGCGCTTCGTGCCGATTTTTGTCCAACACTTCTAGCGCTTCGCACGCCTTCTTTTCCAACTCTTGTAGCGCTTCAAACTGACGCTTTTGGGACTCTTCGCGTTGCTGCATCTCTAGCACTTCGCCCTGCTGTTTCTCCAACGCCTTCTTCTTTTCGTCCCGTTTCATACTCCAATATTGGATGCACCAGATCGCCGCGCCTAAGCCTGCGAGGGACGCGCTTACAACTGGTTCCATAACAACGAAGTAACCCGCGACACAGACGACGGCAATCGCAATGACAACGGCGAGCGCACAGAGGCAGAGCACCAGAACTTCAGGCAGGAATGCCAAGATAAGTACTGCGAGAACAATACCCAATGCAATATAGATAACTATCACGGGACTGGACTCCTCGCTCTGACATTCGTCTTTGACAGCGAATTGCGGCAGGTTGTGAAACACGAAGTAAAAGGCGGTGAAAGGTAAAGTGCCTTTATGAAATCGTTGAAAACTTCGCGCCGATAGACGCGACGAATAAATTATTCGGTCTTGTCTTTCTGTTTCGCCGCCTGCTGGGTCTGCCACTGCATATTTTCCGGACGGTCAGCGCCGCCACGCTTCAATGGCCTGACGTGGTCAATGACGTAGCCGGGGCACGCGCCCGAACGCTTGCCGGTCGATGGGCAGGGATGGGATCGCTCGAATTTCGCTTTCTGAGTGAGGTCGCGCGCGATGCGTCCCTTCGTGTCGCGTTGAACGCCCAGCGCTTTGGTGCGGGACTGGGGATGCGAGGCAGTAAACTTGGTACTTGATTGCGGCGCATGAATTGCGGACGCTCGATGTCCGGCCACCGATTGCGAGGTGCGGCCACTACTGGAGCCACTCGGCTTTGCTGCTACCGATCCAGAACAGGCGAGACTTGCAACAAAAAAAGCCGCCAGAACGATTCGCATGCCCCCTCCTTTGAAAGCTACAATACGCCGCTACGGCACGGGGTGCAAACGAAGGGTACTTCCTTCAATGCCGGGGTAATAAATGGGGTAACTTATATTTTTGTTTTTCGTATAACAAGCACTGGCGCGACGTTTCAGCCATATTGTGGATGAACCGCCCCGCCAGATTCACTGGATCGCGGAACGCGAGCGAATCGTTCTGCTTTCGCTAGATACGTAGGCAAATCATGCGCAAAATCGTTTTCCTTGCGGCGGCATTTTTTGCGATCGCCTCCTGCGAAATCGGCGCACAAGTCGTGTACACCACCGACGATTACAAAGTCCGCGTAACCAAAGTTGTTGAAGGTTTATACCATCCGTGGGGCCTTACGTTTCTTCCGGATGGACGCATGCTGGTCACCGAGCGGCGCGGGCAGATGCGCATCGTCGAGAACGGAAAACTGTTACCTGCCGCCATTGAGGGGATTCCAAAGGTCGCCGAGTACGGGCAGGGCGGTCTGCTGGATGTTGCCTTGCATCCGAAATACGCCGAAAACGGTTGGATCTATTGGTCGTTCAACGCGGTTGACGACGCGGGTTTGCACGGCACTGAATTGGCGCGCGGAAAATTGGCCGGCAGCAAAACCGCGCCGCGCATGACTGACGTGCAAATGTTGTTCAAAATGCGGCCCAAATACCGCGAAGCCCACCATTTTGGTTCGCGGATCGTTTTCGACAAACAGGGTTTTCTCTACCTCACCCTGGGCGATCGCGGCGATAGCCCCGCAAAAGGTGCCGCGCACCGTGCACAATTGCTGGATACGCACGCCGGCAAAAGCATCCGGCTGCATGACGATGGCCGCGTGCCCGTCGACAATCCGTTTGTAAAAACGTCCGGCGCGCTGCCGGAAATTTTCACGCTTGGCAACCGCAATATGCAAGGCGGCACCTTGCATCCCGAGACAGGGCGGGTGTGGACCCATGAGCACGGCCCGCAAGGCGGTGATGAGATCAATATTTTGTCGGCAGGCGCGAATTACGGCTGGCCGGTGATTACCTATGGTGCCAATTACGGCAGCGGTACCAAAATCGGTGAGGGTGCCGCGAAACAGGGCATGGTGCAACCATTGCTTTACTGGGTACCGTCGATTGCGCCGTCGGGAATGGTGTTTTACTCAGGCAAGAATTTTCCGAAATGGAAAGGCAATTTGTTCGTCGGCGCACTGGTCAAACAATTGCTCATGCGCGTTGCGCTTGATGGCGAAAAGGTCGTTGCGCAGGAAAGATTGTTCGAAGGCAAACTGGGCCGCATCCGCGACGTGCGCGAGGGCCCGGACGGCAATATTTTTCTGCTCACGGATTCGCCCATGGGTGAGTTGCTTCGACTGGAGCCGGTGAAGTGAGCGGAGACGCGCGTCCACAATTGGTTTGGGATTGGCAGATTCGCGTGTTTCATTGGTTGCTCGTGCTGTCGGTGATTACGCTGTTTGCCACCGGCAAGCTCGGCGGCAATTGGCTCGAATGGCATCGTCGCGCCGGCTTCCTGGTGTTAGGGCTCGTCATGTTCCGTGTGATCTGGGGATTCGTCGGTGGATACCACGCCCGATTCGCTAATTTCGTGCGTGGGCCGAAGAAGGTCATGGCGTATCTTCGCGGCAGTCATTCAGACGGCGTGGGCCACAATCCTTTGGGCGCATTGAGCGTGCTGGCGATGCTGGCAGTGATCGGCTTTCAGGCGGTGTCAGGACTATTTGCCAATGATGATGTGATGCTCGAGGGTCCCTATGCGAGCATGGTTGGGAAGGACTTGAGCGATTGGCTCACGAAACTGCACAAAATCAATTCTTATGTAATTCTCGGACTGGTAGCGTTGCATGTTTTGGCCATTGCGTATTACTTTTTTCGCAAGCACATCAATCTGGTCTCGCCAATGGTAACGGGCAACAAAATGATGTTGGACGACGTACCGCAATGGCCGCGTCCTGTCTGGTTGGCGCCCTGCATTGTTGTCCTGGTCACTTTGGCGGTTTATTTGCTGGTGTACCGATTGCCGAGCTGAATTTTGCGACCGTCCCAACGCCAAAAATAACGCCGCGTGATGAAAATCGCGCGGCGTTATTTTGTGAGAAAGAGCGAATCTACTTGTTCTTGTAGTCGTCGTGACAGGCCTTGCAGGAGCCGCCCGTCGCGCCAAACTGTTTCTTGATATCGTCGAATGAACCGGTTTTGGCGATCGCCGCAAGCTTGGCAGTCTCTTCATTCATCTTGTTCATCTTGGCTTTGAAGTCATCCATCTTTGTCCAGATTTCCGGCTTGGCCTTGGTGTCGGCGCCTTTATCGGTTCCCGGCCCGTAGCCCTCGATAGGCAATTTCGAGGCGAATTCGACAATCGCTGCGTGGCGCGCGAACGCTTCTTTGTCAAAGGGCTTTTCGCCTTTGACCATCGCGGCCATCGGTCCGAAATTCCAGCCCATCACGCGGTACGCGCCTTGGCGATACTTGATGGCGTCCTCGGGTTTTGCCTGAGCCGCAGCATTGCCGATAAAAAGGGCCGCCATTGCGACGGAAACAATTTGTACTGACTTGCGCATTTCAATCTCCATGTCTATTGATCAAATT
>JAYTUX010000203.1:0-24780 GCA_043744315.1 Betaproteobacteria bacterium | reverse complement strand
CGCGCTGGAACTTGATTCGCCGGCGACCATTCAAGCCGCAATTGATGCCGCCAGACAATTGTCACCCGCGATCACCGGCAGCGTCGATAGCGCCGTTGCATTTGGCGTTTGGGGAAAGGCACGTGCGCTTGAATTTGCATTGCGCGACGGCGACCGGGTGGAAATCTATCGTGCGCTGCAAGCCGACCCAAAGGACGCGCGCCGCACCAACGCACGGCGACAATCGGCAAATTCAAAAGCCGGCTGACCGCTGACCGCTACTTCTTGCCGATCACCTCGAACCGCAATCCCACCCAATCGGCACCCTTGCGCAGCACGCGATTGATGCGCACACGAAAATTGACCTCCTTGGTAGGCAGGCTGAAGACATTCTTCAAGCCAAAGTCGCCGCTCGGCAGTACCAGAATGTCGGTCTTGCCTTCCGGGTCGCGTCCCGGCAAATAAAGTGCTGAGACCGGCGCATGGCTCGCGTCCGGCGTTGCGTCACGCGCATGCGCGTATCGTTGCAACGTCACCGGCAGAGGCCGGTACGAAAGCAGTTCAACGCCCAACAGCGTTTCACCGACGGTGCGCTGCGTCAGCTTACGGACGATCACGCCGATCACGAAGTACGCGAATCCATCGGGCTTTACCACCAGCAACTGTCCGACACTGATGCGCTCACCCGTCACGCGATCCACCATCAGCCCGACGCCCTTTGAGCTCATATCGTGAATTTTCCACCGGGTCCAGCGGGCATCTGCGGCAGCGGCCTCGCTTGGCGGATGCATATCGTGGATGGCCGGCATCTCGAGGCTTAATTCCAGATCGCCAAAATTCATTTGTCCGGGTGCCGCGGCGGACGTTGTGGCGGTGGTCTTGGTGGCAACCTTCGTGTCTTTCGCCACCTCGCCGAGCACCGCTTCGCGTGCATCTTCAAAACCGAGGCGCACATCCGCCATCAAGTTCGCAACCGTTTTGCGTTCTTCGATCCTCGATGCGCTGGCCTGCAACAGCGTGGTGTACAAACGCTCAATGGTCGATAACAATGCGACGTGTTCTTCCATCAGAAATTCGGAAGAATTTCCGCGACCGTGATACGGGTTGCCAGTGCGAAGTTGCGTGCGCACCGCTTCAACCTGGTCTTTGAGGCCTTCGACGCGCACATAGCGATACGATGGTTTCGCCGTGTTGCCCGTGACCAATTGCATGCCCGCCATCAGATCGAGATCGACGAACAAGGCATGCGATCGCTGCGAGTAGGTTTCGTCGAGCGCGTAATCGGGCGTCCATTCGGCGAGCCAGCCGTCGGCAATTTCAATTTGCGGCATCGAGAGACTGCCGGTGTTCAACACTTCCAGCATCAAGGCGCGCAAGTACAACGACAGCGGGGTAATCTTGTATTGAGATTCATCGGCGAACAGTACGACCGGTGTGGTGGCGAAACCGAATCCCTGCGCGTCTGCAAATTTGTAGAGGGCGTGAAGATCGGGCCAGACAGTGGGCTTGACGGGTTCATGCCGGAAAAAACACCACTTCACCGCGGCACCGTGGTGGTACAAAGCGAATGCGACGATGCGTTGCAGCAGCGGATCGGTATCGCCCTTGCTCCACTCGCCACGCCGCGCCACCAGCGACTCCAGCGTCTTCGCGGCCACGCTGTGCATGACGTGCAGATCACGCGCGAATTGGGTCGCTTCAACCGCCCCGGCGTCCTTGAAGAACCAGCGCTTGTCGGCTTGAATGACCGGATAAATGCTGTTTTCGAAAATCACCAGTTTGTGGACCGCATCTGCCGAAATCGGCGCAGGTGCGTCGGCGAAGGCGCGCATCGCGCTGATCAGCTTGACCCGCTGATCGCGATTTCTGAGCGAGGTCACCACCGGCGCGGTCAAGGTGGCGAGCGTCTGTTCGGAATCGTTTTGCATGAGTCGAATTTACCGTGTCCGCTATGCGTGCGCCGCCGATACCGACAGGCGCGCCGTGATGGAATCAAAGTCCGCGCGATCGACGCCGTGGTCATCGAGCAGCGCCATCCGCAAATCCGACATCAGCGCGTCGGACGTGAAATCCATCGGCGCGTTCAGCCAATTTTCGGCAATGGGATCGAAGCGCGTTTCGCCTGCCAGTAGCGGGCCGCCGCTCGCCGCGAAGAGCGGATTGCCCGGCGCCAATTCATGGCCGATGTGTCGGACTTTTGGCCATGCCGGTGTATGGCTGAACAGGACGTGGAATTTGCCGGCGAGCTCTGTGAATTCATTGACCATGTTTTCGAGCCGGAAAATTTCGAATTGCGCAAGCCAGAAGCGCATTTCCTGCGGCCGTTCTTCCACCGCAAAAGTGAGCAACTCGCTAGCTTTATCGTGGCCACCGGTGTCGGCTTCATCGTAATAGAGGCGCGCCGCATTGATGACCGAGTCGGCATCATCGATCGAGACAGTATTCGATTGAAGTTCCGGGTAGCGCTCGTGCATGTACTTCAGGCGGCGCACGCGATCCTCTGGCAATTGCTCGTCCATCCCGACCAGGAAATCAACCGTGGTGGCGGGGCGGGAATCGACTTCGAAGCGTGCCGGCGCCTCGTCGAATACAACCGGTGCATCGATCTGTACATATTGATGTTGCGTAGCGGGCGGGGATTCGACGACCAGATTGCGCGTGGTTTGCATGTACGCGTTCGATGTTTCGGCTTGCGCGAAATTGTCGATCGGTGGCGTGGCGACAGGTGCCAGGTCCACTCTTGACACCTGATCGTAATCCTCTGCTCGTCCGGGTGTACTTTCGGCGTGGGAGGGTGGCGCGGTGGGATGAGCACGGGCCGGTTTCTCGCTGCGCCGCGACCAGAACCAGGCACCGAACAGCAATGCCAATCCGCCAGCGATGCCCCCCGTGACCATCGGCGACGGCAATAGACTCTCCAGCAAGTCAATGCCCGGCGCTTCGGCTACGGCAGATTTATTGACGGACTCGGTGGCCGCCACAATCTTCTGATCTTCACCCGTTGATTTCGCAGGGGCTGGTGGTGTCGGCACCGCCTTCGCCGGTGCCGGGGGCTCCATTTGCGTGGCGCTCCGTGAAGGTGTTGCTGCTGACGGCGTTGCGACTGATGGTGTCGCGACGCTTGGCTGGGCGGCTGGAACCGTCATCGTCGGTGCGACTGCCGTTGCGGGCGCTAAAGCCAGTGTGGCGGGTGCGGGCACCGGCGCCGGCATTGTCGCTGCAGAGGCCGCTTGTTTCAATTGAACTTCATTCAGACGTTGTTCAAGTTGCTTGACGGTGTTCCTCAGCGAAAGCAGTGCGGCAACCTGATCATCGGCATCGAGCATCAATTGCTTTTCGCGCAACTGGCGGCGCTGCTCATCGGTGATATTGCGGCTACGCGAGAGATCCATCTCCGAACCCGACAAGCGCAATTGAAATCCCTCGGCTCGCGGCGATGGTTTTGCGACGGGCGGTGCCTTTGTCGGAGTGCTCGCGACGGGAGGAGCGGGTTTGGTTGCCGATGATTTGGCAGGTTCCGTCCTCGCAGGCGGCGGCGCGACTGCTGCGGGCGCAGTGCGCGGCGCTGCGGGGGGCGTTGCGGCAGTCGATTCGCGAGGCACCGCAGCGGCCTTTGGCTCGCGTTCGCGTGTCGGGGTCGATTGCTTTGGTACGACAGTTGGCGCCGCGCGGCGTGCCGGAGCGTCGCTGGCGGGCAATATTCCCGATAGCGTCAATAAATCCGGTAACGCCAATTGACTGCCTGCGGCAAGTGGCGTGTCGTCCGCAATGCCCGCAAGCGAAGGATTCAGATCGCGCAGCGATGCCAGATATTGCTGTTGTCTCGCACGATTTTTTGGGTGAATTCCCTTGGCCATCGCCGACAGCGTATCGCCTTCGCGCACTGTCCAGGATCCCGCCGATGGAACCACCGGTTTGACGCGCGAAGCCGATTTCGCTGTCCTGGGAAGTTTGCCCGACGCAGAAGTTACTTTGGCTGTCGCATTTGAGTCAATCAAGGTATCGCTCGTCGGCAACGTCGGTACCGCCGTGAACGGTGGTGGATCAAGCAAGACCGTGAATTCGCGATCGACAATCGGTTCGCCCGGGCAGCCGATTCTGAGCGAAAAACGCGCGATGGGCTCGTTGTACGGTACACGGCTGCGCACCTGAAGATAGCGCGCGGTGCGCAATTCGACCATCGACAATATCAAGTCCGCACTGCGCAGCGCATTTTCACGGCGGTCGCTGTCGATGACGGTTTGGCAAATCGCGGTACTGGTAGGCTCGGTCGAGGCAGCGAGCGCAACACGCAGATTCAAATGTTCGCCGAGAAAAGAACGGACCTCGACATCGCGCAGCACCGGGTCCTGCGCGCCGACCACCGTGGCCGCTGCAGCACAAATCAGGCCGAGGGCTGGCAGCCCCCGGCCGCCGAAAATTCCTTGCATTTCGCGTTCACGCCAAAATTTGGTGGCTACCAATGCGTGAAAGCGAAGTGGCATTTACTATTCTTTGCATGTCGCAGCAGCGACGGCCCGCGCTTTGACGAGGTCGGTTTGTCGTTCTTCGTCAGTCATGTAGGTTGAATCACCCTGTTCATTAGTGCGCTTGAATGGCTTGCCACTTTCCAGATCCCGAATGACCAATTTCGCATTCTTGCAGCTTGCTTCATCGGCTTCGGCTTTCTTGCGTGCCTCGGTGTCTCTTTTGCCTTTTTCGTCAGCCTCTTTCTTCAACTTGTCCGCATCTTTGTTCCGGTCTGCCGTTTTGGGCGGCGCAGTAGTTGGTCCCGTTGTTCCGGTGTCGATTTTTTTCGCCTCCGATTTGGTGGCGCCTGGCGGTGGCGGAGTGTCGGTGAATTGCACCTGTCCGTCCTTGTCCACCCACTTGTATACCTGTGCGGCGACGGTGGCGGTCGCAAGCAGTATCGCGATGGCGATGAAGAACTGAATGGGAGATTTCATTTTGCGTGCTCCTCGTTGCTGTTTCCGTTGGCTACCACTTCACCGGTGGCAACTCGAGTTGTTTGATCGAAAGACTGCATAAGGCGACAACCTCCTTCGCATGCTCCAACGTCGCAGCACTGTCGAATGACTGCGCGGCGGTTCGCGCCTTTTTCAAATGTTCGACTGCGGCCGTCCAGAGCGAGCGCTTGATTCGCGCTTCGATGACGCTTTGTTCGGCGGCTTGCAATGTGGACTCTGCCTCTGGCGTCAGTGCCGTCGGTCTTGCAACAGGCACGACGGCAAGTACAGGTGTCGCTGGCTGAGCATGTGGCGAATCGGAAACCGCGCAGCCACCGATAAATTGCGTCAACCCAAACAACGTCGCCGACATGCAAAGTAGTTTTGAAAACATGCTAAAACCTGACAAAAAATCTTGCCGGTGGGTAACCCGCATTGCCGGGAAAAGTACATTAATTGTCAAAGGGTTAGCCATAATACCTCGCCTGATTTCGCTAAGGTAATCGTAAATGCCCGCCGCGTCAATCAAAACCGCGCGGGAATGATACCGATTTTGGGGAAATTGTCGGCTCGCGTATAATGCCGATTTTGTCGGAGTCCGAAACGTGAAAGTCGTCAAAAAAGCCCTCACCTTCGATGATGTTCTGCTGATTCCCGCGCATTCCACCGTTCTTCCCCGTGATGTTTCGCTCATCACCCGCTTAACCCCCCGCATCCAACTGAATATTCCGCTGCTATCCGCGGCGATGGATACCGTGACCGAATCGCGCCTCGCGATTGCCCTCGCACAAGAGGGCGGCATCGGCATCATTCACAAAAGCATGACCTCTCAGGCGCAAGCGGCCGAAGTGCTGAAAGTGAAGCGGTTTGAGAGCGGCGTGGTGCGCGATCCCTACACAGTCTCACCTGGTATGAGCGTGCGCGACGTGATTGCACTAACGCGTAAACATAATATTTCCGGTCTGCCGGTGCTGGATGGCAAGAAAGTCGTGGGTATCGTTACCAACCGCGATTTGCGTTTCGAGACCATGCTCGACCAACCCGTCAAAAATGTCATGACGCCGAAGGCGAAGCTGGTGACGGTAAAAGAAGGTGCCACGCGAGAGGAGGCCCTCGCACTGATGCACAAGCACCGTCTAGAGCGCGTGCTGGTGGTTAATAAAGCATTCGAATTGCGCGGCCTCATTACCGTGAAAGACGTCTTGAAATCAAGCGAGCATCCCAACGCCTGCAAGGACGAGGCGGGACGCTTGCGAGTGGGCGCGGCGGTCGGTATCGGCGAAGGCACCGACGAGCGTGTCGAATTGCTGGTGGAAGCGGGTGTCGATGTGCTGGTAGTCGATACCGCGCACGGTCACTCGAAGAACGTACTGAATCGCGTAAAGTGGGTCAAGAAACATTTCCCGAACGTGGACGTGATCGGCGGCAATATCGCCACCGCCGCGGGCGCGCTGGCACTGGTCGATCACGGTGCCGATTGCGTGAAAGTGGGTATTGGCCCCGGGTCGATTTGCACCACGCGCATCGTCGCGGGCGTGGGAGTACCGCAGATTACCGCGATTGCGGATGTCACTGAAGCACTCGCAAAGCACGGTATACCCTGTATTGCGGACGGCGGCATTCGTTTTTCGGGTGACATGGCGAAAGCGCTGGCAGCGGGCGCCTCGACGGTGATGTTGGGCGGCATGTTCGCCGGCACTGAAGAAGCGCCGGGCGAAACGGAATTGTTTCAAGGCAGATCGTATAAAAGTTATCGCGGCATGGGTTCCGTCGGCGCGATGCAAAAAGGATCATCGGATCGCTATTTTCAGGATCCGCAAAACAACGCCGACAAATTTGTCCCCGAGGGCGTTGAAGGCCGGGTGCCGTACAAAGGCAGCATGCTGGGCGTGGTGCATCAATTGACGGGCGGCCTGCGCGCGAGCATGGGCTATCTCGGTTGCAAGACGATCGATGCGATGCACAAGAATGCGCAGTTCGTGGAGATTACCTCGGCCGGTATTCGCGAATCGCATGTGCACGATGTGCAAATCACCAAAGAAGCGCCGAATTACCGGGTGGATTGATTGATGAAGCTTTACGGATGCAAAGGCTGTGGATCGGCCGTGGTCGAGGTCATGCTTGAACTCGCGGCGATCGAGTACGAATTTATCGACGCGATCACCTGGGAGCCTTTCAAGCATCACCATGATCTGATCAAGGTCAATCCGCTCGCTCAAGTGCCTACGCTGGTGCTCGATGATGGGTCGGTGATGACCGAGAGTGCCGCGATCTTGCTTTGGTTGTGCGAACGGGTGCCAGATCTTGTGCCGAAAAATCTTGCAGCACGCGCGCAGTTCTACCGCTGGATGATATTTGTTCCCGCCAATATTTACGCAATGATTTCGCTGCGAGATTTCCCGGCCAAATGGGTTGGTGGCGATGCTGCGCAAAAAGTATTTCGCGAAACAACCACGGACCGTCTGAAAGCCCTCTGGATGCAACTTGAAGCGGCGTTTCAACCCGCGCCCTATGCGCTGGGAAGTGAAATCAGCGCGCTCGACGTTTATCTGGCAATGGTCAGCCGATGGGCACCCGGTCGCAAATGGATGGCAGAACATTGCCCGAAACTCACCGCATGCGTCACCTTGACGGAGCAACATCCGGTGGTTGCAAAAGTCTGGGAGAGAAATTTTGGAAAGTAGCGCCACGGTGGACGCAATTCCCGATTCGAAAGCAACGCAGGCGAAACCGGTTGGGCTGAATTTCATTCTGATTTGCGTGTTCATCGATATGCTCGGCATCGGCCTTGCCGTGCCGGTATTGCCGGTGCTGATCGGCGAATATGTTGACGGCCGCGACATGCAAGCGCATTGGTACGGCATTCTTGCCACCGTGTTTGGGCTGTGCCAGTTTCTGTGCATGCCCTTGCTGGGCGCGCTGTCCGACAAGATCGGTCGCCGACCGGTGATGCTGTATTCGATGCTAGGCATGGCGATTAATTTCTTTTCCACCGCCCTTGCGACGAGTCTTGCATTGCTATTTATCGGTCGTGTGGTCGGCGGTATGTCCTCGGCCAGCATGTCGGTCGCGAACGCTTACGCCTCGGATGTCACGACGCCGGAAAATCGCGCGAAGGCATTCGGCAAAATCGGCGCCTGCTTTGGATTGGGATTTATTTTCGGCCCGGTGATCGGCGGATTTCTCGGCAGCATCAATTTGCATCTGCCGTTCTATGTCGCGGGTACCCTTTGTGTGTTGAATTTCCTGTTCGGCTATTTCTTTGTGCCGGAATCGCTGCCGCGCGAGAAGCGCAACGTCTTTTCGTGGGAGAAGGCCAACCCTTTCACCGCCATTCGCGGGCTAATGAGGCGCGTTGAAATTCGCGGCCTGGTGGCGGTATTTGCGCTTGCGAGTCTCGCACAAATTTTGACGCACACTATCTGGGTGCTTTATACCAATTTTCGTTTCGGCTGGGGTCCGTGGGAAAACGGCCTCTCGCTTTTTTGCGTCGGTATCACCGCAGCGATTGTGCAGGCGGGCTTGCTCGGCTGGCTGCTGAAAACATTTGGCGAAGTGCGGCTGTCGTTGCTGGGGCTGATATCCGGCGCGGTGGTCTATGTGTTGTACGGCCTGGCGACGCAAGGCTGGATGATGTACGCGTTCATTTTGGTCAATGTTCTCGCGTTCGGCGCGGGGCCGGCACTGCAAGGCATAGTGTCCAAGCAGACCGATCCGAAAGAGCAGGGCGCATTGATGGGGAGTCTGCAATCGATCAACAGTCTTGCGGTGATCGTCGGGCCGCTGCTGGGCGCATCATTGCTGGGCGTGGTCAGCCATTATCCGCAAGGCGATTTTCGCATTGGTAGCGTGTTTTTCCTGTGCGCGATATTGAATCTGTTTGCCGTCTACATCGCTTGGCGTTACTTCAAAAGCCACGCCATTTTCTCCACGCCCTACGTGAGACCCGGAAAATAAATGTCCGACAAAATTCTCATTCTCGATTTTGGTTCGCAAGTCACCCAACTGATTGCGCGGCGCGTGCGCGAGGCGGGCGTGTATTGCGAATTGCATCCCTTCGATATGCCGGATGCCGATATCAGCGAATTCAATCCAAAGGGTGTGATTCTTTCCGGTAGTCATGCGTCCGTTACCGAAGACGGCACTGCCCGCGCGCCGCAAGTCGTGTTTGAGCTGGGCGTGCCTGTGCTGGGTATTTGCTATGGCATGCAGACCATGGCGGCGCAACTCGGCGGCATCGTTGAGACTGGCCTGGTACGCGAATTCGGCTATGCCGAGGTGCGGGCACACGGGCATTCAAAATTACTGGAGGGCATACAGGATCGCGCCAATGCAGAAGGTCATGGCTTGCTCGACGTGTGGATGTCGCACGGAGACAAAGTCACCCAATTGCCGCCGGGATTCAAGGTCATTGCGTCCAATGACACCACGCCGCTCGCCGGCATGGCCGATGAAGCGCGCGGATTTTACGCTGTGCAGTTTCATCCTGAAGTCACGCACACGCGGCAGGGGCGGGCGATTTACAACCGATTTGTACACGATATTTGTGGTTGCGATCGTTCATGGAATATGCCGGATCATGTTCCCGAAGCAGTCGCGCGAATTCGCGCGCAAGTCGGCGCGGAAGAAGTCATTCTTGGCTTGAGTGGCGGTGTCGATTCCAGTGTCGCGGCCGCACTGGTACACGAAGCCATTGGCGATCAGCTTACTTGCGTCTTTGTCGATACCGGACTCCTGCGCCTGAATGAAGGCGAGCAGGTGATGGATATGTTCGGCAATCACATGCACATGAAGATCATTCATGTCGATGCGTCGGACGAATTCTTGAGCCAGTTGAAAGGTGTGGCCGATCCCGAGCAAAAGCGCAAAATCATCGGCCGCGTGTTCGTGGAAATATTTCAGCGCGAGGCGGCAAAATTGCCCACGGCGAAATGGCTCGCGCAGGGCACCATTTATCCGGACGTGATCGAAAGCGCGTCCGCCAAAACCAAAAAAGCCCACACCATTAAATCGCATCACAACGTTGGTGGATTGCCGGAGTCCCTGCATCTGAAGTTGCTGGAGCCGCTGCGCGAATTGTTCAAGGACGAAGTGCGCGAACTCGGTGTCGCACTCGGCCTGCCACGTGAAATGGTTTATCGCCATCCGTTTCCCGGGCCGGGTTTGGGCGTACGTATTCTCGGCGAGGTGTC
Source organism: Betaproteobacteria bacterium (assembly GCA_043744315.1). GTDB lineage: Bacteria > Pseudomonadota > Gammaproteobacteria > Burkholderiales > Usitatibacteraceae > UKL13-2. The sequence continues at coordinate 14,663 of JAYTUX010000203.1, read as the reverse complement.
TAAGGATGCCGCCGATTTGCTGCGCCGTGCCGACGCAATTTTCATCGAAGAATTGCGCGCGACGAAGGATGCCGAGGGCGTGAGCTGGTACGACAAGGTCGCGCAGGCCTTCGCCGTTTTCCTGCCGGTAAAAAGTGTTGGCGTGATGGGTGATGGCCGTACCTACGAATACGTCGTCGCGTTGCGTGCGGTACAGACAACCGATTTCATGACCGCGCACTGGGCAGAGTTGCCTTATTCGCTTCTGGCGAAAGTATCAAACCGCATCATCAACGAAGTGCGGGGATTCAATCGTGTGGTTTACGACGTAAGTGGAAAGCCGCCGGCAACTATCGAGTGGGAGTAACGACGATAAATATGATCGAACGATTTCGCAGATTGGCCGTCAAGCGGGGGCTCACACCTGGTGCGCTGCTGGACGCAAGTCCCGAGGATTTCGACATCCTGTTGCTGGCCATCGGCCGCGAATTCAGGGAAGCATGCAATTATTCAGAACGCGAAGTGAACGACACGTTGCTTCGGTGGTTGCAATCGACGGGTGCCATGCTCGATGTCGATCACGTCGAATTGCGGCGCTGGCTGGTGGACTTCGCGATACTTTCGCGCGATGCCTACGGCCATGCCTATGCGCTTTCGCCCACTCCACCGCGCATGAAACATATGGAAGCCAGCGTTGCCGGCATTGATTTTCACCGCGAGTTTGCGGACGCGAACGCGCGCGAATCGCAACAGCGTGCCGCCAGAAAGGCCGCGTGGATGCAGAGTCCACATCGTTCTGCAAATGGCTGAGCGGAACAATATTTCCTCAGGCACGCCGTGGGAATCCATCGTCGGCTATTCCCGCGCGGTGCGCATCGGCAATCACGTTTGGGTTGCGGGTACCACCGCAACTGATGAAACCGGTCAGGTGGTTGCGGCCGGCGATGCCGCCGCGCAAACACGCTACATCCTTCAAAAAATCGAGTCCGCGCTGAAGGATGCAGGGGCCACCATGGCAGACGTGGTTCGCACACGAATGTTCGTCACCGATATTTCGCAATGGGAAGCCATCGGCCGCGTCCATGGCGAATTTTTCGGTGCTGTGCGTCCCGCGGCCACAATGGTGCAGGTCGGCAAATTGATTGACCCGGCACATTTGATTGAAATCGAAGCCGATGCATTTGTCGGACAATGAAATGAGCCGACATGTTTGAGCATATTTCAAAACCGGTGCTACCGCGCAAGCAATTTACGTCGCGCATGATGCGCGCATCGCTGCTGGGATGTGGCCTGATTGTGTTTTCACTGGCGATCGGGATGGCGGGCTACATGTATTTCTTCCCCAAGCTTGACTGGGCCGATGCGTTTGTCAATGCGGCGATGATTCTCTCCGGCATGGGGCCGCTGGCGAACCCTGAAACCACGGGAGCCAAGATTTTCTCCGGCTGCTACGCGATCTATTCGGGTTTGATGCTGGTGATGAGTGCGGGTGTGGTGTTCGCGCCGCTGGTGCATCGCTTTCTGCACAAGTTGCATGCCGATGAGGACGATATTCGAGAGCGAGGCAACATTGCCACCAACAAGAAACCCTAGCACTGGCGCGCCGCACCGGTTGTTTTCGCCTGAAATGCCGCGCCAGTGCTGGTGTTTCGCGTCTTGTTCTAATGCGCTCGTCATCCAATTCCGTCATTCCGGCGCAGGCCGGAATCCAGCCCATCCATTGATCAAGTTTCTTGGACGGTGCTGGATTCCGGCCTGCGCCGGAACGACGGCGCTTGTGGGCCCGAGCCGAAAGAGAAATTACTTCGACGGCGTACCGATCGCGTTTCATCATGCCTGACCCACGCGACGAGACATTCATGCGCGAGGCGCTCACCCTCGCGCGATCGGCCTGGGACTTGGGCGAAGTGCCCGTCGGTGCCGTCGTCGTCAAGGATGGCGAAATCATCGGGCGCGGATTTAACCGGTCGATTATCTCAAACGACCCAACCACCCACGCCGAAATCGTTGCGCTGCGCGATGCCGCACTCTATTTGAAGAACTATCGCCTGACCGATTGTGAACTCTACGTCACGCTGGAGCCGTGCGTGATGTGTGTCGGCGCGATGTTGCATGCGAGATTGACGCGCATCGTATTCGGCGCGCATGACCCGAAGACCGGTGCATGCGGCAGCGTGATCGATCTGCCCGCTGAGAAAAAACTGAATCATCATGCGACGATTGAAGGCGGAGTATTGGCAGAGGAATGCAGCCAATTACTGAAAGCGTTCTTCGCTGAACGCCGCAAAGCATGAGGGCAACACTGCGAAAGCAACGTTCATTCAATCGGTGCTGAATCGTGCCAGAATCAAGCCGCCACGATAATTACGAGCAATGCGGGAGGAGAGACCATCATGCATCACCTGAGCGCACTGGATGCGTTGTTTCTGCAGCTTGAAACCGCGGAAGTGCCGGCGCATGTCGGCAGCGTGAGCCTTCTGAAAAAGCCGAAGGGTCATCGCGGAAGTTTTTACCCGAATATCCGCGCGCATATCGAGAGCCGCTTGCATCTGGCGCCACTGTTTTCGCGCAGGCTTGCGTTCATGCCGCTTGACCTCGCCAATCCGATCTGGCTCTCCGGATCGGATATCGATCTTGACGAACACATTACACGCGTGGTGTTACCGAAGCCGGGTTCTCAATTTCAGTTGGAAGCGGCGGTCGCGAAGCTCCACGAGGGCATGATGGATCGCGACAGACCATTGTGGAAATTCACCGTGATTGAAGGCCTGCAGGGCGGCGACGTTGCGTTCTACTCCAAGATTCATCACGCGGCGCTTGACGGCCAGGGCGGAGTCGCGTTGGCGCAGGCGATTCTTGATATCAGTCCCGAGCCGCGCACGGTTGAGGCCGCTGGCGCAAAGGCTAAACCGCGTCTGCCGCCCACCACTGCGCGCATGTTAAGTGCGGCGTTTCGCAATACCGTTGCGCAGTACAGCCGCATCGCGAAAGCGGTGCCGGATGCGCTGCGGCTGGCGGCGGCAGCCGGCAAATCGGGTGCGGCGTTGCTGTCATCCTCACAGGCAAGAAAGGCCGGCGCGCCTACAGAACAGGGTACCGGCTTTGGACACTTGACGGATCTTAAGCCAGGTGCCTCATTGCAGAGTGTGGCCAAGTCGCTATTGAAAAAAATTCCCGGCGGCATCGCACTCGGGCCGCGCACCTCGCTCAATGTTGCCATCGGCGGCGAGCGCGCATTCGCGGGGCTCGCACTGCCGCTCGCGGAAACCAAGGCGATCGCCAGCCATTTTGAAACCAAACTGAATGACATCGTGCTGGCGGTGTGCGCCGGTGCCTTGCGCGGTTATTTTGCGGGCAACAAATCGGCATTGGCTAAATCGATGATCGGCGGTGTGCCCATGTCGCTGCGCGTGCCGGGCGATGCCTCGCAGGGCAATCAGGTGACGATGCTGCTGGTCGATATGGCCACAAACATTGCGGATGCGAGAAATCGCGTCAACGCGATCATCAAATCCAGCACCAAGGCCAAAGCGCTGTCTGGCGGCATGAAGAACCTGATTCCCACCGATTTGCCGTCGCTCGGCATTCCGTGGCTGATGAGCGTGATCACGCCGCTCTACCGGACGGCCGTTGCGACCAATCGCATCCCGGTGGTGGCGAATGTGATCGTCTCGAATGTGCCGGGGCCGCAGATGCCGCTTTATCTTGCAGGCGCTGAATTGAAAACTTACTATCCGGTCTCGATTGTCACGCATGGTTTGGCGCTCAACATCACCATCCAGAGTTACGCCGGCACGCTTTACTACGGGCTGATTGCCTGCGAAAAAACGGTGCCGGATCTGGATCGATTCGTGCGCCACATGCAAGCGGCGCATGACGAGTTGCTGGCGCTGGTGCGTGAGCCGCGCGAGGTGTCCAAGGTCGTTGCTAAAAGTGCCGCCACGGTGACAAGCGGCAAAGGAAAAAAGATTGTCAAAAAAGCCGCCGCAAAAACACCTCCGGTCGTGAACAAACGCAAAATCACCAACCTGAAATCGACACCGGCGCCGCGCGCCAAAAAATTGAAGGCGACGAAAAAAAATGCGTGAGCCCGCGCGAAAACCACGCACATCAAAAGCGATTGAGCAGGCTGCGAGCGGTGGATTCACTGATCCGATGACAGCGGCGTTCCAGTCGATGGAAGCGCTGCGCGCGCCTGGCGCGTTTCTGCTTGCGCTCGAAGGCAGGGCACCGCTGGAATTCGGCGCGACCCTTGCCGCATGGCCCTGGCTGCGAAATTCGGCGCGTGGCGATGGACATGCGGTCATTGTGTTTCCCGGCCTTGCGGCGGGTGATTTTTCCACCGTACCACTGCGAAATTACCTGGCCGGGCAGGGTTACGATACTTACGGCTGGGAACTCGGACTCAACTTCGGCCCGCGTGCCGGCGTGATTGAAAAGGGCATCGAGCGCGTGCAGCGGATTTGCGAATCCTCGGGGCGCAAAGTGAGCCTGATCGGCTGGAGTCTCGGCGGAATTTACGCACGTGAATTCGCCAAGGCGATTCCGGATGCGGTGCGTAGCGTGATCACGCTCGGCACGCCATTTGCGGGTGACCCCAAGGCAACCAACGCGTGGCGATTGTATGAATTCGCGAGCGGCCAGAAAATTGGCGCGCCAAATTTGCTGAACCACCTTAAAGCCGCACCCACGGTACCGACCACCTCTATTTTCAGTCGCACCGATGGTGTTGTCGCGTGGCCATTGTCATGGCAGCACGAATCGCGACTCGCGGAGAACATCGAAGTTGTCGCCAGTCATATCGGGCTCGGCATGAATCCGGCGGCGCTGCATGCGGTGGCGGATCGACTCGCACAACCCGAAGGCGCGTGGGCGAAGTTTGATCGCGATGGATGGCGGCGCTGGGTCTATCGCGATCCGGCCCGCGATCGCGACATGATTTTGTAATCCCACGATGCCCGACATTCAGGCCAACGGCCTCAGTTTTCACTACGATTCGCGCGGGCCGGAAAGCGAAGGGACACCCGTGATTCTGATGATCATGGGACTTGGCGTGCAAATGGTGTTGTGGCCTGAGCCGCTGCTCGATGCACTCGCGCAACAAGGGTTTCGCGTGGTGCGATTCGACAATCGCGACATCGGCTTATCGAGCCATTTGGATCATCTGGGCGTGCCGAATATTGCGGTGGAGATGTTGAAATTTTTCGCACACATGCCGTTGAAGGCACCGTATCTGATCGACGACATGGCCGATGACACCGCTGCAGTGATCGATGCCTTGAAACTCGGGCGACCGCATGTGGTTGGCGCATCGATGGGCGGCATGATTGGCCAATCTCTCGCCGCGCGCCATCCGGAAAGAGTGTCGAGCCTCACTTCGATCATGTCCACGACTGGACGCCGTAGTTTGCCGCAACCCACTTGGAAAACGCGTCGGGCGCTGATCGAGCAGCCTCCCAAGTCGGGCGATACCGATGCGGCTATCGCGCGCATGGTGCGTGTGATCTCGATGATTTCCAGTCGCACGCATCCGCCCGACCCGGTTCACCTGCGAAGTATTTGCGAGCGCCATATCCTGCGTTCCAATCATCCGGCGGGCGCTGCGCGGCAATTGCTGGCTATCGCCGCAAGCGGTGACCGCACACGTGCGGTGAGGCAAATCAAAGTCCCGACGCTGGTCATACACGGCAATGAAGATCCTTTAGTGCGCCCGGCCTGCGGGATCGAGACCGCGCATGTGATACGCGAGGGTGGCGGCAACGCGACACTCTCCATGATCGAAGGTATGGGTCACGATTTCCCGCTGCCACTGATACCACACATCGCGTCGCAAATTGGCGCGCATTGCAAGGCAAATTCTTCACCCGTTTCGCCCGCGCTGGTCTGATCCCAACCGCTGCCGATGATAAAATCAGTTTGAGTTTTTTCATCGTGCATTCATTGCACTTTTCGGTTTGGACGCCCATCTTTGAACAGCACCGCGCCGCCCTTCGTCCACCTGCGTCTGCACAGCGAATTTTCGATCACGGATTCGATCGTCCGCATCGATGCCGCCGTCGCGCGCGCGCGCGCCGAACGCATGCCGGCGTTGGCAATCACGGATCTGGGTAATCTGTTCGGCGCAGTAAAATTTTTCAAGGAGGCGCGCGGCGGTGGTGTTCAACCGATCATTGGTTGCGATGTCTGGATCGAAAACGACAAGAACCGCGATCAGCCCGCGCGCCTGTTGCTGCTGTGCCGCAATCAGGCGGGCTACCTTAATTTATGCCGTTTGCTGACGAGATCGTTTCGTGAAAACACTTGGCGAGGCCGGGCGGAACTGAATCGCAAATGGTTATCGCGCGCGGGCGACAGTACCGCCACCGAGGGTTTGATTGCGTTGTCGGGCGCCGCGCTGGGCGATATCGGCCAGGCGATTTTGCAGGGCGATACGAGCCGCGCCCAATCGTTGGCAAGTGGCTGGGCGGCAGATTTTCCTGAAGCGTTCTACATCGAATTGCAACGCGTCCAAGGCGAAGGCCGCAACGCTGCCGAGGCGCTGGTCAATCAGTCAGTGCAACTCGCTTCCGCCCTGGATTTGCCGGTGGTCGCAACCCATCCAATTCAGTTCATGGATGCAGATGATTTCAAGGCGCACGAGGCACGCGTGTGCATCGCACGCGGCGAAGTACTGGGCGATAAACGTCGTTCGCGCGATTTCACGGCAGACCAATATTTCAAATCCAGCGAGGAAATGCGTGCCTTGTTCGCTGATATTCCCGAGGCGCTGGAAAACGCGGTCGAGATCGCGAAGCGTTGCCATTTCGATTCGATTCTCAATAAGCCGCAGTTGCCGAATTTCCCGACGCCCAATGGCGAATCGATTGAAGCCTATTTTCGTGTGGCCGCGACAGCAGGTTTGGAAAAGCGCCTCGCGTTCTTGTACGCCGACGTTGAAATTCGCGATCGCGAGCGACCGAATTACGCCGAACGTCTTGAATACGAAATCAAGATCATTGTCCACATGGGCTTTCCCGGATATTTTCTGATCGTCGCTGACTTCATTGCCTGGGCGCGCGACAACGGCGTGCCGGTCGGCCCCGGTCGCGGCTCCGGCGCGGGCTCACTGGTCGCGTATTCGCTCGGCATCACCGATCTCGATCCGCTGCAATATGATTTGATTTTCGAGCGATTTCTGAATCCCGACCGCGTTTCAATGCCAGACTTCGATATCGATTTTTGTCAGGAAGGCCGTGATCGTGTCATCGACTACGTGAAGAAAAAATACGGAGCCGAATCGGTCTCGCAAATCGCCACCTTCGGCACCATGGCCGCAAAAGCCGTTATCCGCGATGTTGGGCGCGTGCTGGGTATGGGCTACAACTACGTCGATTCGATCGCGAAGCTGATTCCCAATCAACTCGGTATTACGCTCAAAGGCGCGATGGAAGCCGAGCCGCAGTTCACCGAAAAGCGCAAAGCCGAAGAGGAAGTCGATGAGTTGCTAACGCTCGCCGTGAAGCTCGAAGGCATCGCGCGCAACGTGGGCATGCATGCGGGTGGTGTGCTGATTGCACCGGGGCCGCTTACCGATTTCACGCCGCTGTATGTGGCCGATGGATCAGAATCGGTGATTTCGCAATACGACAAAGACGATGTCGAGGCGGTCGGCCTGGTCAAGTTCGACTTTCTAGGTTTGACGACGCTGACCATTCTCGAAGAAGCCGAACGCAATATCCACGAGCTGAACGCCAACCCCGGTGACGATCAGTTCGACATGCAACTGGCGCCCTTGAATGATCCAAAATCTTTTGAGATTTTCACCAAGGGCAATACGGTCGCGATTTTCCAGTTTGAATCGAAAGGCATGCGCGATATGTTGATTCGTGCGCGTCCGGATCGGCTGGAAGATTTGATCGCGCTGAATGCCTTGTACCGGCCCGGCCCGATGGATTCAATCCCCGATTATTGCGACCGCAAAACCGGCAAAGCCAAAGTCGAGTACCCTGACGCAAAGCTGGAAGCGATTCTGAAACCGATTCTCGGCCCCACGTACGGCGTGATGGTGTATCAGGAACAGGTGATGCAGATTGCCCGCGAGATTGGCGGCTATTCGTTGGGCGGCGCGGATTTGCTGCGGCGCGCGATGGGCAAAAAGAAACCGGAGGAAATGGCACAGCACCGCGCGATTTTCGGCGAAGGTGCCACCAAGAACGGCGTGTCGCTGTCAAACGCGAAAATGCTCTACGACGCGATGGAAAAATTTGCCGGCTATGGATTCAATAAATCGCACTCGGCACCGTACGCTTACCTGGGCTACTTGACGGCTTATCTGAAAGCCAATCACGGTGCGGCTTTCATGGCGGCCAACTTGTCGTGCGCAATGGATTTTACGGACAAGGTTCAGCAGTTGTTCGAAGATACCAAGGCGAACAAGCTGAAGGTGTCGCCGCCCGATATCAACAAAGGCGATTACCGTTTCGTGCCGATCGACCGCGCCACGATTCAGTATGGATTGGGTGCGGTAAAGGGCACCGGACGCGGGGCGATTGAGAATATCGTCGCGGTGCGCGCGGCGGGTGGCGCGTTCAAAGATTTGCTCGATTTTGTGAAACGTGTTGATCGTCATACCGTTAATCGCCGTGCGATGGAGGCGCTGATCCGCGCCGGTGCGTTCGATTCGATCAACACCAACCGCGCGGCGTTGCTGATGTCGTTGCCGTCGGCGATCGAGCTTGCCGAAAAAGCCGAGCGCGACAAGCAGCAAGTGAGTTTGTTCGGCGATGCGACACACGAGAGCGGGCAAATGTTGACGCTGATCGAGACCGCGCCATGGAGCGACCGCGAGCGCTTGAACAATGAAAAGCAATCGCTGGGCTTTTATTTGTCCGGCCACCCTTTTACCAGTTATGCGGCCGAAGTACGCCAATTCGCCAAGACCGAATTAAAAGACATTCAACCCAACACCATCGCGCTGCTGGCCGGTGTATTGCACGAGCAGCGCGTGCGCAACGGCAAGCGCGGCAAGATGTGCGTGCTTTCGCTCGACGACGGTAGCGCGCGCATCGAGGTGCTGGCCTACGCCGAAGTTTTCGACAAGCGCCGTTCATTGATCGTCGATGATCATTTGCTGATCGTGCGCGGCAAGGTTTCCTACGATGATTTTTCAGGTGGCAACCGCGTCACGGCCGAAGATATTTTCGACATCGATACGGCGCGGCGGCAATACGCACGCAAGCTCGAACTCTTCATGAATGGCCAGGCCGGCAGTGATCGGTTGCGCCGTGAGCTTTCTCCCTATTTGGCGACCGGCCAGACCGATGGTTGCGGCGTGTTGATTCATTACAACAACGGCCGCGCGGTCGTTGATGTGCCACTCTCCGAACAATGGCGGGTGCGCGTGACGGAACCGCTGATTCAATCGCTCAACAAATGGCTGTCCCCGCCCAACGTGGTCGTGCAATATGATGCGGCGGCAGCGGTACCGACGCAGCAAGTGCGCGGCTATGGGGGCAATGGTCGCAATGGCAATCATGGTGGCGGCTACGAAAGCTATCAAGGCGCTGATTATTGACGTTGTCGTGGCATGGATCACGTCGGGTGGCCGGCTGAGTCATGCGGTGCCGCGTAACCGCCAATTGTAAAATCTTGCAAAATTTGCCCGATTGCCTTGCCATCGCGGCGACGCGCCGCCGACAATACGGTGACTCTTTTATCACCTTCATTCGATCCGGGCCATCATGTACAACATTGATAAAAATCTCGAAACCCACGTTGTTGCGCTCGACGCGTTGCTGGTCAATCCTCGACCGGAAGATAGCGATTGGTACGAACAATTGCTGAGCGCGCTGGAGCAGGTCGCTGAGTATTCGCTCAGTCCCGGTGTCCCGGTGCGCGCGTTGTCAAGGACGCTGGCGGCATTGCCGCAATCCTGTATCTGAGGTCGATTCCGCGTCGATGAAAGGAATACCGTCATCCTGAGCGCGGCGAAGGATCTCTTTGCTTTGGCAAGTTCCTTTGTCGCGCTCAGGATGACAGTATTCAAGAATAATCGGTGACGATTGAAATTCCTCGGGCGGCACGACTGTGATTGACAAACTGCGAGATAGCGATTAAACCGCGTTGCCGTTGCCGTTGCCTGCCGCACCGAGCACATCCGCGACGGCGCGATCAAACCCCATTCGACGTCCCGATTCCCATGCGGCGTCTGCAGCGCGTTCACCCAGTGCCACTCGGGCGCGACCTTGATTGAGCGTCAGTAGCCGCATCCAGAAGTGCATCCCCGAAAGATCGATGGCGAGCGCATCGAATTCTGCTGCAGCGGCACCGCCGAGACGCAATGCGCGCTCGTGATCGCCGCTAAGGGCTGCCGTCATCGAAAGGCCTTGCATCTCCGCGCCGATCTCAGCTCGATCGCCGAGCGTGACAGCGAGTTCGAATGAGCGCAAATAACGCGGTGCGGCGGTCGCGGCATCTTCACGAATCAATGCGCAATCGGCGAGGAAGTGAAGCGCGAAATGGGCGGAGCGCAGATCCGCATGGCGTTCCGCGAGCGCCAATGCCTCATGCGCCATGGGCTCCACCAGATCCAATTCACCCTGGCCGACCAGCACTTGCATCAGGCCGCAGCGTGCGCGATTTTTGAGCAGTGGGTCGCCATCCGCATCCAACAATGCGACGCTTTGTTCCATCAATTCTCGCGCGCCGGAATCATTGTGCACATAGAAATTTCCCCACCCGAGATCGAGCAGCGCGAACGCAATCTCACGCGACGCACCGCTTTTTTGCCAGTGGCCGATCGCAGCGTCGATCATTGGTTGCGCGCGCGCGGGATCGGCGGCCCACGCCGCAAGTTCGCCTGCGGCGCCCAGCGCGCGCGCTTTGGCATCGTCCATTACATCTTTTTCTTGGGGCAATGCGAGCAACGATTCCAGCCACGCGCGGCCTTCTGTGAAATGGGATCGCAAATGCCAGTACCAACCCAGCGCGCCGCCGAGCCGCAGTGCGGCATGCGGATCATGCGACAGCAAATAGTTCAATGCTGCGCGAATATTCGCGTGTTCCGCCGTTAGCCGTTCCAGTCCCTCCTGTTCGTGGTGCCAGCGCCGCGCATGAGCCGCCTCGGCCAACGCGACGAAAAACATTGCGTGCCGCGCTGAAATATTTGTGGTGTCTTCGCATTGGGCGAAATGCTCGCCCGCATGTTCACGCACCGATTCAAGCATCGCGAAGCGTTCGCCATCCCGCCGCACCAGGCTCTTGTCGACCAGCGATGCGAGTATGTCGAGATCCGCATTGGCGATCGACTCGGCCGCCTCCAGGCTGAATCCGCCATGAAACACCGCGAGGCTTAAGTATAGCGCCCGCTCGTCCGCCGACAGCAAATCGTAGCTCCAGGCCAGCGCGTTTCGCATGGTTTGCTGACGCGCAGGCTGATCGCGCGAGCCGCCGGTCAGAAGTCTTAGTCGTTCACCGAGCCGACTCAAAATCTTTTGCGGCGATAACGTCGGCACACGCGCAGCGGCCAATTCGAGCGCGAGTGGCAACCCATCGAGGCGCACGCACAACTCGGCGACATGGGCACGGTTATCGGCGGTCAGGCTAAATGACGGTTCAACCGCCTGCGCACGCAACACGAACAACCGAATCGCCGGATTTGCCGCCAGCAATTCGATCGAATCGAGATGCCGCAAATCGGGTAGTGGCAGCGGTGGCACGCGGAACACACGTTCGGCGGCGATGCGCAGTGGTTCGCGGCTGGTGCCGATGAGTTTGACGCGCGACGCACCGACAAGAATGTCGGCCAGTGCTTGGCCCGCGCCGTCGATCTGTTCAAGATTGTCGAGCACCAACAGCATCCGCTTCGCCGCCAGAAATGTGCCCAGCGCCTGACCGGCGGATTCGCTCAAACCCAACGTCCGTGCGATCGCCGGGGCCAACAACGACCCATCGCGAATCTCTGCCAGCGGCACCAGAAACACACCGTGCTCGAATTCCTCAAGCAAGCGCATCGATACCTGCAACGCAAGCCGCGTCTTACCGGTGCCACCGGGGCCGGTCAGCGTTACCATGCGCACACCGGGCTCAACGACCAATGCGCAAACCGCAGCAAGTTCGTCGTCGCGGCCGATGAGCGGTGTCGCTTGCTCCGCCAGATTGGTCGGTCGGTGGTCGAGCGTTCGCAACGGCGGAAATTCACGCCGTAGTGCCGGATGCGCGATCTGGAATAGCGACTGCGGCTTCTCAAAATCCTTGAGAGCGTGTTCGCCCAGCACGACGCAGTCGATCGTGGTCTCGTCGTCAAGCAGGTGTTGCGTCGATTTCGAAACGACAATCTGGCCGCCGTGCGCCGCTGCGCAAATGCGCGCCGCGCGGTGTACGCCGATACCCACATAGTCCGCACCGACCACGCGCGCTTCGCAGGTGTGCAGTCCGATTCGCACTTTCAGCGCGAGTCCGTCCGGCCAGGTGTGTAGATCGAGCGCGCGCAAGGCGTCTATCGCCGCCGTCGCCGCATCCTGCGCGCGGGAAAACGCAACGAAAAAGGAATCGCCCTCGGTTCCCACTTCGGCACCGCTGTGCCGCGCGAATACGTCGCGCAATAGTCGATAGTGATCGGCGAGAATCGCCTCGTAGCGATCAGTACCGAGCGCGGACAATAACCGCGTCGAGCCTTCAATGTCACTGAAGAAAAAAGTGACGGTGCCCGTAGGCAATGGCCGCGAGGCTGCGCTCATGCCACTGCGCCCTGCGTCGTGCCGCTGACAAATGGTAGGGACATCGCGCGTGATTGGTCGGTGACGTTTTCGGGATCGTTGGTTGGAGCAGGAAAAACTCATGCGAGTATCGCTGAGGTGTGGATCGCGCGTCAATTGCGACCGCGATTGAGGCGCTCGGCAATTCATCGGGAAAAATTCCGGCCAGGAATTTTCAGACGCGGAACCCGTTTCTTACCGACGTTTTCAATATTCGCGAGAGTCCGATTTACCCACTCGTCGTTCCCGCGCACGCGGGAATCTGGTGTCATTCGATATACGGCGATGGCGTGACGGCATGCTTTCATGGTGCGCGGGAACGATGGAAAATGGCTTCTGTATTGTCGTGAAAATCGGATTCGTCAATAATTGTGCGTTTCGCGAATTGCCATAAGATACGTGCACGGTCGCAACGATTCTGTCGGGGAAACGTAAAATTCATGCGCACGATTCGCACGATTGTTATCGGGGGCACCGGAAATTTCGGCGCACGCATTTGCCGTGCGCTGGCGGCATCTCCCGAGATGTCCGTGGTGGCAACATGCCGGCACCCCAGCCAACGCGATGCAAATGCGTTGCAGAAGTCGATTGCGCTCGCCGCCCTGGACACTTCAGCACCACATCTCGTCTCGGCGCTGCGCGCTCTCGAATCCGGTTTGGTGATTCACTGCGCTGGTCCGTTTCAGGGGCAGGATTATCGCGTCGCGCAGTCTGCCCTTGAATGTGGTGCGCACTACATTGATCTCGCCGATGGCCGCGAATTTGTGGCGAGTTTCGCCAATGCGCTTGATGAAACCGCACGTCGAGCACGCCGACTCGCGGTCACCGGCGCGAGCACGTTACCGGCATTGTCTTCAGCGGTGGTAGACGCGTTGTTGCCGCAATTTTCCGAATTGATTTCCATCGAAACCGTGATTGCGCCCGCGCAAAGCGCACCCCGTGGGACCGCCACCATCGCTGGCGTGCTCGGATATGCGGGGATGCAGCATCAGGTATGGGAGGCGGGCGCTTGGCGCATGCGTCATGGCTGGCAGCACCTTCGGCGAGTTGATCTGGGGCCAGTCGGCAGGCGCTGGAGCGCAGCATGCGACGTGCCGGATTTGGAGTTATTTCAGGTGCGCTACGCAGGCGTGCGCGATGTGCGATTTCGTGCCGCGCTGGAAGTCGGTGCACAACACTATGGCATCGCCTTGCTCGCCGCGTTACGCCGTGCAGGCGTCAAGTTCTCGATGTCGTCACTCGCACCGATGCTTGATCGGGCGGCGGGTATGCTTGATATTTTTGGCAGTGAAACTGGTGGGATGACGGTGACGCTCGCCGGAACATCCTTGAAAGACCAGCCGCTGACGCTTCGCTGGCACGTCATCGCACCTAACAGCCACGGCCCGGAAATCCCCGCCATGCCGGCGATCTTGCTCGCACGTAAAATCGCCGCGGGTAATGTCGATCAGTTTGGCGCAATGCCGTGCATGGGCCTGCTGACGCTTGAAGAGCTTGCGCCCGAATTAGCCAAATGGGGCATGCAAACCGGTGTCACGGAAATCATGTAATGGACATCTACGTGATCTGGAAAACCGTGCATGTTTTTTCCGCGACGATTCTCCTGGGCACCGGCATCGGCATCGCGTTCTTCTGCTGGTTTGGTTCGCGTGCGGCGATTCGCGACAGAAATATCGGTGCGTTGCGGATGGTGCTGCGCTTCACGGTTTTGGCAGACGCGGTGTTTACCGCACCTGCCGTTGTGGTTCAAGCAGTCACCGGCGCGATGCTGATGTATCTGGCGGGATGGTCGTGGTTAAGCCCATCGAGCGTGGTCGTTTTCGGATTGTTCTTGCTGGTCGGTGCCTGCTGGCTGCCGGTGCTATGGATACAATGGCGCATGAAGAAACTTGCCGACCATGCGTCGGACACCGACACGCTTCCGCAAATGTTCACGTCCTTGTTCCGCGC
>JAYTUX010000202.1:0-6475 GCA_043744315.1 Betaproteobacteria bacterium | reverse complement strand
CCCGACTGGCACCTCGAAATTCACCAGTTCCTGCGACGTGACCAAGGCGACGCTTGCGCGAAGCTCGGCAACTTACACGACCGAGGCCGGCGCTGCGGGTAGCGTGACGAAAATTCGTATCGGCGAGACAGAAATTCAATCGTTTGAAGTCGGCAAATTGACGGGCGACGAAGTGAAATCGGTTCCGGCCGCATTCACCAAATCGGTGAACGAAGCTCTGCAGAAAGCCGGTTATCCGGGTGCCACCAATACCTCGATCGTCAAAATTCCGATCGAGCCGAAAGAAGGTCTGTGGAATTTCGCGAAGATGTTCGATATTTTCAGTGCACAGAAACTCACCATCATCGCGATTTTGACAATCCTGGTGCTTTACGTGACGGCCGTTTACGGTCCGATCGCCGCCGCACTGGTTGAGTTCTTCCCGACGCGCATTCGCTATTCGGGCTTGTCGCTGCCGTATCACATCGGCAACGGCTGGTTCGGTGGATTGTTGCCCGCGACCGCGTTTGCGATGGTGGCGGCAACCGGCGATATTTACTTCGGGCTCTGGTATCCAGTGATCATCGCGTTGATGACGGTGGTAATTGGGTTCTTCTTTGTGCCGGAGACCTACAAGCGCGATATTTTCAAGAATTAGTTCTCAAATAAACAGTAATGTCTAGCACTGGTGAGCTTCTTCGGCCTGTAATGGCCGGAAAGCCCCACCAGTGCTAGTTTCTTTTATGCCCATTGCGCGCGCCTGAGTCGGCATTTTCTGCCTGAGCCTCTTGCGCGAATGTCACGCGAAACAAGCTGCCGATGCCCGACTCGGGCGCGGTCACCATCACACTGGCGCCATGCCGCACCGCGATTTCCCGCACGATCGCGAGACCAATGCCCGAGCCGGTTTCCTCTCCACCGATGACACGATAAAAACGCTCGAACACCCGTTCACGTTCTGCCGCCGGTATGCCGATGCCGTCGTCTTCGACTTCCAATATCGCCGCATTCTCATTCAGAATGCGCACCGTGATGTGCCCGCTCTCGGGTGTGTAGCGGATCGCGTTATCGACCAGATTGCTCAGCATCTCACGCAGCAAATCGGTATGGCCGCGCACGAACAGGGCAGCGTCGGGCGCATCGAAGCCAATATCGATGTGCTTGGCGCGCGCGCGCGGATATGCCGCGGCGACCGCGTCACGCGCGATAGCGGTGAAATCGAGCGGCAACATCGGCAATGATTCGGTTGCGGCACCCTCCGTGCGCGCCAGGGTCAGGAGTTGATTGATCAAATGCGCGGTGCGTGCAGTGCCCGCCGAAATTTTCTCCAATGCGGCGATCTTGTCATCAATATTTTCGCTGCGCAATGCAAGCTCAGCTTCGATCCTGATGCCGGCGAGCGGCGTGCGAAGTTGATGCGCAGCGTTGGCGATAAAACGTTTCTGCGCGGCACCTTCGCGCTCGACCCGCGCGAGCAACTCATTGAACGCATTGATGAGCGGCGCCACTTCCTCGGGCGCATCGGGTGCCTGTAACGGTGCCACGTCGCCCGGACCGCGCGAGGTCACCTGCGCGCGAAGGCGTTCGAGCGGTGCGGCACCCCGTCGCAATCCGAGCCACATCAGCAGCACCATCAGCGGCACCACAAACAATTGTGGAAACACGATGCCCTTCATGATCTCGCGCGCGAGCGCGGTGCGGCGTTCGGTACTCTCCGCGACATAGACCACGACTGGCTCGGTTGGCGGTTTCGCGTCTGGCACACCGGCGCGCCTGAATGCGGCGATACGCACACTCGACTCACGAAAATCCACCGTACGAAATGCGACCAGACCGTCATCGGGCAACATATCGCGTGGCAGGGCGGGCAATTCCGGTTCGCCCAGCAACGCGGTACCGCGAATATCGTCGATACGGAAAAAATAACTCTGTGCCTCGTCATCCGCAAGCAGTGCTTTCATATCCGCCATGAGCTTGACGCCGCGCCGCGCATCAGGAAGCCACGCAACCTGCTCGGCGAGCGCGCGGGTTTTGGAGGCAAGGCTGCGGTCAAACGCGTCGTTGGCAAGCGAAATACCAATCAGGTACGTGAGCCCGACCGAGAGCGGCCACACCAGCAGAAATGGTGCGAGCATCCAATCGAGCATTTCGGTAAACAGCGAACCACGCGACGACGCTTCGTCGCGCGCGATACGACTTGCGCGAACACTATTCGCGCCGGTGACCGGGTCAATCGCCACTGCCAACCGGCTTTTCGAGGCAATATCCCAGCCCGCGCAGCGTGACGAGTTTCACGTCGGCCGATTCGAGCTTTTTGCGCAGACGGTGAACATAGACTTCGACCGCGTTGGCACTGACTTCTTCGCCCCACTGACACAGCAAGTCGATGATCTGTTCCTTGTTCACGACACGGCCCGCGCGCGCGAGAAAAATTTCCAGCAGGGCGATTTCGCGGGCCGACAGATCCAGTGTCTTGTCGTGGGCGACGGCAATGCGTTGGCGCGGGTCAAACGTGAGCGCGCCGTGCGTCACCACCGGCAACGCGTTGCCGCGCGCGCGACGGGTTAGCGCACGAACACGCGCCTCGAGCTCGGCCAATTCAAATGGCTTGACGAGGTAGTCGTCTGCACCAAGATCAAGTCCGCGCACGCGATTTTCCACCGCATCCAACGCGGTGAGGATCAATACCGGCACATCGACTTTTCGTTCGCGCGCGCGCTTTAACACCTGGAACCCATCGAGACCAGGCAAGCCGATATCCAGTATCAGCAGATCGAAATGTTGGGTAATTAAAGCGCTCTCGGCGGCGTGGCCATCCGCGACCCGATCGGCTGCGTAACCAGCAACGCGCAGTGCGCGGATCAGGCCGTCGGCGAGCAGTGGATCATCTTCGGCGACGAGGATACGCATGACCAGAGCATAAAACAAAAACGGGGCAGCGTCGCTGCCCCGTTTTCAACGCTGTTCCGTCAATCAGAACGATTACTTGTCTTTCTTCGGTGCATCAGCCTTTGGTGCTTCCGCTTTGGGAGCATCTTTCTTTGGCGCGTCTTTCTTCGGTGCATCTTTCTTGGCGTCGTCCTTGCCGGCTTGCTTGGCAATGATCATTTCCTTGATCGCATCGTATTCGGCTTTGGTCAGCACTTTCTTATTCACCAAGTCATCTTTGCCGCCCCATGGCCGACCTTTGATGATTGCTGCCGCTTTGGCATCACCGATTTTCGGCAACGAAGCCAGTTCCTTGTCGGTCGCCGAATTGATGTCCATCGGCTCCTTCTTCGCGTCAGGCTTGGCGGCGGCCTTGGCGTCAGCCGCAGGTGCAGCAGCCTTCGCGGGTGCCGCGGCGGCCGGCTTGGGTGCGTCTTGTTTCTGGGCAAACGCGAGGCCGGACGCGCCAAACAACAGTGCGGCGGCAAGTGCGGTGATTCGTTTCATGTGGTCTCCAATGGTTCGTGGTGAGTGGTGAGCGGCCAATGTGTGGTCTATCGGTACAGCTATCTACATTTTTGTGGCCGGGAAGATTTAATCACAAGTGAAAAATTGCTGCCTGAAAATCGGCAGCACCGCGGCAAATCGCCGCCTACAATAAACGCCATGAACACACAAAAGTTTACTGCCCGTGAAGAAGAATTTTGGCGGGCGCTGCAAAAACGCGATTCGTCCTACGAGGGCATTTTCTTTCTCGGCGTCAAAACCACGGGGATTTTTTGCCGGCCGATCTGCTCGGCGCGCAAACCCTTGCGTAAGAACGTCGAATTCTTTCCCGGCAAAACTGAGGCGCTGCACGCGGGATTTCGTCCCTGTCTGCGCTGTAAACCGATGAACACCACCGGCGAAGTGCCGACCCTGGTGGAAAAATTACGCCGACAGATTGAAGGCAACCCGTCGGAACGGCTGCGCGAACGCGACCTGATCGACATGGGCATCGATCCTTCCACCGCGCGTCGCCAATTTCAGCGTTTTTTCGGTATGTCGTTTCAGGCTTATCAACGAGCGCGGCGCATGGGCTCGGCCTTGGCCGCGGTCAGAAAAGGAGTCAACGTGCTGGATACGCAACTGGATCATGGTTTTGAGTCGTCGAGTGGATTTCGCGACGCGTTCGGCAAATTGTTCGGCACCGCACCGTCAAAATCGAGTGGTGTGCATTGTCTGCTATCGAAGTGGATCGATTCACCTTTGGGTGCGATTTTGGCCCTGGCTGATGATAACGGTCTTTACGTTTTCGACTGGGTGAACCGACGCGGACTGGAACGCGAAATTGTCCGTCTGCGGGCAAAAACCAAGTTCGTGATTGTGCCGGGCGCACACCCGGTGCTCGATCGGGCGACGCGCGAAATCAACGAGTATTTCGCCGGTACGCGGAAAGTATTCACGCTGCCATTGGCACCGCGCGGAACTGATTTTCAACACAGTGTATGGGCACAGCTCCTGCAAATTCCCGCTGGAGAAACACGTTCCTACGCCGACATTGCCAAACGCATCGGCCAACCCACCGCGGCTCGTGCAGTGGCCCGCGCGAACGGCGACAACTATCGCGGCATCATCATTCCATGCCATCGCGTCATTGGTAGCGATGGGTCGCTAACGGGATATGGCGGCGGACTCGCGCGCAAACAATGGTTGCTGGACCACGAGCGAAAAATGGTTGCGCAATAGGAAAACAAAAAGCCGACGAAAGTCGGCTTTTTGTTTTGTAAACGGAGACAACGTGTCACCGGTTTGAGTGCCGGGATGATGGCAAGGCGGACGGTTGCGACGTGTACGCGTTTGTACACGAGCAACCGGCCAACGCAGCCAGCGCCCGGCAATCAAAGCGGCGGCGGAATTACATGTCCATGCCGCCCATGCCGCCCATCCCACCCATTCCGCCACCACCCATGCCGCCAGCGCCGGATTCTTCCTTCGGCAACTCAGCGACCATCGCGTCCGTCGTCAACATCAACGAGGCCACCGATGCAGCATTTTGCAAGGCGTAACGTGTGACTTTGGTCGGATCCAAAACACCCAGCTCAACCAGATCGCCATACTCACCGGTTGCCGCGTTGTAGCCAAAGTTGCCTTTGCCTTCAACGACTTTGTTCACCACCACCGATGGCTCGTCACCGGCGTTTTGCGCGATCATGCGCAATGGCTCTTCCACCGCACGCAGGATGATTTTGATACCGGCATCTTGCTCGGCGTTGTCGCCCTTGATCTTGCCGGCGTTTGCACGGGCGCGCAGGAATGCAACGCCGCCGCCGGCAACAATACCCTCTTCAACGGCAGCGCGCGTGGCGTGCAATGCATCTTCGACGCGGGCTTTCTTTTCCTTCATTTCAACTTCGGTCGCCGCACCGACGCGAATCACGGCAACGCCGCCGGCCAACTTGGCCACGCGCTCTTGCAGTTTTTCTTTGTCGTAGTCGGACGTCGCGTCGTCGATTTGTTTACGCACAGTGGCAACGCGCGCTTTGATGCCTTCTTCGTCGCCGGCACCGTCGATAATTGTGGTGTTTTCCTTGCCGACTTCGATTTTCTTGGCACGGCCCAGATCCTTCAGGGTCACGTTTTCGAGTTTCAGGCCGAGTTCTTCAGCGATGACGGTACCACCGGTCAGAATCGCGATATCTTCCAGCATGGCCTTGCGACGATCACCGAAACCAGGCGCTTTGACGGCGGTGGTTTTCAGGATGCCGCGCAGATTGTTCACGACCAACGTGGCCAGCGCTTCGCCATCGACATCTTCGGCGATGATCAGCAGCGGCTTGCCGGCTTTCGCGACTTGTTCCAGTACGGGCAACAGGTCACGGATGTTGGAGATTTTCTTGTCGTGCAACAGGATGAACGGGTCATCGAGCAACGCAACTTGTTTGTCCGGGTTGTTGATGAAATAGGGCGAGAGGTAGCCGCGATCAAATTGCATGCCTTCGACGACTTCGAGTTCGTTGTCGAGTGACTTACCGTCTTCAACAGTGATCACGCCTTCTTTGCCGACTTTTTCCATTGCGTCGGAAATGATCTTGCCGATGTTCTCATCCGAGTTGGCCGAGATCGAACCGACTTGAGCGATTTCTTTGTTGGTAGTGGTCGGCTTGGAGATTTTTTTCAGCTCGGCAACGATCGCGGTCACGGCTTTATCGATACCGCGCTTCAAGTCCATCGGGTTCATGCCGGCGGCAACGTATTTCATGCCTTCGACGACAATGGCTTGCGCCAACACTGTGGCGGTGGTGGTGCCATCGCCGGCCACATCGGAAGTTTTCGATGCGACTTCTTTCACCATTTGCGCGCCCATGTTTTCGAACTTGTCTTTCAGTTCAATTTCCTTGGCAACCGAGACGCCGTCCTTGGTGATGGTCGGTGCGCCGAACGATCTTTCCAGCACGACGTTACGGCCTTTCGGGCCGAGGGTGACTTTGACTGCATTGGCGAGAACGTTCACGCCATGAACCATGCGGACGCGCGCGTCGCCGCCGAATTTAACTTCTTTTGAGGCCATGATTGAATCCTTTCAAAT
>JAYTUX010000201.1:0-6489 GCA_043744315.1 Betaproteobacteria bacterium | reverse complement strand
GAGTCGTAATGGCCGCTGACGAGGTAAATGCGATCGCGGCTCTCGGCTTGCTCGCCGGGCAGTGTCGCGACCACATTGATGATCGGCGTCGGCTTCGGTACGCGCGGGCTCACCGGGGCGAGATGTTCGTCGAATTCGACTTTCATCCGGCGACCGTTGGCGACGTTGCAACGCTCCAGTTCCGATTTAATCCAGCGGCGCGCGGCGCCGATGCCGTTGGCGTCGCTGGTGGTATCGGAAAGCGAGTTGCGGGTTTCAAAACTCACCAGTTTGCGGATGGTCGCTTCGATATTCTTCGCTGAAATTTCCTTGACGATCTTTTCGATGACCGGATCTTTTGCCGGCGCCGCCGCGTGAGCGGGAAGAATCAAACCGTAGAGGATTATTAGAGTTGGGAGTTTTCGCATGGATTGTCTTCAAAACGTGGAAACAACATCATGAATCTTACATGGCGGCGTCTTGAAATGCGTTTATGTCAACATGTGGGGCGATGCTTTTTGTCCTGTTGAAACACGTCCCAAGCGCAAGTGACTGCGGTTACTTTCTGCTATGTCCTAGTGTAGTGTTGCATCAATTATGCAACAGTACACTAGCGGCTCAATCAAGCGAAAGAGTTGATTTCTCTATGAAAATTGGTTCAATTTGCTCGCTCCTAGCGGGGCAAATTTGAACGCGATTTGACACCGAACGCTTTTGCCACCGCCGTCTGTATGGCCATCACCTCGTCATCGAGACGGTTGGCAAGCGAAACTCCGATAATATCTGCCAATGAGCCTGGTCAAATCAAAACAACGCGTCGCCGATCACGGGGAGGTATTCACCCCCGCTTGGATGGTCGAAGCGATGCTCGACCTGGTCAAAGGCGAAACCGAGCGAATCGACTCCCGCTTTTTAGAGCCCGCATGCGGTGACGGGAATTTCCTTGTTCGGATTCTCCAGCGCAAGCTCGCCGCTGTGGAGGTCAAATACGGCAAGGCCGATTTTGAGAAGCGGCACTACGCGCTGCTCGCGGTGATGTGTGCCTACGGGATCGAATTGCTGCCGGACAACATCGCCGCGTGTCGCGGCAACATGCTGGATGTTCTTGCCGAATACCTTAACCTCGACGAGACAGATGATCTTCATCGCGCCGCCTACTATGTCTTGTCGCAGAACCTAGTGCACGGCGACGCCATGACCATGCTCAACAGCGATGGCCAACCGATCACCTTTGCGGAATGGGGCTACCTTGGCAAGGGGAAATTCCAGCGCCGCGATTTTCGTCTGGACATTCTCACCGGCTCCTCGGCCTTCAGTGCGGAGGGCTCGCTCTTTGCCCACTTGGGCAAGCATGAGTTGTTCACGCCCATCAAGACCTATCCACCAATGACTGTGAGCGAGCTGGCCGCTCTGGAGGGATAAAGAATATGGCCGGCATCTGGGAGCAGCACAACAATCCGGTTTCCAATCCCATCGAATTTGATGCGATTGGAAGGCAAGCGGCGGGAATCAAACCATGAGCGACAAGCCCGTGCGCCTGACTGCGCCGCCCGAAGGTTACGCCGACTGGCTGACCGACCTGAAAGCCCGCATTCATAGCGCCCAGCAGCGCGCTACGCTGGCGGTGAATCGCGAGCTGGTGCTGCTTTACTGGCAGATCGGGCGCGACATTCTGGCGCGGCAGGCCCAACAGGGCTGGGGAGCGAAGGTCATCGAGCGGCTAGCGCAGGATTTGCGGGTTGCCTTCCCTGACATGAAGGGTTTTTCCCGTGCCAACTTGATGTACATGCGTGCTTTTGCCGAGGCGTGGCCGGATACCGAAATTGTCCAACAGGCTGTTGGACAATTGCCCTGGGGACATAATCTGGTGTTGCTAACCCGCCTGAAAGATGCGCAGCAGCGGCTGGCTTATGCCGAGAGCGCAATCGCGCACGGCTGGTCGCGCAATGTGCTGAACATCCATATCGAAACCCGCCGCTTGGAGCGCACCGGCAAGGCCATCACCAACTTCGATGCCAGTTTGCCCAAACCGATGTCCGATCTGGCGCGTGAATCGTTGAAGGACCCGTACCGCTTGGACTTTCTCGGGCTTGCCCGCGAGGCGGGCGAGCGGGAAATTGAAAACGCCATGGTGAAGCATGTCACCGATTTTTTACTGGAGCTGGGTGCAGGCTTTGCCTTCGTCGGGCGGCAGGTGCTGCTGGATGTGGGTGGCGACGAGTTTTTCATTGACTTGTTGTTCTATCACCTCAAGCTGCGCTGCTATGTGGTCATCGAACTCAAGGGCGGCAAGTTCAAGCCGGAACATCTTGGGCAGTTGAACTTTTATCTTTCCGCCGTGGATGCCCAGATCAAGCACCCACAGGACGGCCCCACCATCGGCTTGCTGTTGTGCAAAAGCAAGAACAAGGTGGTGGCCGAATATGCGCTGCGCAATAACACCCAGCCCATCGGCGTATCCGAATATCAGCTGGTGGAATCCTTGCCGCCAGAGCTTCAAACCAGCCTGCCCAGCATCGAACAGATCGAGCGCGAGCTGGCGGGCGATGACAGTCTGAGCGACGAAGTCGAATCATGACGCAAGCCTCCTTTACCCTCCGGGGCCGCAATCCCGATGTGCTGACCTGCATCGCGAACCTCTCCAACGACGAGGTGTTCACGCCGCCCGAGTTCGCCAACCGGATGCTGGACACGCTCGCTGAGGCGTGGGCGAAGGATCACGGCGGCGCGAATCTCTGGGCCGACAAGTCGGTGAAATTTCTGGACCCTTGCACCAAGTCGGGTGTGTTCTTGCGTGAAATCACCAGCCGTCTCACGCAGGGGTTGGCGGGTGAGATTCCGAATCTGGAGAAGCGCGTCAATCACATCCTGACCAAACAGGTGTTTGGCATTGGCATCACGCAACTCACCAGCCTGCTGGCGCGCCGCAGCGTGTATTGCTCGAAGCATGCCAAGGGCAAGCACTCCATCGCGAAAAGCTTTGGCAGTAACGCGGGGAATATCTGGTTTGATCGTACGCAGCACACGTGGTCTAACGCGAGGTGCGCATATTGCGGAGCTAGTCAAGCAACCTATGACCGCATGGAATTGCGGGAGACACACGCTTATGCATTTATCCACGCGAGCAACATCAGGGCTCGGATCAATGAGCTATTTGGAGGCGATATGCAGTTCGACGTGATTATCGGAAACCCACCCTATCAACTGGGTTCCGACGGTGGTACCCGTGACGTGCCGATCTATCAGCATTTCATCGAGCAGGCCAAAGCGCTCGAACCGCGTTATCTGGCAATGGTCATCCCGTCGCGATGGATGGCGTCCGGTCTTGGGTTAAGCGAGTTTCGTCAAACAATGTTAGGCGACCGTCGCATTCGCGAGTTGGTGGACTATCCGTCCGCCAATGATGTGTTTCCGGGTGTCGAAGTGAAGGCCGGTGTCTGCTACTTCCTGTGGGATGCGGCATACAGCGGCGACTGCACCGTCACCACAATTCGCGGCCCCGAGGTCGTCGGGCCGCTGAAACGCAATTTGGGAGAGTACGACGTCTTTGTTAGGGATGGGCGTGCAATCTCTATCTTGCACAAGGTCCTGAATCATGGCGAACCATCGATCAACACGATACTAGCCCGAGACAAAGAGTTTGGCTGGACATCGAACTTCGACGGTTTTCACGAAAAGCAAAAATCCGGCGATCTGCCCTTGTATTACATCCGCTCAATGAAACGTGCCGTGGGATATGTAACGCGGAAGCAGGTTACTAAGAGTGCACACTTAGTTGACACATGGAAAGTACTTGTGCCGCAGGCTTATAACGGAGGCGATGGGCTACCCCATCAGATTATGGGAAAGCCTTTGATTGCTCCGTCGCCGTCGGTATGCACACAATCATTTCTTTTCTTCCACATTGATTCGAAAAAAAAGGCGGAGAGCATTCAGTCGTACTACACGACTAGACTCTTCCGTTTCCTCGTTTCGTTGCGGAAAATCACTCAGCACGCGACACATTCCACTTACACGTGGGTTCCGCTGCAACAGTGGGATCGCATTTGGACAGATGCTGCACTGCGCGACAAATACGGCATCACGACGAATGAATGGTCGTACATCGAATCTCAGGTCAGGGCGATGAGTCTGGGCGATGGTAGCGACGAGTAAACCCACCGTCGAAGAAATACTCGCGCCGAAGCCAGAGGCTAGGCCTCGGATTTATGCTTATTCGATCGACGACGCAGGGCACAAAGGCCTTCTCAAGGTGGGCCAAACCACACGCAACGTGAAGCAGCGCGTGGCGGAACAGCTCAAGACTGCCGCAATCAAGAACTACTCCATCGTTTTGGATGAGATCGCTGAGCGCGAGGACGGGAGCGTCTACACCGACCACGACGTGCGCGCTGTGCTCGTCAAGAAGGGCTTCAACAACGTCGAACTCGAATGGATGCGTTGCTCGGTGAAGGACGTGAAGACCGTGTTTGCCGAACTGCGCAGCGGCCAGCAATTCTCCGGCACCCATCACCAAACGTTTCCGATGCGGCGCGAGCAAGCTGAGGCGGTCAAGTTAACCCACGGCTATTTTCACTCGCGCTGGGCGGAAGACATGCACGCTGTTCCACGCTTTTTGTGGAACGCAAAGATGCGCTTCGGCAAGACCTTTACCGCCTACCAATTGGCGAAGCGGCTGAAAGCCAAGCGCGTGCTGGTACTCACCTTTAAGCCGGCCGTTGAGGACGCGTGGCAGACCGATCTGGAGAACCATGTCGATTTCGACGGATGGCAGTATTTGTCGAAGTCCTCCGGGGGCGACCCCACGCAGATCGACAACAAGAAGCCCGTCGTCTACTTCGGCTCCTTCCAGGACCTGCTTGGGCGCGACGCGGTCGGCAACATCAAACCGAAGAACGAGTGGCTCCACGCGGTGAATTGGGACCTCGTGGTATTCGACGAATATCATTTCGGCGCGTGGCGGGAGACCGCGAAAGAACTATTCGAGGGCGAAGAGGGTGCCATCGCCGCGAAGGAAATGCGGCGTGAATATGCCGCGGATCTGGGAGAGGTGAACGAAGACCTCACGGTGCTTTCGACAAAAGAGACCGAGTTCCTGCCCCTTACGACCAAGGCCTACCTGTATCTGTCGGGCACGCCGTTCAAGGCGTTGGCAACCGGCGAGTTCATCGAAGAACAGATTTTCAATTGGACGTATACCGACGAGCAGCGCGTGAAGGAAGCGTTTGCAGCCGAGAACCCCGGACAATGGAACCCGTATGGCGCGCTGCCCCAGATGCGTTTGCTCACCTACCAGATGCCGGACGAGTTGGTGGCCATCGCCAGTGCCGGTGAGTTCGATGAATTCGATTTGAATGCGTTCTTCGAGGCGTCAGGAACACTTAAGAAAGCATCGTTCAAGCATAAGAGCGATGTGCAAAAGTGGCTGGAGATTATCCGTGGCAGCTATGCGCCTCGCGCGGTGGAACACCTCAAGACCGGCACGCGTCCGCCATTCCCGTATTCGGATGTGCGGCTGCTGCCGTACTTGCAGCACGCGTTCTGGTTCCTGCCCAATGTCGCTGCTTGTCACGCGATGGCAAATTTGCTGGCCGAAAAGCACAACGTTTTCTGGCATGACTACACGGTGGTCGTGGCAGCGGGTGCCTCGGCGGGCATCGGGTTGGAAGCGCTGCCGCCCGTGCGTGCAGCTATCGGCAGCGGCTTCGATACCAAGACCATCACACTTTCCTGCGGTAAGCTCACCACCGGCGTCACCGTGCCGCAGTGGTCGTCCATCCTGATGCTGCGCAATCTGAAATCGCCTGAGACCTACTTCCAGGCGGCGTTCCGGGTGCAGTCGCCGTGGTCGATCAAGAACCCGAACGGCGATAACCCGAACGAAGAGGAAATCCTCAAGCCCGTGTGCTTTGTCTTCGACTTCGCGCCCACCCGCGCGCTGCGACAGCTTTCCGAATACGGAATCGGGCTTTCGCCTAATGAAGCAAACCCGGAAAACGCGGTGAGAGATTTGGTGTCGTTCCTGCCAGTACTGGCTTTCGATGGCGCCAACATGACGCAGATTGATGCGGGTGGCATTCTCGACATCGCAATGGCCGGCACCTCGGCCACGCTGTTGGCGCGCAAGTGGGAAAGTGCCTTGCTGGTGAACGTGGACAACGACACGCTCCGCCGCATCATGGAGAACCCCGACGCGATGGCCGCAGTGGGGCGCATCGAAGGCTGGCGCAATCTGGGCGACAACATCATCGAAACCATCATCAACAAAAGCGAGAAGGTCAAGGCGCTGAAAAACAAGGCCAAGGAAAAAGACCTGACGGCAAAGCAGAAGAAGGAACTGACCGACGAGGAGAAGGAGTACAAGTCCAAGCGCAAGCTGGTGCAAGAAAAACTGATCAAGTTTGCGACGCGTATACCGGCGTTCATGTACCTAACTGACTTCCGCGAGAATACGCTACAAGACGTCATCACCAAGCTGGAACCGGATCTGTTCCTGGCCGTGACTGGGTT
>JAYTUX010000200.1:0-2020 GCA_043744315.1 Betaproteobacteria bacterium | reverse complement strand
ATTGCTGCATGACGACGGCGATGTCGGCCTTCGCCGCCGTGACCCGTGCCTGATCCGGACGATCAAGCAACCGCGGCACGACAACCGCCGCGAGAATGCCCAGGATGACGACAACAATCATGATTTCTAAGAGGGTGAATCCGGTGTGTTTTTTCATGGGTATTTCAGAGTGAAGTTCAAAGGGAGCATTACCGGACACTGGGTCCGGCAGGAATATATGGCGAATTTGGGAACTTCTAAAAACCTGTCGTCCCAGCGTAGGCTGGGACCCAGTCCGCCCAAGTGCTTGAAAATGCGATGGACTGGATTCCAGCCTACGCTGGAATGACGAATTTTAGAGGTTTCGAGAAGTTGTCCTCCCCACTAAAGCGGAGGCACCCACGCGGTATCGGCATCCAGCGGGAAAATCGGTCGCGGTACATTGCGATAGGGCACGCGCGAAAGAATCGGTGTGGTGAGCCCCGGTACATCGACTTCGATGATGCGCTCATCTGCGAAAAGCAAATCGAATGCGGCACGGAAATGCCCGCGTGATTTCACCGTCACTGATCGCGCCTTCGCAATATCGATTCCGAATACTTCGAACATCGCTGTATCTTTGCATTGCTGCCGCACGCTTACCACCACCACCTGAATGCCACCGACGCGCAATAGCACCATCGGCCCGAGGACAATGCTTTGGCCCGCAGCGATTCCGCGTACGCCAACAATATTGCCATCGTGCAGGTTTTCCACGATTGCGTCGGCCTCGAATTTACCCGACAGCGGATGGGTTTCGTCGCGGTTGAATTGCGCGTGAAATTTTGCGCCTTTGCCAAGTCGATGCGCCTCTTCCGCCAGCGCTGCGTCGAAGAAAATACCCAACAGCGCGCCTTCTACATTGGCCTCATAAAACGATTTCAATATCCACACCGTGTTGCCGCGCCCACCGCCGCCGGGATTGTCCGCTACATCAGCAAACAGTAACGCCGGGATTGACGCATCGCGCCCACATTCGACCGCCATGCGCGTCGCATCGCCGATGCAGGTCAGTTTGGGAATATAGCGGTGCCTTTCACTCCAGGTGCGGGTCGCAATATCGACACTGAGCGATTTTGCCAGTGCCATGTCGTTTCGTGTCGTGACGATCACAGACATGCCATTCTTGATCGAGTCGCCAAGAGAAAATCCGCTGACCACCGAGACATTCATCACACGTGCATCAACTTTCGATTGGCCGTAGGCAATGATGTCGGCGTACGGCCCGGACTTGGTGTTTTGCGTCACCGAGGGCGGAATGAACGGCAGTTTCACGAACGCAGCCGTCGCGTGCTCGCCGGCGAGCAGCGCACGCATATGCGCTGCCGATTCGACACCGCGTTCAGCCATGTCGATATGCGGATTGGTGCGATACACTACCAGCACGTCGGCGTTGTCGACCATTTTTTGCGAGACATTGGCGTGCAGATCGAGAGTGGCGATGATGGGAATATCCGCGCCGACGATGTTTCGCACGGTCGCAAGCAACGTGCCTTCCGGGTCCGCTTCCACCGTGGCGATAGCCCCGCCGTGCAGCGACAGAAACACGCCGTCCACCGGTAGTACGGCCCGCAAACGCGCACTCATCTCGCGTACTACTTCATCGAAAAACGCCTGATCGATCGGGCCACTGGCGCCAACCATCGTGCCCATCAGTGGCAACGGCACCCATGCCGCTCCAGCATTCATGCCACCGATAAAGCCGGACATGCACTTGGCACCGCGCGGATGTTCAGTTTGCCAGTCGCGCGCCATGGCATCGCCGAATTCGAGATAATTTTGTGCGAACTCCGCACGTGTCGCGACCGGTGAATGGGCGTTGGATTCGAGCATGAAGGTGCCGAGCGCGATGCGTGGGTTTTGGGATGTTGTCATTGCACCATGATAACGATTGTGCATTGACCCTGCTACCGGCGTGCGCGGATAATCTTTCAAACCATTTTGGGGACCACACCATGCTCGCTCATCGTCTTGCCATTTGTTTCGCGCTTGCTTTGCCGAT
>JAYTUX010000199.1:0-2024 GCA_043744315.1 Betaproteobacteria bacterium | reverse complement strand
GCACAGTGATCGGTTTCAATGCCGCCGTAAACAACGCCACTGTTGCTATCGACGCTCTCGTTGCATCGGGAACAAATACCCAAAAAGTCGGCATTGAGCTGACACATACTCTTGCGAAAAATTCGACCAACTCTTCCGGCGTCGGCAGCTATGCGTTTAGTTTCATCATGCCCGTGGGTGCGGCGAATGGTACCGCCCATACGCTGTTCGCGACGGCGAGAAGTGGCGGCGAGTGGAATCATGATTTGAACGACCATGCCGTCAGCACCGCGACGCCATTCACGGCGCTGCTGGGCGGCTCTGCGATGCCGACCGCGTTTGTTTTCGGCCAGACCGGAACCTTGAGCACCAGCGGCGGCGAAGTCAGTGGCGGCGTGACGTATTCGACATCGAATTCCCTGATCTGCTCGATCTCCGGAACAACACTCACGGCGGCCGGGGTTGGTAGTTGCACCATCACCGCGAACAAGCCGCTGACCACGACGTCCTCGGCGTTGTCGGATTCATTTACGTTGACCGTCAATCAGGCACCGCAAGCCCTGCTTACTGCGCAGATCGGCGGTTCAGGAACGCCGCTGGCCAGCACCGTGTTTTTCAGTGGCGCGTTGAGTATTTCCGGTGGCTCCGGCGGTGGCGCGCCGAGCTATGCCTCGCTGACAAATACCATTTGCACCGTTGCGGGCACCGTCGTGAGCTACGTCGCCTCGGGTACCTGCACCGTGCGCGCGACCAAGGCCGCCGATACGAATTTCCTGTCCACTTTCGACGATGTGTCGATCACCATCAACCCGGCCACGCAGACGACGTTGACCGCATTGATTGGCGGGGTCGCGGCGCCGTCGGCCAGCACCGTTTTCCTCAGTGGCGCGTTGAGCATTTCCGGTGGATCGGGTGTCGGCGCGTTGAGTTACGTCTCGCAAACGACCGGCGTATGCACCGTCATGGCGACAACGGTAAGTTACATTGCCGGCGGCACCTGCATCGTGCGCGCGACCCGGGGGGCGGATAGCCAATACCTGTCGACCTTTGACGACGTGACGATCACGATCAACCTCGCCACGCAGGCGGCATTGACGGCGCTGATAGACGGATTCGCTGCGCCCGCCGCCAGCATTGCGGGCCTCACCGGTGCGCTAACCAGTACCGGTGGTTCGGGCATCGGTGGCGTGAGTTACGCGTCGCTGACGAACGGTGTTTGCATGGTGGCCGCCACGACGGTCAGTTATGTTGCGATCGGCACTTGCACCGTGCGCGCGACCAAGGCCGCCGACACGCAATACGCCTCCACGTTCGATGATGTGTCGCTGACCATCAATCAGGGCAGTCAGACCATCACCTTCGCGCCACTGCCCAACAAGGTCACGACGGATGCGCCGTTTGTGGTCGCGGCGACGGGCGGCAATTCAGGCAATCCTGTCACGTTCACCGCGTCGGGCGTGTGTTCGCAAGGCGGGGTTAATGGATCGACCATCACGCTGAGTGGAATGGCGGGGAGTTGCATGGTCACCGCAAATCAGATGGGCAACGCAAACTACACTGCCGCGACACCGGTGGCGCAAAATTTCATGGTCGCTGACTTGGCGGCAGAAGTTTTTCCGCCCAATTGCGTCATCCCGCCAGGTTGGATTCAGCAACCGGGCGCGGAATCAAGTTGGATCGTGGCGACAGACTCTCCATCCGCCGGTACTTGTAGTTTCAAGTCGGCACCTGTCGCAAGCTCGGGTACACCATTGCAAGCAGGCCTGCAACTCAATGCCAATTTCAATACTGGAAATATTCTTCTCAAGGCGCGCGTGTCGACAGAGACCGGATGGGATTGTTTCCAGGTGCTGATCGATGGGGTTGCGCAGGATATCAGCGCGCTTGGCGGAGTCGGTTGCGTTAATGTTGCATTGACCGGCGCGTCTGGAATTGCCGGTTATCCAGCGATGCCGATCGCCATTCCCATTGCAGCCGGCAACCATACCGTTACGCTTCGCTATGACAAGGATGATCTCTGTTGCATTGGGGGGCTTGACGCGGTT
>JAYTUX010000198.1:0-2026 GCA_043744315.1 Betaproteobacteria bacterium | reverse complement strand
TCAATTTGCGCTCAAGCTCTTTTGCCTCCTGCTCGCTGGCGTTGAGCGCGAGATAAACGTTCACGTTCGGTTCGGTATTGACGCGGCTGGCGGCGGCGCTCACGTTGGCAAACGCCATATACAGCCCGAGCGGCAGCGTGATGGCGATGCCGATGACAAGCACCGACAGCAGCGTCACCGTCGGCTGCGAGAGTAGCCGTCTGACGGCGCGTCCGCAGGCGTGGCCGTGCGAGATGAGCCATGCCTTCATGCGATTAATTTTCCCGCTTCGAGTGTGATGCGGCGGCAGTTCAGGCGCGCCAGCCCGACTTCATCATGTGTGGCCAGCAACACCGTGACGCCGACTTGATTGAACGATTTAAAAAGATCGATGATCGTTTCCGCGTATGCCTGATCGAGGTTGCCGGTCGGTTCATCGGCAATCAGTGTCGCCGGGCGGTTGACGATGGCACGCGCGATGCAGAGCCGTTGTTGCTCGCCGCCAGACAAGGTGATGAGGTCAGCTTTTTCACGATTCAGCAAGCCGACTTTATCGAGTGCGGCGCGAACCCGTTTGCCGGTTTCAATATGAGAGAAAGCAGCAATCGACAACGGCAGCGCGACGTTCTCGAACACGTTGCGATCAAACAATAGTTTGTGATCCTGAAATACCAGGCCGAGATTGCGACGCAACACGGCAAGTCCGGCTTCCTTCAATTGCCCCACGTTCTGATTGTTTACCGACACCGACCCTTGCGACGCGATTTCGATTCCGGCCGCCAGCCGCAACAGCGTGGATTTGCCCGCACCGGAATGGCCGGTGAGCGCGACGATTTCGCCTTTTTCAATGGTCAGCGAAACACCTTTGAGCGCCTCAAAGCCGTTCGGATAGCGTTTGACGGTATTGGAAAATGAAATCACGTGTGCAGAAATGGTGGCGACATTAACGGAACAACGCGTGTACAAATTCTTTTGCGTTGAAGGGGCGCAGGTCATCGATGCTTTCACCGATGCCGATAAACCGCACTGGAATCGGCGCTGCCGGTTTATCTACTGCAAGGGCGGCGATCATGCCACCCTTGGCGGTACCATCGAGCTTGGTCACGACCAAACCAGTGAGTTGCAGCGCGTCGTCGAACGCCTTTACCTGGCTTAGCGCATTCTGGCCGGTGTTGGCATCGAGTACCAGCAAGGTTTCATGCGGTGCGGTGGCATCCGCCTTGCTGATGACGCGCTTCACTTTTTTTATTTCCTCCATCAAATGTAATTGCGTCGGCAATCGCCCGGCCGTATCAGCCAGAAGAATATCGATACCGCGCGCCTTGGCGGATTGAATCGCATCAAAAATCACCGCAGCCGCATCGCCGCCATCCTGTGAAATGACGGTCACGTTGTTGCGCTCGCCCCATGTCGTCAATTGCTCGCGCGCGGCAGCGCGAAAGGTGTCGCCAGCAGCCAGCATCACGCTCTTTCCCTGGCCCTGAAAATATTTTGCAAGCTTGCCGATGGTGGTCGTCTTTCCTGCACCATTCACGC
The DNA here is from genome assembly GCA_043744315.1 of Betaproteobacteria bacterium. GTDB lineage: Bacteria > Pseudomonadota > Gammaproteobacteria > Burkholderiales > Usitatibacteraceae > UKL13-2. The sequence goes on along the minus strand of JAYTUX010000198.1, from coordinate 511 downwards.
CGGCAATCATGATGACGAATGGTTTTGCAGTCGATGTATCGAGCATTCTTTCAAGCGGCGCGACGAGCTCGATGAGCGAGGTTTCAAACTCGGCTTGCAGCGATGCAGCGTCGGCGATTTTTTTGTCTTTGGCCGCGCGACGCAGGCTGGTGACCAATCGGGTGGTGGCATTAACACCCACATCAGCTTTGATCAATGCCGTTTCCAGTTCGTCGAACAGCGCCTCATCCACGCTGCCGTGGCGGGTGAATAATGCTGACACGTCGGTATTGAGCACCGCACGGGTTTTGGAAAGCCCGGTTTTGAGTCGTGACAACCAGCCAGTGGCTTCCGGCGGGCTCGCGGCAGGCTCGACAGCGGATGGGTCTGATTTTTTTGAACCGAAAATGCTAAACAAGGGGAAAGCCTGCGAGAATTTGAAGGTGATGTTAAAAATGAATTCAAAAAATATTGCTATTGCCAGAGCGAGTACAGATACGAGTATGCCTCAGCATTTTAAGCCAAGCACGTC
>JAYTUX010000197.1:0-2029 GCA_043744315.1 Betaproteobacteria bacterium | reverse complement strand
GACGCCACCATGAGCCCGTATGAAATCCTGCAACCGGGCGGCAGCGTAGAACACTGGAACGACGAGACGGGAATCGTATGGCTCAAGCGCCTAACCGATTTTTATCGGCGGGCGATCTGGATTAACCCCTCGCCCGAAGCGCATTGGCCCTGGACACAGTCGATCAAGATGGTGCGAGAGCTGATGGAAGATCGCATGTTTCCGATGACCGGCAAAGGCCTGGAAGAGGGCATGAAGGCACTGCGTTAGCGTTGGCGGAGTTGTGTCGCATTTGTAACCTGTGCGCAGGTGTCCCGTTTAGGGTAAAAACAACATACGGCTTTGTAAAAACGGTAAAACATACACATCAACGTCTCGCGCAGGACGCCTTGCAGCACGATGGTTTGCATCGTATGAACGGCGAAAAATATTGAAAGCCAAAGGTAAGCGCTATGCTGATTGCGATTCTGGAAGACGACCCTAATGTCGGAGCGATAACAAAGAAATGGCTGGAGGATGCCGATCATCGGGTGACGCTGTTTACATCAAGCGCGAAACTCCTTGATTACACATCACTGCAGGAATTTGATGTCTTTTTGCTTGACTGGATGTTGCCCAACATCACGGGTCTCGAAGTATTAAAGCTGTTGAAGTTACAGCCGCAGATTGCCGCGCCGATATTATTTGCCAGCGTCCGCGATGCGGAAATTGATGTTGTCCGTGCACTTGATGCAGGTGCCGATGACTATCTGGTCAAGCCGGTGCGCCATAACGAATTACTGTCTCGCATCAACGCGGTGACGCGGCGCGTGCACAAGGGACCAATCGGCACGCAGGAAGAAGTATTTGGCGCGTATCAGTTTTTGCCGAGCGGCAGGCAAGTATTTTGCGATTCAATACATATTGATCTGACGGCAAAAGAATTCGAGTTGGCGCTTTTTCTGTTCAGGAATGCCGGAAAACTGCTTTCGCGTGAACTCATTTCCAGTTCAGTGTGGGGCCGACCGATTTCAGAATTATCGAGAACCATTGATACGCACATCTCTCGCGTCAGGAAGAAGTTAGACCTGTCGCAAAAACATGGATATCGCTTGCAGCCGATTTATAACGCAGGCTACCGTTTGGAGCGGGTTGCTGCGGGAGGTGAACCAGTACACTAGGTTTCTGTAAAGGCGCGCACTGCTATACTGAAAATTCACGCAGCAGAAAAAATTGGTGAAGTTATGCGGATCGCATTGCTCGAAGATGACGTCGTCCTAGGATCAATGACGCAACATTGGCTAGAAGCGGTCGGCCACAGCGTCCACAATTTCACCTCCGGAAAAGCAATTGTTCGCGAGGCAAGTCGGGAAAGCTTCGATTTGTTTGTGCTCGATTGGAATGTGCCCGATCTTTCGGGTGAGGAAGTGGTTCGCTGGCTGCGCGAAAAGCAGCAATCAACGGTGCCAGTTCTGTTTGCGACCAGCCGTGACTCTGAAGCAGATATCGTCGCCGCACTTGAAGCCGGTGCCGACGACTACATGGTCAAGCCGGTACGACGGCTTGAATTGCTGGCGCGGGTAGAGTCACTATTGCGGCGCTCCAGACCCAAACAATCTGAAGTCGAGCCGATCTCGATTGGGCCTTATGGAATCGATCTTGTGAATCGTGTGGTTACGCTCGACAAGGCAGCTATTGAAATGACCGAAAAAGAATACGATCTGACGGTTTTTCTTTTTCGAAATCTCGGTCGGCTCATTTCACGCGGCCATCTGTCCGAAAGCGTCTGGGGGCGTTCAGCCGATGTGCAGTCGCGAACCGTTGACACACACATGAGCCGCGTACGCAAAAAACTGGAAATCGGTCCCGCGCGTGGCGTGCGATTGACACCGGTATATAACTTCGGCTACCGACTGGAAAAAGTGGGCGTTGCCGACGAACCGTCCGTGAGCCAATGAGCCTGTCGAGTCTGTGGCTGCCTTATTAATGTCACGAACAAACATGCTTTTTTCTCATTCACCTTGGGGTAACTTCGCTTGATAAATTTCCAACGAATTGCAGTGACCGCTTG
>JAYTUX010000196.1:0-6535 GCA_043744315.1 Betaproteobacteria bacterium | reverse complement strand
TGTTTGTCACGCTTGAATATGAGACCTTCTATTTCCTGATTGGATTATGCGCCGTTGTGGCAAATAACTTGAAGGAAGAAGTGCGCTATACCCGCCGTGATTTCGCGATCACATTTTTTGTGCCGCTAGTCTGGATATTGTTTGTCAAAACGTTTGCGACACTCTATTTCTGATGCAGAGATGGCCATTCTGAAACCAAAGACAATTCCACAATGACCGGCAAGAAAGAGCTTTTGGCAAGCGCTCTTCATGCCACGGGTTTGTTGTCCCTGCTGCCGCACCTGCCCACTTGGCGTCGGCACGAACTGAGAATTTTGACCTACCACCGGGTCTTCAACGTCGCCGACGAAACACACTTTCCATTTGATCCTGCGCTGATTAGCGCATCGACGGTGGATTTTCGTGATCAGATCGAATATGTCGCAAAGAATTTTGCGCCGATTTCGCTCTCCGATGTTTTGACTGCATTGGATGGCAAAACGTCATTACCTCGTCGTGCCATCGTCGTCACATTTGATGACGGCTATGCGGATATCTTTGTGCATGCATATCCCATACTGCGAAGTCTCGGTGTCCCGGCAACGGTGTTTCTTTCGACTGGATATGTGGGCAAGAAAGAGGTGTTTTGGTTCGACCGTGTTTCAAATATGTTGTTTCATGCCGCACCGGGAATGTGGCAGTTGCCCGGTCTCGCCCAACCTCACTCGCTGAGTGATATTTCCTCCCGTCGTCGAGCGGCGGAAAGTGTACTGGCATATCTCAAGGAACTTCCCGATCCTTTGCGTCGTGAAAAAATTGAATGCCTCGCCACCACGCTGAAATTTTCGCCCCATCCGGACGATGCCGATCTTAGTGTGACGCTTACCTGGGATCAAGTCCGCGAAATGTCAAACAACGGCATTGAATTCGGCTCACACGCCATTTCGCACCCCATTTTGACCAAGCTGGATGACGCAGCGCTGGAGTTTGAACTGGTTGAATCCCGAGCAAGCATTGAGCGGCAACTTGGAAAGGTTACCAATGTCATTGCGTATCCGGAGGGCGGGCCGAATGCGTTCAATGACCGCGTCATTACTGCCGTAAAGCGCGCCGGCTATCAATTGGCTTTGTCCTATATTCCTGGCCCAAATTACCTGGATCGCGTGAATCGGTTCGCAATGCCACGCTTGCAGGTTGAAAGAAACACGACGACTGCCTGGTTCCGCGCCATGCTTGAACTTCCCAGCGTTTTTACGCTGGAAATCGACTCGGACGATCGCAAAGAAAATGTATCAAACGTCACGGCTTCCGATGCGTGCCACGACCTGTTAAAGGTTGTCGTTGATCCCGTAAATTCTGTGCCCAAACGCGACGCGCCGGGCTGGCATGTGATTCTCAATGGCAACCCAACAGGTGACGTGCTGTGCGTCGATTTCGCGCGTTCCTACCCGAGCGCATTCTTTCGTCGTATGGGATTGGACGTACACGCCATCGATTTATCCGCTCCTCATCAAGTTGCGCCTGCGCCAGGCGAATGCCAAAGACTTTGCCAGTACCTTGAATCCAAATGGCTGCTGCCAAAAGGTGAAGCATGCATTGGTGCATTCATCGTTCACGATTTTGATGGAGTGTTGCTCAGTATTGGCAATGAAAACCATCTGAATCAGTTACTGGGATTAGTCAATCGTTTGCTTCGGCCAGGTGGCTATTGCTATCTTGGATTTCGCAACGGCGCATCTCTATCGGGTCTTGGGCCCCTGTTCCGAAGCAACAAGCGATTCCGGCCCGGAGAAGTGTGCGACTTGTTCGCCAATGCCGGTTTTGCGGGCACCATGCTGCGCCTGCATCCCTTCCTCTTGTCAGATGATCGCGTGTTTGAAATTCTATCCAGCGAAGGCTATACGTCTGTCAAGAATAGTGTCCTTTGGCGAGAGCGCCTCAAGGAGTGGTGTTACGGCAAGAGTGGCGCACGTCGTTGGTCACCCGCCTACGGTCTCGTCGCGTCGAAAGAATATGTTGCGCCGTCCGTCATCGATCATCTTGCGGAAGTGCTTCAGTCGTTGCCTGTTGTCGCGCCTGCGCGCCTTGAAATGAAAAAGTGCCAGTTACTTTGGCGAAAAGCCATAATTTCTTACGGCGTAAAGGAAGAAAAATACGGCCGACTCGTCATTGTTCTGACTGACGATCGCCAAGCCATTGCGCGAAGGGAAGTCGAAGCCGCAACACTGAACGAGTTGACGCTGCGCCTGCCCGATTTGCGGGGAAAGCTCCCGCAAGTTGTTTCCAGCGGAAACTTTGACACATTCCGCTACTTCGTTCTGACAGAACTACCTGGGATGACCATTGACCGGACATGCCCAGGAACGCAGATTGCGACTCGCAACGCCGTCAAATTCTTGTCGGATTTTCATTTGGCCACCATCGAGCGAAATGCCGACCCTTCGCCAATTCGCGTTAAGCAATTCGATGCTCTCTTCCAACACGCGATTGACCGATATCCCGCGCTCATTGCCGAATTCCAAAGCCTCCTTTCGCTCGTGAAAAATCGCGCAGCGGGTATCGCTTGGCAAACAGTATGGCAACATGGCGACTATAAACTCGAAAACGTCATCCTTAATCCACAGACAATGGCGGTTGTCGGCGTCATCGATTGGGAACTCTCCGCAAAGCAAGGATTGCCTTTTCTCGATCTGCTGTATTTGATTGTCTATAACCGCAGCATTCGCCAATCCATGCGTATTTCCGACGTATATCGAGCGGCGATACTTTCATGGAATTTCAATTCAGAGGAGCAAGGATTGCTGTATGAATATCAGAAAAATGTCGGCATCGATGCCACAGATCCGCTGCTTTGGGCGACGCTTTATTTGGTTCATGACGTCGGCATTCGGTTCACATTTAATATCGCATCACCCGATGAGCACAACCGCTTGAAAGTCCTGTTAGCCGAAACAATGACGGCGCTTCACTCGCATCCCGCACGTAAAGCTCATGCTGGTCAGTCGCGTGAAAGTGCCGAGGCGAAAGTATGAGTCACTGGATTTTTTGGGGTTCATTTTGCCTGCTTGCGCACCACTACCTGATCTACCCTGCAGTGGTTTTGTTTTTGGTGCGACTGAAAACAAAGAAATTGCCCAGTGACCTGCCTTCCGCACGCAGGTTGCCGTTTGTCAGTCTGATTGTTGCCGCCTACAACGAAGAAAAAGTCATCGCACAAAAACTCGCCAATTCAATTGCACTCGACTACCCCGCCGAATTGTTTGAAGTAATCGTCGTTTCGGATGGATCCAACGACAATACCGCCTCGATTGTCGAACAATTTTCGGCAAAAGGCGTCGTTTCCATGCATACCCCTGAGCGACTTGGAAAGACCGCGGCACTCAATCGCGGCGTCGCGGCATCGCGCGGTGAAATCGTCGTATTTTCCGACGCAAACAATGATTTCAATCCTGGCGCAATTCGAGCACTCATCAAAAATTTCGTCGATCCATCCGTTGGCGGCGTATGTGGTATGAAACGTATCCGCGAGGCACGGGACAGGGAATCGAGCGAGGGCGACAGCTTGTATTGGCGCTATGAATCGGCCATTAAGTTAGCGGAAAGCCGATTGGGAACGATCACCAATGGAGATGGCGAAATATTTGCCGTGCGGCGCGAGTTGTACGAGCCAATGGATACGGCGGTCATCAACGATGACGCTGAACTAACCCTGATTATTGTCAAAAAAGGCTTTCGCGTACTCTATGAGCCCGGTGCTGAGTCGCTTGAATTTGCGTCCATTGAAATTGGCGACGACTTCAATGTAAAAGTACGCATGGTTGCGGGTGGATTCCAGACCCTTATCCGGCACGCCGCATTTCTTCTGCCACCGCGAAACTGGTTCACTTTTGCGTTCTTTTCACACAAGGTGCTGCGCTGGACCTCGCCGGTGTGGTTACTCGTCCTGCTGGTCACTTCTGCTTTGCTGATCGACTCCCCGCTTTACTTCTTTCTGTTGATTGCACAATTGGCATTTTATGCACTCGCTTTTTTGGGGTGGGCAATGCGCAAGAAAATACATTTACCGACATTTGTTTACGTTCCGTTCTATTTTTCGACAATGAATGTTGCCGCATTATTCGGCTTGATCCGGCACCTCCGCCAGACACAAAACGTCAATTGGCAAAAGGCCAAGCGATGAATAATCCAGAGCGAGTGACTCGGTAATGAACGCGATTATCATCGCTGCTGTGGTCGTAGCTATCGGAATTGTCGCATTCTGGGCGATCCTGCGCTCGCGAAATATGCACCTCTGGATGGGCGGCTACATTCGTGCTTTTGCATCGCGCAAGCCGGACAAGCCGGAAAATGGCGTGGATGTCTATTTCTGTTTTGCCGATCACTACGAGCCATACGGCTATGGAGCCACGCGTGAAGTTGCGCATGCACGGGTACGCCGCTGGACCGAGCATTACCCTGCTCTCGCTACGCAACACGTCGACAGCACCGGCAGTCACCCCATCCATTCATTTTTCTATCCTGCCGAGGAATACGATCCTGAAGTTCTGGACCAATTGAAGCCAATTTGCGCGGCAGGACTTGGGGATGTTGAGCTTCATTTGCATCACGACAACGACACGGCATCGAATCTTGAGCGTACGCTTAATGAGTTCAAGACAACCCTGTTTGAGCGGCACGGCTACTTGCGGCGAGATCCGATCGATAACGAGGTCGCCTACTGTTTCATTCACGGCAATTGGGCACTCGACAATTCCCGTCCCGATGGCCGATGGTGTGGAGTCACCAATGAATTGGATGTGCTGGTACGCACTGGCTGCCGCTGCGATATGACCATGCCTTCGGCACCAAGCGATACGCAAACGTCAAAAATCAATTCAATCTATTTCGCGAGCGGCAAAGATGGAAAGTGCAAGTCGCACGATTCCGGACAGGATGTGACACGAGGCGAGTGGGGCCGAGTGGGCGAGTTGCTGCTGATTCAGGGGCCACTTTGCCTGAATTGGTTGAGCCGTAAATTCGGCCTCATACCTCGCATCGAGGCCTCCGAAATTTCACACGATACGCCGCCTACTCCGCAAAGAGTGGCGCTGTGGGAACAATGCAACATCGGCGTGCGCGGCGCACCTGGGCACCTCTTTATCAAGGTTCACACCCACGGCGCCGTGGATGCAACCATGGACATGCTGTTTTCCGGCGGATTCAACGAACTTTGGAGCGCGCTTGAGGCGCGATTCCGGGATCGGACTGGATACCGTCTTCACTATGTCAGCGCATGGGAAATGTGCCTGAAAGTTCGCGACATTGCGGCGGCCCCTGCTGGCGCCGTGGAAAATCGCTAAGCGGATGCGGGTCCTGCACCTTATCGAATCGTTGGAGTTTGGTGGCGCGGAAAAGGTCGCCATCGACCTCGCCAATGCAATGGCGGAACGACATGAGGTGACGATATGCTGCGTGAAGCAGGTCGGCGACCTTGGTGGCACGGTCGATTCGCAGATACGTGTGCTATGCCTCAACAAGCGAGAGGGAAACGATTATTTTGTGCCATTCAGACTTGCGCAGATACTGCGAAACTACAAAATTGATGTGTTGCATGCGCACAATTGGGGCGTGTATCTCGAGGCGGCACTCGCGGGTCTGCTTGCACGCACGCAAGTAGCGATACATACCGTACATGGTCCCTATCTGGATTACCTCCCGGGATGGCGGTCCCGCCTGAAACGATCTATCCGACATACGCTGGAGCGATTGTTTTCGCCACGCTTCGCGAAAATTGTCACGGTTTCAGATTCGATCCAGGAATATATTCGTGATGAAATCGGTATCGCGCCAACACGTCTGCTGACCGTTCACAACGGCATAAAGACGCAAGGGATCCCAATTGCCAAAAAGGAAAGTGGCGAAATACGGTGCATTACGGTGGGCCGACTTGCGGAGGTCAAGAATCAAGCCATGATGATCCGCGCGTTTCACGCCGCAGATTGCCAAACTGCAACGCTTTATCTGGTTGGCGATGGCCCCGAGCGTACGAAACTCGTTTCGCTATTGCGGGAACTCGGAATCGAAGATCGCGTCGTGATCACCGGATTTCGGCAAGACGTATCGGAACTTCTGGCACAATCCGACATTTTTCTGATGTCATCAAACTATGAGGGAATATCCATTGCAATGCTTGAAGCCATGCGCGCGGGCCTGCCGGTAATTGGCACGAATGTTGGCGGTATGGCAGAAACGGTCAAGCCGGATACCGGCATTCTCGTCGCCGCGGGCGACATCTCTGCAATGGCCGACGCCATACGCTCTCTTGTTCAATCGCCAATGATCCGCAATGGTTTGGGCAACACCGGTCGGAAGTTTCTCGAGGCCGAGTTTTCCATCGACCAAATGGTGGCGCGCTATGAATTGCTCTATGGAGGTATGCGCTAATGAGTCGTCGGCAACAGCCAAGAAAAATTCTTTACCATCACCGAACGCAAGGCCGGGGTGCTGAGGGCGTACACATTGTCAGCATTGTTCTCGCTCTTGAGAAGATGGGGCACAGCGTGACGGTTCTTTCGCC
>JAYTUX010000195.1:0-25413 GCA_043744315.1 Betaproteobacteria bacterium | reverse complement strand
GCGCCGCCGGCGGAATTGCCGTTTTGCGCAGCGCGCGCTGGGGAATCATTTTGCAAATGGCCGTCGGTACGAGCAACCGGCAATGTTCCGCAGCCGGCCATATTCGCGGCAAACAATATGACCGCCACGCAATGTTGCGGCAAGCGGTTTATTTTCCCGGCTTGAATGTTCACAGCGTGGTTAGAAACCGTTGGCGACATCATGGCTGGCGTAATCTTTCCAGGCTGAAGGTGCATATCACTTTCACGCAGATTTTTCGCTTTTTCATCAGCGCGTACGGAATTGTCAGTTCGTCGCGCATTCTCCAATTGACTTTATAGAAGGATTTGCCAATAAAAGCAATGGGTTGGAGGGTATATTGAAAAATAACTTTAGTTTCGAATCGATGGGCCTATATGTGGCCAGTACATCACATTCATTTGAATTGCGACTTAACCACCTGGTGAACGAATGTCTTCGCGGATCGCGCTCACCGCTCTGACATATGGCCGAAATTTCGTCATTTTTGATGACAATCGCTGCATTTCATCGATGGCATCCGCACGCTCGACAAAATTGCCGTACAGCACACTGACTCGCGGATTGTCTTTGGTACCCGCCGGATAAATCATGATCCGATCCGGGTTCAGTTCCCGGCTCGCATTGCGCAAAAAGCTTTCTATTGCCGATTTCTCAGCTGAATGCGCGGTCATCAATTGGATCGAATAGCGGTTGGCCGGCAATCCCGCCAGTCGCGACGCATCGGCATCCATTCTGGCATCGAGCCAATCTGCGGACGTCGCAATTGTCGCAGCGGGTGAGGCAGACTTCGCGGCAGCGGAATCGGGCGCGCCGGGAGTAGCGAATGCGGGCGAAGAAATCGTCGCGGCGGAAGTCAATTTCACGCCTTCAGCAGCCGACGACCCGGCAACTTTCGTATTGCCTGCCAATGGCTCTGTTTTTTGCAGGGCTTCCGCCGATTTTTCCGACGAGGTGCTCGTGTTTAGTGTCGACGGCATTTCGCTTGTTGCGCCGTCGGGTGTTTTCGCGCTTTCGACCACTTCAACCGGCATTGTTTTGACCGATTTTATTGGGCTGGATGTGGTCAATGGTGCGGTAGCGACCGACGCCGCCACTTGATTGACAGGCGCTGTAAATCTCCCCGCCAGGAACCCGGCGACTGCGCCCACCAGCAACGACGCGGCAACGGCAGCCCAGAGCCTGCTTCCGCCACTCTTTCCAGGTAAGACGATTTGTGTGTCGCTAATCGCCGCACGCACGTGATCAGGCGTGACGGTATGGGTGTTGTCGGCATAGGCGGCCAGCAACGTTTTATCGGCATAAATATTGATTCGGCGGGTGAGGCCTTCGGAAGCTTCCGCGATCAATTTCAGCGCATCCGGCGAAAAAAGATTTGGCCCTTTGTACCCGGCGGCACGCAGCCGAAAATTCAAATAGTCCTTGATATCCCTTGCAGGCAGCGGCAACAAATTGAAGCTGTGAGTGATGCGCTCCTTCAGCTGCCTCATATGCGGCAACATCAAATGCTGATCGAGTTCGGGCTGTCCGAACAGCACGATTTGCATCAACTTGTCGTGACTGGTTTCGAGGTTCGAGAGGAGACGGATTTCCTCAAGTGTTTCAAGCGGCATCGCGTGTGCCTCATCGATAAGCGCAACCACTTGCTTGCCTGCGGCATGGGTGGCAATCAGCCGTTCTTGTAGCGCGCGAATCAGTTTCGTTGTATTGCCGCCGTGGGCATCGACGGCAAGATCGTCGGCGATGGTGGCCAGCATTTCATCCGGCGAAAGCGAGGGTACCGCAAGGTATATGGTTTCGACAGTGTCCGGCAACCTCTCCATCAACACGCGGCACAGCATGGTTTTGCCCGCACCGACTTCGCCAGTGACCTTCACCATGCCTTCACCACTGGTAATGGCGTAAATCAATGCCTCAAGGGTTTCGCCGCGATTTGCACCGGCAAAGAAAAATTCCGTATGCGGGGTAATTTTGAACGGGGCCTCATTGAGGCCGAAATGTTCGAGATAAATCGTCATGGATGACGTTTCCGACGTTGCGCGTGGGGTTCTTGGTTTGATTGTGAGTGTAGCATCGCGTCGGATTCAATCCCTTAGCCGATATCGCCATTGGCACTAGTTCCCGGGCGCAGCGCATCCAACCGGCTATACAACGTCGAGCGCGATACGCCTAGCAATCGAGCGGCTTGCGACATGTTGCCCTTGGCGAGTTCGATTGCGGCGTCAATGTACTGCAATTCAATGGCGGCCAGGGTGGACGCCAGATTGAACGCGCTTTGCGATTCGATTTCTGCTGCGTAGGAACGGGGAGATTCCGCTGCGTGCGTAGCGGCGGCCGCGACGTTGACGCCCTCAATTTCGGTTGAAAGTTCAAATTCCGCGCGTAAATCGACTTCGCTGACAGTGTAGCCGCCGTACTTTGCTGTCAAGCGAATCGCAATATTCTTCAGTTCGCGAACATTGCCTGGGAAACCGTAGGCAAGCCAAACATCCCGCGCTGCAGAATCGAGGACAAATGGCTCGCCACCTTGTTTCACCGCATAGGAAATTCGATAGTGCTCGAGCAGTTTCAACTTGTCTTCGCCAAGCTCCCGCAGCGGTGGTACACGCAGTGAAAAAACCGAAATTCGATGATAGAGATCGGCGCGGAATTGCCCGGACTTTACTTCGGCACGCAGGTCGCGGTTGGTGGCGGCGACGATGCGGGCGCTGGATCGACGTGAATGGGTCTCGCCGACCCGCTGAAATTCCCCATTTTCCAATACCCGCAAAAGCTTTGGCTGCAAATCCAGCGGCAACTCGCCAATCTCATCCAGAAACAGGGTGCCATTGCCAGCGTCTTCAAAATATCCCGCCTTGCTTCCGGCGGCCCCTGTGAAAGCACCCTTGGCATAGCCGAACAGCGTCGGTTCAACGAGATTCGCGGAAATCGCCGCGCAATTGAGCGCAAGGAATGGCGCTTTTGCACGCGGGCTCAAGTAGTGAAGCGCTGCTGCCACGCGTTCCTTGCCGCTGCCGGATTCACCCTCTATCAGCGCAGGAAAGGCAGAGGTCGCATAAAGATCGATCTGGCTCTTCAATTTGCGCATCGGGGGGCTGTCGCCGATCAAATTGTGCGCGGCTTCATCGGGATCCGTCGGCGCATCAACTTCTCTCGCTTTGAGGGCGTTTTGCAGCAGCTTTTTCAGCCTAACCGGATCACACGGTTTGGGCACCAAGTCGGTTGCGCCCAGCGCGCGCGCGCGGCGGGCGTTCGAGTCTTCGTTTTGCCCGGACAACACCATGATGCGGATGTCATGCGACCACGCGAGTAAATCGCTGACCAGCTTGAAGCCTTCTGTCGGCAAGTTCGGCATTGGCGGCAGACCAAGATCGATTAACGCGATCACCGGACGATACGCGCCACTCTTGAGCAGATCCATCGCGGTCGCGCGAGATTCTCTGACTTGCACCTCGAAGTCGCCCGACAGCGCGAACGCAAGGCTCTCGCCGATCAATGGATCGTCGTCGACAATAAGCAGCGCGGGTTTCACGGCCACGCGGGTAATGGACGATTGCTTCGCCGGGGGTTCGACATACCGCGATTATAGTGAGTCCCGGTACTAACGACGCGCCTCTCGCGATCACCGCCAACGCATTTGCTGCCACATGGTCATGGCGATGACACTTGAATTCGTCCATTGCAGTGATTCTCGATGGTGGGGGTGATAAAATCTTACGTTGCCGCGCAGTGAATTTGCCGTAATGCACCTTTGCGACGCCCCGCAACATGCGGCCACGGATTTCCCATGCCATCAATCAATTGACTTGGGATCAACAACAATCAATATTTTTCTTAGCCACCGATGACCCCCCCACCACTGGTTGATATCGACGCCGTCGATTTCGCATATGGCAAACGCGCCATCCTCAAAGGCATTTCGCTGCAGGTGCCGCGGGGAAAGGTCGTCGCCATCATGGGCGGTTCAGGTTGCGGCAAAACCACGCTATTGCGCCTTATTGGCGGCCAGTTGATCGCCTCCAAAGGCAAAGTGTTGGTCAATGGCGAAAATGTCGGCCAGCTAAATCCCGATGCAATGTATGCAATGCGGCGGAAAATGGGCATGCTGTTCCAGTTCGGTGCGCTGTTTACCGACATGACCGTATTTGACAATGTTGCATTTCAGTTGCGCGAACACACCGACCTGCCCGAAGACATGATCCGCGATCTGGTGCTGATGAAATTGAACGCCGTGGGTCTGCGCGGTGCCGCGCAATTGTTTCCGTCCGAATTGTCGGGGGGCATGGCGCGTCGGGTTGCATTGGCGCGCGCCGCCGCACTGGATCCGATGATGATCATGTACGACGAGCCTTTCGCCGGGCTCGATCCGATTTCACTCGCTGTGGTCGGGCAAACGATACGACGCCTCAACGACGCACTCGGTGCCACGTCGATCGTGGTGACGCATGATGTGGTGGAGTCATTGCAGATTGTCGATTACCTGTACTTCGTCTCCGACGGTCGTATCGTCGGCCATGGCACCCCAGACGAAATTCGCCGATCCGAGGAGCCTTTCATCAGGCAATTCGTGCATGCGGAACTCGATGGGCCGACGCCGTTTCATTATCCTGCGATCTCGTACGCGAATGATCTCGGTCTCGCTCGATCAAAGGAGTCGATATGATTGGTGCCATTCGCAGCCTGGGCCATCGCGGCATCGAAACACTCTGGCGCGGAGGTGCCATTGCGCGTTTTTTCTGGATGGTACTCGCAGCATCGGGCAAGAGTTTTCGCCGCTTTAGTCTCATCGTTCGCGAAATCTATTTCGCCGGCGTCATGTCGCTGGTCATCATTATGGTGTCGGGGTTATTCGTTGGCATGGTGCTTGGTCTGCAAGGCTTCGAAACGCTGCAAAAATACGGCGCGCAGGAAACCATGGGCGTGTTGGTGGCGTTGTCGCTGGTACGTGAACTTGGGCCAGTGGTGGCGGCATTGCTGTTTGCGAGCCGCGCGGGTTCGGCAATTACCGCCGAAATCGGTTTGATGAAAGCCACCGAGCAACTGAAAGCAATGGACATGATGGCGATCGATCCCATCGCTCGCGTCGTGGCACCGCGTTTCTGGGCCGGGGTAATTTCCATGCCTTTACTTGCCGCACTCTTTTCGGCGATGGGTATTTTTGGCGGTTTTGTGGTCGGCGTCGTGTTGATCGACATCGATCCCGGCGTGTTTTGGAGCAATATGCAGGCGGCGGTGGATTTTCGCTATGATATTTTGAATGGCTTCGTGAAATCATTTGTGTTCGGTATCGCCGTATCCATCATCGCGACCTTTGAAGGCTTCGACGCCGAACCGACCGCAGAAGGGGTCTCGCGTGCGACCACGCGTACGGTCGTGACTGCCGCGCTAACGGTACTGCTGCTGGATCTGATTTTGACCGCATTCATGCTTAGGGGTGTTCACTGATGGACCGCAAAAACATCGACCTGATGGTCGGCATATTCATGCTTATGGGCGTAACGGCATTGCTGGTGCTGGCGCTGCGCGTGGGCAATTTGGGTTCGGAACGGGTGACCGAAACCTACTCCGTCGATGCGCGCTTCGAGAACATTGGCGGCTTGAAACAAAAGGCGCCGGTGAAAAGCGCGGGCGTGCTGGTCGGACGCGTGACCAATATCGTCTTCGACAATGAAAAATTCCAGGCCTCAGTCACGTTGACGCTGGACAAACGCTACAAGTTTCCCAAGGACACCAGTGCGTCCATCCTGACATCGGGATTGCTCGGAGAAGTGTATATCGGGCTGGATGCGGGCGGCGACGACAAGAACCTGCAAAACGGCGACCGTGTCACGTTGACGCAGTCGGCAGTGGTGCTGGAGCGCCTAATTGGACAAATGATGTTTGGCAAGGCGGCCGAAGGCGCCGACAAACCTGCCGACAAGCCAGTCGAAAAACCGGCTGAAAAGAAGAAGTAGGCCGTAAACTTTTTTGCGCCCTACCCGTTAAGTTGAATCACTTCACAACATAAGCGAACCCCATGTTCAAGAAACTCATCCTGTCTGTTGCGTCAATTGTTTTAATTTCGGGCATCGCTGCGCACGCGCAAGAGGCACCGGACGACCTGATCCGTCGCAGCACCAATGAAATCCTCGCGGCGATCAAAGCCGACAAAGAACTTCAGGCTGGCAATCAGCAGAAAATCGAAAAGCTTGCAGAGGAAAAAGTCCTGCCGTATTTTAATTTCACCCGCATGACGCAGTTAGCGGTGGGGCGCAATTGGCGCGATGCAAGCGATGCCCAGAAAAAATCACTTATTGACGAATTTCGCACGTTGCTGATTCGTACTTACTCGACGTCTCTCTCTCAGTATCGCAATCAGACCATCGATGTGAAACCGTTAAAGGTTGCGGCAGCGGATACGGAAACTGTCGTCAAAACCAATGTAAATCAACCTGGTGGTCAGCCAATTCCGATCGATTACAGCGTCGAGAAGCAAAAGGATGGCTGGAAGGTCTATGACGTGTTGATCGATGGCGTGTCGCTGGTGACCAACTACCGCAGCTCCTTCAATACCGAAATTCAGAAATCGGGTATTGACGGGCTGATCAAGTCGCTTGCCGATCGCAACGCGAAAAACGCGGCGAAGAAATAATCAGCCCGATGGATTCGACGCACGCCAGCACCGTTGTCGGCGAAGTCCTCAAGATTGAGGGCGCGCTGAATTTCGCCAGCATGGGACGGCTGCTCGAAGAATCATCGATGTATTCGCGCCAGGCGAGTCTGCCGGATTGCCTGGCGATCGATTTTTCCGGCGTCACCGAGATTGACTCATCCGCCGTAGCGTTGCTGCTCCACTGGCGGCGCGAAGCTTCGCGGCTGGATAAAGCACTTCGTTACATCCACTTGCCACCGAATCTCGTTTCGTTGGCCGAACTGTATGGTGTCGACCAATTGATTCATTGTCCGACGCAGCAAACGCCTTGCCCGCCCGCGCAATAATTGCGGGGCAACCTGTCGCGTTCGTCCGGCGGTGCAAATGATTCCCGCCATCGATGTGCAAGGCGTCGAAAAGCGTTATGGGAAGTTGACTGCGCTCGACGGTGTGTCACTTAGCGTGAATCCGGGCGAATTTTTCGCACTGCTTGGCCCCAATGGCGCTGGCAAAACGACACTCATCACCGCGCTGGCAGGTTTGACACATGTAAATGCAGGTTCGCTCAAAGTAATGGGCCACGACGTCGCCACCGACTACCGAGAAGCCCGACGGGCGCTAGGTATGGTGCCGCAGGAAATCGTCTTCGATCCTTTTTTTTCCGTGCGTGAGACCCTGCGATTCCAGGCCGGCTACTTCGGCATTCCGAGAAGTGCCAAACTCGACGCCTGGATCGACGAGCTACTCGCCAAATTGTCGCTCAGCGAAAAGGCCGACAGCAACATGCGCCAGTTATCCGGTGGCATGAAACGCCGCGTGCTGGTCGCGCAGGCGTTGGTACATCGTCCTCCAGTGATCGTCCTCGATGAGCCGACGGCGGGCGTGGACGTTGAATTGCGGCAGACGTTATGGAACTTCGTCCGCGAATTGAATTCACAGGGACATACCATTTTGCTGACGACCCATTATCTTGAAGAAGCGCAGCAATTGTGTTCCCGCATTGCCATGATGAAAGCCGGCCGGATTGTGGCGATGGATACCACTCAGCATCTTCTGAACGCATTTTCCGAACGCGTATTGCGCGTCAAACTTGAGGGTGAATTGCCCGACGCAATCCGCACCAAACGCAGCAAGCAGGATGGTGCATGGCATTGCTTTGAGATACACGATTATGCGGAAGTCGAAGCGAGACTCGCAGAGCTGCGCAACGCCGGCGCACATATCGCAAATCTGGAAGTGACCGAGCCGGATCTCGAAGACGTGTTCGTCAAACTGATGCATCGATAGACCGCACCCATGACAGGCTTTCAAACACTGCTCACCAAGGAAGTGCTGCGCTTCTGGAAGGTTGCATTCCAGACCATCGCAGCACCGGTGCTGACAGCGATGCTGTACATGCTGATCTTTTCGCACGTCATGTCGGGCAGCAATGCGGCCTTTCCGGGCGTTACCTACGCGCAATTCCTGATACCTGGCCTGGCCATGATGTCGATGCTGCAAAATGCCTTTGCCAATTCCTCGTCGTCACTGATCCAGTCAAAAATTACCGGCAGCATTGTGTTCATTCTGTTGCCGCCGCTGTCGCATTGGGAGTATTACGGTGCATACATGATCGCGGCGATCGTGCGCGCCCTTGCGGTCGGTTTGGGTGTCTTTATCGCCGGTTTTTTCACCGCGCATATTCCGGTCCACAACTTCACGGTGATCCTTGTGTTTGCGGTGCTTGGCAGCGGTATGCTGGCCGCCATGGGCATCATTGCCGGTTTGTGGGCAGACCGATTCGACCAATTGGCCGCATTTCAGAATTTCATCATCATGCCGGCGACGTTTTTGTCCGGTGTGTTTTACTCAATTCAGTCATTGCCTGCATTCTGGCAAACAGTCTCGCACTTGAATCCGTTTTTCTACATGATCGACGGATTCCGCTACGGATTCTTTGGCAAAGCCGATGTTTCGGTGGCACTTTCGCTTTCCGTCACCGCCGGTTCATTTTTTTGCCTTTCGGCGGTCACCCTTTACTTGCTAAAATCGGGTTACAAGCTCAGGCAGTGAGTACCGCCCGAGTTCCAGTTATTTTTTCGCACGCATCGAAACACATTCCGCCATGGTCACCCCCGAAACCGTTGAACGCTACCTGCGAGAAAAACTCGATTGTCCACACCTGTCCGTCGAAGGCGATGGCGCACACTTTCAAGCGGTAATCGTTTGTGAGGCCTTTACCGGAAAGTCGCGCGTACAACGACACCAGATCGTCTATGGCGCGTTGGGCGAACGCATGCGCGAGGAAATTCACGCTCTTTCGATGCAGACCCTCACGCCCGCCGAGTGGTCGCAGCACCCCGTCAACTAACGCAAGACTTTATTCATGCAAAAGCTAAAAATACGCGGCGGCAAACCGCTTCGCGGCGACGTTCGCATTTCCGGTGCAAAGAATGCCGCCCTGCCCATCCTTTGTGCCGCGTTGCTCACACCCGAGACGCTGACATTGCAAAACGTCCCGCAGTTGAACGACATCGGCACGATGTTGAAATTGCTCGCGCAAATGGGCGTAACAACGATCCGCAATAACGAAACCGTGACGCTTAATGCCGCGAATCTCGGCAATCTGATCGCACCCTACGACTTGGTGAAAACCATGCGCGCATCGATCCTGGCCCTCGGGCCACTGGTGGCGCGCTTCGGCGAAGCAAAAGTATCTTTGCCGGGTGGTTGCGCGATCGGCGCGCGGCCGGTGGATTTGCATATCAAGGGTTTGGAGGCAATGGGTGCCGTTATCAACATCGAGGCGGGCTACATTCACGCGACCGCAAAGCGGCTGAAAGGCGCGCGGATATTCATGGATACCGTCACCGTGACGGGCACCGAAAACCTGATGATGGCCGCTGTATTGGCCGATGGAACCACGCTACTTGAAAATGCGGCGCGCGAACCGGAAGTGGTCGACCTTGCCGAATGCCTGATCAAAATGGGGGCCGATATTCGAGGCCACGGCACCGATACCATCACCATCAATGGTGTGCGGGCCTTGCACGCAGCCGAGCACACGGTGATGCCAGATCGCATCGAGACGGGCACTTTTCTGGCCGCCGTCACCGCTACTGGCGGCGATGTGCGTTTGTTGAATACCGAGCCGCGCACGCTCGATGCCGTCATTGAAAAATTGCGCGACGCAGGGGCCACCATCGTGTGCGAGGGTAATCGGATCGACATTTCGATGCATAAGCGCCCGACGCACATAAACATCCGCACGGCACCGTACCCGGCGTTTCCGACTGACATGCAGGCACAATTTATCGCGCTCAATACGATTGCCACCGGCACGGCGGTGGTTACTGAGACCATTTTTGAAAACCGCTTCATGCATGTTCAGGAGCTGGTGCGCCTCGGTGCAAAAATCGATATTGAAGGCAATACCGCGATCGTGCATGGCGTCGATCGACTGACTGGCGCCACCGTCATGGCGACCGATCTGCGCGCGTCGGCTTGCCTCGTTATCGCCGGGCTGGTTGCCGAAGGCGAAACCACGATCGATCGCATTTATCATCTCGATCGCGGCTATGATCACATCGAGAAAAAACTGATCGCGATCGGCGCCGATATCGAGCGCTGCAATTGAATCCGATCCGACCATCATGAGCGCCATAGTTACCATCGCATTGTCAAAAGGCCGGATTTACGACGACAGCTTGCCGTTGCTCGCGGCAGCCGGCATCACGCCGCAGGAAGATCCTGAAAAATCGCGCAAGCTCATCATCGGCACCAACCGCGATGACATTCGCCTCGTCATTGTGCGTGCGTCCGATGTGCCCACTTACGTCCAGTACGGTGCCGCCGATCTCGGCATTGCCGGCAAGGATGTGTTGCTCGAACACGCCGGCGGCGGCCTCTATCAGCCGCTGGACCTGGCGATCGGCAAATGCCGGATGGTGGTCGCGGTGCGCGAAGGATTCGATTATGCGGCGGCCGTGAAACGTGGCGCGCGAATGAACGTCGCGACCAAATACGTGCAGGTCGCGCGTGAGCATTTCGCGACCAAAGGCATGCACGTCAATCTGATCAAACTCTACGGCTCGATGGAACTGGCACCGATGACAGGCCTTGCGGATGCCATTGTCGATCTGGTGTCCAGCGGCAATACGCTAAAAGCGAATCACCTCGTGGCAGTGGAGGACATCATGCCGATTTCGAGCCGCTTGATCGTCAATCGCGCCGCCTTGAAATTGAAGCAGGACGCAATTCAGCCGTTGATCGATGCGTTCTCACGGGCGGCGGGGCAAGTGTGACTCAATTGACAAACACCATTACTGGTGCGGTGATCGAGGCAATAACACTCCGAAAGCCGCGCGGAATATAGGATTTCTCCCAATCAACGATGTTGACTATCCGCAAACTCGATTCGCGTAACAAAACATTTGAGGCGGCGCTCGCGCAGTTGCTCGCCTTTGACAACGCGCAAGATCCGGCGATTGACGCGACCGTGCGCAGCATCATCGGTGAAGTGAAAGCGCGCGGCGACGCGGCCTTGCTTGCCTATACGGGAACGTTTGATCGATGGACGCCCGTGAGTACTTCCGAACTGGAAGTCGATGCGAAGACGATGCAACGCGCGTTGCAAAACCTGCCGGCAAACGTTCGCGCTGCCCTCGAATTGGCCGCCGCGCGCATCAAGGAATATCACGCGCATCAGATTCAGCCCTCGTGGCAATACACCGACGCCGATGGAAACCTGCTCGGCCAAAAAATCACCGCGCTGGATCGCGTCGGCCTGTATGTGCCGGGCGGGAAGGCAGCGTACCCATCGTCGGTGTTGATGAACGCGGTAACCGCGAAAGTCGCGGGCGTCAACGAACTCATTATGGTGACGCCGACACCCGACGGCGTTGTGAACCAGACCGTGCTCGCGGCAGCCGCACTTGCCGGTGTCGACCGTGTGTTCAGAATCGGCGGCGCGCAGGCGGTTGGGGCACTTGCGCACGGCACCGCAACGATCCCGGCAGTGGACAAAATCGTCGGGCCCGGCAACGCCTATGTCGCCGTCGCCAAGCGGCAAGTGTTTGGCGTGGTCGGAATCGACATGATTGCCGGACCGTCCGAAATCCTTGTCATTGCCGATGGCTTGACCGACCCGGCGTGGGTGGCGATGGATCTGTTTTCGCAAGCAGAACACGATGAGATCGCACAAGCCGTATTACTCTGTCCAGACGCGGCGTATATCGATGCCGTACTGAGTTGTATGGAAACGCAACTCGCTGCGATGCCGAGGGCGGACATCATTCGTGCGTCGCTTCAGAACCGCGGCGCGCTGATCCTCGTGCGCGATCTCGATGAAGCCTGCGACATCGCCAATCGCGTGGCACCGGAGCATCTTGAATTGTCGGTTGCCGATCCCGACGCGCTACTGCCAAAGATTCGTCATGCGGGTGCCATTTTCATGGGCCGGTTTTCATCCGAATCACTCGGCGACTATTGCGCGGGGCCGAATCATGTGCTGCCAACTTCGCGAACCGCGCGGTTTTCTTCGCCGCTGGGCGTCTATGATTTTCAAAAACGCTCGTCGATCATTCAGGTCTCGCGCAAAGGTGCCGATACGCTGGGAAAAACCGCCGCAACCTTGGCGCACACCGAGGGCCTGGATTCACACGCGCGCTCGGCCGAATTCCGCCTGAAATGAGTTCCGCCGCCGCCGACGTCATCCGCGCCGAGATCCGCGCGCTCGCCGCATATCACGTGCAGCACGCGAACGGTTTAATTAAGCTCGATGCGATGGAAAATCCGTTTCCATTTCCCGAGCCGTTACGCGCGGGACTCGCAGGCGCACTCGCGGAGGCATCGCTCAATCGCTATCCCAGCGCGGGCGCAGACGAATTGAAAAACGATATTCGCAGTGCGATGCAAATTCCTGGCGAACTCGACATCCTGCTCGGCAACGGCTCCGACGAAATCATTCAATTGATTGCCATCGCAGTCGCAAAGCCGGGCGCGAAATTGCTGTCGATCGAGCCCTCGTTCGTGATGTTCAAGATGATCGCGGCCTTCTGCGGGCTTCAATACGTTGGTGTCCCGCTGCGCGCCGATTTCAGTCTCGACGTCGCTGCAGTGTTGGCCGCGATAAAACGTGAGCGCCCGGCGGTCACGTTTATCGCAAACCCGAACAATCCGACCGGCAATTTATTTGACCGCGCCTCGATCGTCGAGATCCTCACTGCTGCGCGCGCCGTTGGCGGCCTGGTCGTCATTGATGAGGCCTACTTCGCGTTTTCGCACTCGTCATATCTCAACGAGATTGCGCAGCATCCGAACGCGGTCCTGATGCGCACGGTCTCAAAACTCGGACTGGCCGGCATCCGGCTGGGCATGTTGATCGGTCGCCGTACCTGGCTCGCAGAATTTGACAAAATCCGCTTGCCGTACAATATCAACGCACTCACGCAAGCCGCCGCGAAATTTGCGATGCATCACTACACTGCCCTGACGGGGCAAGCGGAGACCATCAAGAGCGAGCGGTCCCGCGTGGCAGCCGCACTGGATCGCATCCGTGGCATCGAGCGCTTTCCCTCAGAGGCCAATTTCATCCTGATTCGGGTGGCCGACGCACGTCAATCCTTCGATCACCTGCTCTCGCGTAAAATCCTTGTGAAGAACACCAGCGCGTCGCACCCATTGCTTGCGAATACGCTGCGCCTGACCATCGGTGCGCCCGCTGAAAACGATGCTTTGATCAACGCCCTGCAAGACGCTTCCAACCCATGAGAACCGCCGACGTCACCCGCAACACCAAAGAAACGCAAATCCGCGTCGTCGTCAATCTTGACGGCACGGGCGATTCCAAGCTGGATTCGGGCATTCCGTTTCTTGACCACATGCTGGATCAAGTTGCGCGTCACGGCATGATCGATATCGACTTGAAAGCCAACGGCGATCTGCACATCGACGCGCACCACACTGTGGAAGATGTGGGCATCACGCTCGGCCAGGCGCTCACCAAGGCGCTCGGCAACAAGATTGGTATCCGCCGCTACGGTCACGCCTATGTGCCGCTGGATGAGGCCTTGTCGCGCGTGGTGATCGATTTGTCCGGTCGACCGGGGCTTGAGTATCACGTCAATTACACTCGTGACCGCGTCGGCGAGTTCGATGTCGATTTGTTCATCGAGTTCTTTCAGGGCTTCGTCAATCACGCGCTCGCCACACTGCACATCGACAATCTGCGCGGCGTGAATTCGCATCACCAGGCGGAAACGATTTTCAAAGCGTTCGGTCGTGCGTTGCGCATGGCCTGCGAAGTCGATGCCCGCGCAGCCGGCATCCTGCCCTCCACCAAAGGCTCTCTCTAACTCATCTCCGGTTCGGCATGAAAAAGCTGGTGGTGGTCGATTACGGAATGGGCAATTTGCGCTCGGTTGCGAAGGCATTCGAATTTGTCGCGCGCGAGTCCAGTCTGCCATTCGAGGTCTCTATTAGTGCCTCGCCTACTGCCGTCGATGCGGCCGATCGCGTGGTGTTTCCGGGACAAGGGGCGATGCCGGATTGCATGCGCTATTTGCGAGAAAGCGGACTGGAAATCGCAGTGCGGCGTGCGGCAGCCGAAAAGCCTTTCTTCGGCGTGTGCGTCGGCATGCAAATGTTGTTCGACCGCTCGGAGGAAGGCGACACGGCCGGGCTCGGCATCGTCAAGGGCATCGTCAAGCGATTCCGCCCCAGGGAACATGCATTGAAAGTGCCGCACATGGGCTGGAATCAAGTCGTTCAAACCTCACCCCGGGCTTTGTGGCAAGATATCCCCAGCGGAGAACGATTTTATTTCGTACATAGTTTTTATTGCGCGCCAGCCGAAGCCGACACCACGGCGGCGACCACCGAGTACTCAGGAAACTTTACGGCGGCGATTGCGCGCGCTAATATTTTTGCCACCCAATTTCATCCCGAGAAAAGTCATCGTGCCGGCCTTCAGCTTTACCGGAATTTTTTGAATTGGCAACCTTGACCAGTCTCGCCTTGCGCATCCGCGCCGCCCCTCTCCTCCTCCGCCATTCATTTCTTTATTTTTCAATCATCGAAAATTGCCCACGACGATGTTGATTATTCCGGCCATCGATATCAAAGACGGTAAATGCGTGCGCCTCGAGCAAGGCGTCATGAGTTCCGCAACCATCTTCTCCGACAAAGCGGGTGAAACCGCGGCGAAATGGAAAGGCCTCGGCGCCACGCGGTTGCACGTGGTGGATTTGAACGGCGCTTTCGCTGGCAAACCAAAGAACGAAGCCGCGATCAAGGAAATTGTCGCGGCGATGAACGATGAAGTGCCGATCCAACTGGGTGGCGGTATCCGCGACCTGGAAACGATCGAGCGCTATCTCGATGACGGCATCACCTGGATCGTCATCGGCACGGCAGCCGTGAAAAGCCCCGGTTTTTTGCATGAAGCCTGCGATGCCTTTCCCGGCCACATCATTGTGGCACTCGATGCAAAAGACGGCAAAGTCGCGACGGATGGCTGGTCAAAACTGACCGGCCACGACGTGATTGATCTCGCCAAACGTTTTCAGGATTACGGTGTCGAGGCCGTGTTGTATACCGACATCGGCCGCGACGGCATGATGTCCGGCGTGAACATTGAGGCGACCGTGAAACTTGCCAAGGCACTTACCGTACCGGTGATTGCCAGCGGAGGCCTCAATAGCCTGGATGACGTAAAGAAGCTGATGGCCGTGCAAGACGAAGGCATCATGGGCGTCATCACCGGGCGCGCGATTTACGAAGGCACACTCGACTTTACGAAGGCGGTTGCGTTGGCGGCAACGGCGGCAAGAAAGGATTCCTGACACCGATTTTTCCGCACATATAACTCTAGCACTGGCGGGCGTTTCCAGCCATTTTCCTTCTGAAAACCCGGCCAATATTAGGGTTTTACCAATTTAACACTTATTCCATGCTCGCCAAACGCATCATTCCCTGTCTCGATGTCAATGCCGGCCGCGTCGTCAAAGGTGTCAACTTCATCAATCTGCGCGATGCGGGTGACCCGATCGAAATTGCGAAACGCTACAACGACGAAGGTGCCGACGAAATCACGTTTCTCGATATCACGGCGAGTTCCGATGCGCGCGGATTGATTCTCGACATCATTGAACGTGTCGCGGATCAGGTATTCATCCCATTAACCGTGGGCGGTGGCATCCGCGCGGTCGATGATGTGCGGCGTTTGATGAATGCTGGCGCCGACAAAATCAGCATCAATACCTCTGCGGTGACCGATCCGTATTTGGTACAGGCGGCAGCCGACCGATTCGGCGCGCAGGCGATTGTGGTGGCGATCGATGCACGGAAACGTTCGAGCGGCACTGGCTGGGAAGTGTTCACTCATGGCGGGCGCACCGCGACCGGCCTGGATGCAGTCGAATGGGCGATGCACGTCACGGCACTTGGTGCCGGTGAAATTCTCTTGACGAGCATGGATCGCGACGGCACCAAATCCGGTTTCGATCTGGCGCTGACACGCGCGGTCGCCGATGCAGTGAGTGTGCCGGTAATCGCGTCGGGGGGCGTGGGCACGCTGGAGCACTTGGCCGAAGGCGTGATCGACGGCGGTGCCGATGCGGTGCTCGCGGCGAGTATTTTTCACTTCGGCGAATTCAGCGTTGGCGCAGCGAAGCGGCATCTCGCGTCGCGCGGCATTGAAATGAGGCTGTGACACAATGACACCGAATGCAGTCGCGAAATTACTCGATCAAGTCAAATGGAACGAGCACGGACTGGCGGCAGCGATCGCGCAGGACGCGTCATCGCTTGAAGTCTTGATGCTCGCATGGATGAATTCTGAATCCCTGCGACTGACGCTGGAAACCAATGAAGCGCACTACTGGTCGCGCTCGCGGCAGGCGTTGTGGAAAAAAGGCGAAACCTCGGGCCACTTCCAGCGGGTAAAGGAAATTCGCCTCGATTGCGATGGCGACGCGATTCTAATGAAAATTGAACAGGTGGGTGGCATTGCCTGTCATACGGGGCGAAGGCGTTGCTTTCACCGCCTGTTCGACGATGGCCGCTGGGTGGTGCATGAGGGCCATGAGCCCGTGCTAACATCGCCCGGGAAATTCGCCGGTTAGTGTTGGTGAAATTTGCCCCAACGTAAATCTGCGTCATCGAATGAAAAACAGCGAAATTCTCTTCCGTCTTGAAGCCCTGCTCCACGAGCGCAAGCGCGCCGCGCCGGCATCATCCTACGTCTCCGCGCTTTATGCGAAAGGACTCGATACGGTGCTGAAAAAAGTCGGCGAGGAAGCGACCGAGGCGATTCTCGCGGCGAAAGGCGACGACCGCGCGCATCTGACGCGCGAAGCGGCTGACCTCATATTTCATACGTTGGTCATGCTCGCCGCCAAGGATGTCGCGCTCGCCGACGTATTGGCTGAACTCGAGCGGCGCGAGGGGACATCCGGTCTGGATGAAAAGAAAGCACGGGCGACGCAATGACGATCAATGACACCATTTTCGGCAAGATCCTGCGCGGCGAAATACCCGCAAAGAAAGTTTATGAAGACGACGATGTACTGGCTTTTCACGACATTCATCCAGTCGCCGAGGTACATTTTCTGATCATCCCGAAAAAATACATTCCGACCCTGGCCGATGCCGAACCCGGCGACTCGGCGCTGCTGGGAAAGATGTTGGCGTTGGTTCCCGAGCTCGCCAAACAACAAGGCTTGACCGATGGCTTCCGCACCGCAATCAACACCGGGCGGCTTGGTCGTCAGGACGTGTATCATTTGCACATACATGTGTTCGGCAACAAACCGGGTGCCGCACCGCTCAACGTGATGTTGAGCCAATAGTTTCCGGCCGCGTGGGTCGATGCAAATCGTGAACCTGGACGGCGGCATCGAGCAAATTCAAGGAGAGAATCATGGGTAGTTTTAGCATTTGGCATTGGCTGGTCGTACTCGTTATCGTGCTGGTCATTTTCGGCACCAAAAAATTGCGCAACATGGGCAGTGATTTGGGCGGCGCGGTCAAGGGTTTCAAGGACGGCATGAAGGGCGAGGGCGAGACCGGGGAAGCGACCAAGAAGCCGGATCAAGTCACGGGAACCACCTTTGAAGGCGAAGTGAAGGATAAGCAGAAGAGCTGAGAAGGCGGTAACGATTAAGGCGTTACGGTTGACGGGTGACGGGTGACAAAGTCCCGTCTGGTAGCGCGTCAAGTATCCGGGTTCCTGTCACGCGTCACGCCTTTCATGTCACGCCTTTTCCGTCACGCGATATCCGTCACGCCCCTCACCTCACTAATTCATGTTTGACATCGGATTCTCCGAGCTGCTCGTCATCGGCGTCGTGGCACTTGTCGTGCTCGGCCCTGAGCGGTTGCCGAAAGTTGCGCGCACGGCTGGTCATTTGTTCGGTCGATTGCAACGCTATGTCGCGACCGTCAAATCGGATCTCAACCGCGAGATGGAGATGTCCGAATTTTCAAAAGTCAAACAGGAAGTCCAGGAAGCGGCACGCGCATTTGAACAAAGCGCGCAACAGCACACTGCGTCGATGGAGGCAGAAGCGCGGGCCTTGAGTGAGTCCATTGAAAAGGCGGCAGCACCCGCGTCCGCATCCGCGCCATCAATGACACAGACCGAATTGTTGACGGCACAGGAGCAAGGGCTAACGGATGCGCCTGTGGCGGCCTCGCAAGGTACTTTGCCCGCTGCCGACCCGCCAGTGACACGCGAGAAGCCCGCGAAGGTCGCGTCAACCGTGAGCGCACCGACACGCCAGGACATGCTGGATTTCGGCGTTGAACCCGTTCGATCTGCACAGGAGGCGCGCGCTGCACCCGCGAGCCCGCAGCCATGAATGCCACCACCCACGAGACATTCGTCTCGCACCTGATCGAATTGCGCGATCGGTTGATGCGCGTGCTCATTGTCTTCGGCGTACTGTTCTTCGCCTCGTTCTTTTGGCCGACGTGGCCGGTGCTGTATTCGTTGTTTGCGCAGCCGCTGATGGCGGCGCTGCCGAGCGGCGGGCAAATGATTTCCACAGATGTCGTCGGCGTATTTTTGGTGCCGATGAAAATCGCCGCACTATCGTCGTTTTTAGTCATGCTGCCTTACGCGCTTTATCAGGCATGGGCGTTTATCGCGCCGGGCTTATACCTACACGAAAAGAAATTCGTCATGCCGTTGGTGGTGTCATCCACCTTGCTGTTTTTCGCCGGCATGGCATTTGCCTATTTCCTGATTTTTCCAATGGTATTCAAATTCATGGCCTCGTTCGCGCCGCAGGGGGTCGCGTGGATGACGGACATCGAAAAATATTTTGGCTTTGCACTGTCGATGTTTGTCGTCTTTGGCATCACCTTTGAGACGCCGGTGGTGGTGGTGCTGCTGGTGAAAATGGGGCTGGTATCGGTCGAAAAACTCAAGGAAATCCGGCCCTATGTGTTTGTTGGCGCGTTCATCGTTGGTGCGGTATTTACCCCGCCCGACGTGCTATCGCAGTTTGCCCTCGCGATACCGCTTTACGTACTTTATGAAGCGGGAATTTTGTGCGCGCATTTGCTGGTGACTGCAAAACCGGCGGAAGTGAACCCCAGCTAACGCTTGCGTTATCGACCCGGATTGATGCGCGGTGGTCGTGGGCGTTTTGCGATCTGCACTGCCAATTCAAGGTCTTTCTGCTGCCGCGTTACGGTGAATTTTGCTTTGTCGCCGGGCTTGAGGGAAGCGATGATCGCCATCGCGGCAACACTGTCTTGAATTGATTTGCCTTCAATTTGACGGATCACGTCGCCGACTTTCATTCCCGCGCTGTCGGCCGGCCCGCCTCGGGTCACTTGCGCGACCAGCGCGCCGCGCGCGGCAGAAAGCTTCAATGCGTCGGCGATTTGTGGCGTGATGTCTTGCGGCGCAATGCCGATAAATCCGCGGGTGACCGAGCCTTGCGCGATGATTTGCTCCATCACATCTTTCGCCATCGAAATCGGAATGGCAAAACCGATGCCCAGCGACCCACCAGTCTGCGAATAAATCACGCTATTAATACCGATGAGATTGCCGTTAACGTCCACCAATGCGCCGCCGGAATTACCCGGATTGATCGCAGCATCGGTCTGGATGAAATTTTCGTAACGATTGACGCCGAGGCGATTGCGCGCAAGGCCGCTGATGATGCCCATGGTCACCGTCTGGCCAACGCCAAATGGGTCACCAATAGCAAGCACCACATCACCCACTTGCGATTTGTCGGATTGACCGAGTGTGATCGGGGTGAGCCCTTTGCCCTCAACACGAAGCACCGCAAGGTCCGTTTCGGGATCGGTGCCCACCAGTTTTGCAGGAATCACGCGACCGTCGGCAAACGCCAGTTGTATGTCATTGAAACCGTTGACGACATGGTCGTTGGTCAGTACGTAGCTGCCTTTTTCGTCGGCACTGATGATGACACCCGAGCCGAGGCTACCTTGCGTTTCCGATTCGTCGCCGTTTTCTTCGGATTGCCCGAAAAACCGTTTCAGCGAAGGATCATTGAGCAGCGGATGGCGCACCACCCGCGTTTCGCGCGACGAAGAAATATTTACCACTGATTGCATGGCGCGCTTGGCGGCATCCGCGTAACTCAGCCGCAGACTTCCCTGGTTGCCCACAGACACCATTCCTCCGGGCGAAAAACCGGATTCGCGGATTTCGACCACGTTGGGTCGCCACGGATTCCAATCCGGTCGAATCAGGGTAACGACGAACACGACTGCCAGTGTGATCGTCACGAATTCCGCAAAAATGATCCAAAGTCGTCGCATGGCGTGAGAATAGATGACCGAAGAGTAGGTATGCGGTCAGGATACTTGTTTTCAAGAACAAAAAAGGCAGCGGGTTCGCCGCTGCCTTGGGGTATTTCAATTATGTGAGTGCCTACTTCTTCAGCGAGTCCCTGATTTCGCGAAGCAAAACAACATCTTCTGGAATTGCGGCGGGAGCCGCGGGCGGCGCTTCTTTCTTCATCCGGTTCAATTGCTTGACCATCAAGAACACAATAAACGCCAAAATCGCAAAATTAAGCGCGATCGTGATGAAATTTCCATAGGCAAATACCGGTACACCTGCTTTTTTGACCGCTTCCAGCGTCATTGCCGTCCCCGCGGGGATTTCTTTCAGCGCCACGAACATGTCGGAAAAATTCAGGTTTCCCAACAATCTGCCGATGATCGGCATGATCAGGTCGTTGACGACAGAATCGACAATCTTGCCGAATGCGCCGCCAATAATGACGCCGATCGCCAGATCCATCACATTGCCTTTGACGGCAAATTCTTTGAATTCAGACACGAAACTCATAGCTATTTCTCCCAAGGTGGGGTTAGTAGAATGTTAATTTCAAACCGTCGAAGCATACCGATCAACCGCATCCTAAAGTGTGAACGATTGTTGACTCTTGCGGGGCATTGCCTGCTGTCAATTGCCATTTTCGGGGTCATTTTCGCGGCCAGATTCGACATTGTTGCCCCGGGGGGCTTTAAGTTTGCCACTGCTATCGGATAAAATAAGGGGTTGGTTTCCCATCCCCCTGCCGAGCACGGTATTTCCAGACCTTTCTCGGCGCAATAACGCGAAAAAGAACCGATTCCATGAGCGCAATCGTCCTGAATGAAGTTGATCCCAAAAAGCGCCGATTTCTGATCGCCGCAACCTCGGCCGTCGGAGCGGTTGGCACGGTCGCCGTGGTGGTGCCGTTTGCCTTGAGCATGCGTCCCTCGGCGAAAGCGCTGGCGGCGGGTGCGCCGGTTGAATTTGACCTTTCCAAATTGGAACCGGGACAGATCGTCACCATCGAATACCGCGGTGCGCCGCATTGGGTGATTCGCCGCACGCCTGAAATGGTCGCGCAATTGGCGAAAAACGACGCCATTCTCGCTGACCCGAAATCCGAGATTTCCAGTCAGCCGGCGTTCGCCAAAAATGCGCACCGCTCGAGCAACCCCGAATTTTTCGTCGTCAAAGGCGTATGCACGCATCTGGGATGTTCGCCAACCTTCCGCAAAGAAATCGGCCCTGCGGATTTGGGCGCGGACTGGCCGGGTGGCTTTTTCTGCCCGTGTCATCAATCCAAATTTGACATGTCCGGGCGTGTCTTCAAAGGCATGCCGGCACCGAAAAATCTGGTCGTTACCCCATACAAAGTCGCCGGCACGACGCTCGTAATCGATGCCGACATGAAGGGAGCCTAAGCGATGGCACACACGCCCAAGACCGCCATTGCGCCACCGATTCCCGGTGTGCTCGGCAAGTTGATCGTCTGGACCGACGCGCGCTTTCCGCTCGTCAAGCTCTACAAAGAGCAGCTTACCGATTACTACGCGCCCAAAAATTTCAATTTCTGGTACTACTTCGGCGCGCTCTCAATGCTGGTGCTGGTGATGCAGATCGTCACCGGTATTTTGCTGACGATGAATTACAAGCCGGACGCGAAGCTGGCCTTCGGCTCGGTCGAATACATTATGCGCGACGTGCCTTGGGGCTGGATGATCCGTTACATGCATTCCACCGGCGCATCGATGTTTTTCATTGTTGTCTATCTGCACATGATGCGCGGCCTGATGTACGGCTCGTACCGTAAACCGCGCGAGCTGCTGTGGATTTTCGGCTGCCTGATTTATCTTTGCCTGATGGCCGAAGCGTTCTTTGGCTACCTGCTGCCCTGGGGCCAGATGTCGTATTGGGGCGCGCAGGTCATCATCAATTTGTTTTCTGCCATTCCGTTGATCGGTGAAGATGTCGCCGTGTGGATTCGTGGCGACTACAACGTTGGAGACGCCACGCTGAACCGCTTTTTTGCGTTCCATGTGATCGCTGTCCCATTGGTACTGCTCGGTTTGGTGGCCGCACACTTGGTGGCACTGCGTGAAGTGGGCTCCAACAATCCGGACGGCATCGAGATCAAATTGAATCTCGATCCGAAAACCGGCACACCGAAAGATGGCATCCCGTTCCATCCGTATTACACGGTAAAAGATATTGTCGGTGTCGTGGTATTCCTCGCGGTGTTCACGGTAATCGTCTTCTTTGCGCCAGACTTGGGCGGCTACTTCCTTGAGGGGCCTAATTTCATTCCGGCCGATCCGCTGAAAACGCCGGAACACATCGCACCGGTCTGGTATTTCACGCCGTTCTACGCGATGTTGCGTGCCGTGCCTTCCGAGCTCGCCTCGTTCCTGCCGATCACCCAGTTCTACGGTGTGGCGGTGATGGGCGCAGCGACAATGATTCTGTTCGCGCTGCCGTGGCTGGATTTCGGCAAGGTGAAATCGGTGCGTTATCGCGGCCCGCGCTATAAGGCCTTCCTGACTGCCTTCGTGATCAGCTTCCTGGTGCTGGGCTATCTCGGCGTCGTGCCGACCACCGTGTGGGGTCAATTGCCGAAAGGCATGCCGCTGGTCGGCGGGATGGATTCGGCGACACTGGTTGCGAGAATTCTCACACTGGTGTATTTCTCGTTCTTCATCCTGATGCCGTGGTACACAAAAGTCGACAAGGAACTTCCGGAACCGGAAAGGGTGACCAACTAATGAAAACCGCGCTGTTCACCTCATCGATCTCTACACGTTCCATGTTCACCTTTCGAACCTTCGCCGCGACAACCTTTGCTGCGTTGCTGATGAACACCGGCAGTGCATTCGGCTCCAGCGCCGAAGTTGCGCTCGATCGCGCGCCGATCAATCTGCACGATCAGGCCTCGCTGCAACGCGGCGCCCGCAACTTCGTCAATTACTGCCTGAATTGCCACAACGCCGCCTTCATGCGCTACAGCGCGCTCACGCAAATCGGCCTTACCGAGCAGCAAATCCGCGACAACCTCATGTTCAC
Organism: Betaproteobacteria bacterium; assembly: GCA_043744315.1. Taxonomy (GTDB): domain Bacteria; phylum Pseudomonadota; class Gammaproteobacteria; order Burkholderiales; family Usitatibacteraceae; genus UKL13-2. Next base: position 1,918 of record JAYTUX010000195.1, on the reverse strand, counting down.
CACCGATAAATTTGGCGACACGATGGTCTCCGCACTCGATCCGCAGGACGCCAAGGATTGGTTCGGTGGTGTACCGCCCGATCTGACGCTCGCCGCCCGCGTGCGTGGCTCCGATTGGCTGTTCACGTTCCTGCGCAGTTTTCACCGCGACGATGCCGCGCCCACCGGCTGGAACAACGCAGTATTCAAGAATGTCGCAATGCCCAACGTGCTGCACAATTTGCAAGGCACGCAAGTGTATTCAAAGGTCGGCGAAAAACGCGGACACGACGGGAAAATGGAACCCGTCATGAAACTGACGGTCGATCGCGCCGGCACGATGACCACCGCCGAGTACGATCATTTCGTCAATGACCTCGTGAATTACATGACGTTCATGGCTGAACCGGTGCGTGCCGAGCGCAACCGGATCGGCGTGATTGTGCTGTTCTTCCTGGTGCTCGCGTTCTTCGTGGCGCTGTGGTTAAAGCACGAATACTGGAAAGACGTTAAGTAGCGCCCTATCCAAAACGCGGCGACACAGGTGTTGCCGCTCGCCGCGCTTGCATGCGCGGCTTGGCATTTTAAGCATTCAAGAAGTTAGACCCAACAGGTAAGCCGCCATGATGACTTTGTATTCGGGCACCACGTGCCCATTCAGCCACCGCTGTCGTATCGTGCTCTATGAAAAGGGCATGGATTTCCAGATCCTCGACGTCGATCTGATGAACAAACCTGAAGACCTCGCGGTCATGAATCCCTACAACCGCACGCCGGTGCTGGTCGAGCGCGATTTGATTCTGTACGAGTCGAACATCATCAATGAATATATCGATGAGCGTTTCCCGCATCCGCAACTCATGCCCGCAGACCCGGTGATGCGCGCGCGCGCGCGGTTGATTTTGTTCCGCATGGAAAACGAGATCTTCAATCACGTCGATACCATCGAGCGCGGCAAACAGAATCAGCACGACAAGGCGCGCCTCTATATCCGCGAAAACCTGATCCAACTGGCACCGATTTTTGTCAAGCAGAAACACATGCTTGGCGACGAATTTTCGATGCTTGATGTCGCGATCGCCCCGTTGTTGTGGCGCCTTGAGCACTACCAGATCGAGATGCCGAAAGCCGCCGCACCGTTGCTGAAGTACGCCGAGCGTTTGTTCTCACGCCAGGCCTTCATCGATTCGATGACGGCGTCTGAAAAGGCAATGAGAAAGTAAATCCTCGGTTTGCGCCGGGCGTGATGCATGGCTGAATTGTCCACGAAGCCTTACCTGATCCGCGCCATTTACGAATGGTGCGCCGACTGCGGCTTCACGCCCTACCTCAACGTCAAGGTGGACACCAACACCCGCGTGCCGATGGAGTACGTGAAGAACGGCGAGATCGTGCTATCGGTCGGGCAACAAGCGACCCGCAATTTGACGATCGGCAACGATCTGGTGCAGTTCTCGGCGCGATTCAATGGCGTCTCACGCGAGATTGCCGTGCCCATCTACGCGGTGCAAAGTATCTTCGCGCGCGAGAATGGCCGCGGCGTATTTTTTGATCCGGAAGCCGCTCCTGGTCAGCCCGCAACGCCCGCGGTGGCACCCGGCCCCGCACTACAATCGGTACCCGTGCGAATCGCGGCGAAAATCGGCGGCGACGCGCTGATCGCCAAAGCCGACGATGATCAAGGCCCACCTGATAAACCGAAAGCGCCACCGCGCGGGAAACTGCGAGTGATCAAGTAGCGTCGTTATGTCGATGCAAGTTGGCGAAGTGATCGCAGCATGCAAGAATTGAACCGCCGGTAATCCGTATCGGCTTTGATGTGTTGCAAGTATCTTCATACTTTCGCCCATTTCGAGAACACGCCATGAGCATTTCCACCGTCGCCAGCCTCCTCAAAGACAAGACCGAGCAAAACGCGGGCCGAAATCTGATTTCCGTC
>JAYTUX010000194.1:0-2050 GCA_043744315.1 Betaproteobacteria bacterium | reverse complement strand
TGCGTGAGCCGGCGATGCGGCTGATGACGCCGATGGTCATGGCACGCAAGGCGCAACTGCGCGCCATCGGCATCACGCCGCGCGAGCCGGACGACGAGTTCCGCGTCGGCCGCGTGCGCTACAGCTCGAACTGAACGGCTTGAGGCGCTGCATCGCGCGCCGGCCCAGAAGATCAACGCAATAGAATTTGACCGTAGGTTTTCGCTAAATTGGACAATCGTCCGGGTCATTTCCTTGCATGATGCGTTGATTCTCTTCTCCAGATTTCGCCGGCTTTAGTATGTGGGCCGCGAATCGGCGGTATTTCTTCGCGCCCGCCGCCATCGAAGTGCTCGCACCAGTCGCCCGTGGCGCGTGGCGTCGAGTGAATAAAATAGAATCGTCACGGTCGCGAGACCTGCAAACAACGCCGGCACCGCGAGCATTACGATTTTCAAGTTGGCGAGGGTCTCGGGCGTCTGCGCCATGTTGGGTGTGTAGCCAATCACGGTCAGAACTTCACCTAAAAGCCCGGCCGCGAATCCAAGCGAAGCCTTTTGTACGAAGCTGACGAATCCGAATGCCGCACCTTCCGCTCGGATGCCGGTTTTCCATTCGCCAAACTCTACGGTATCGGGAATCATCGCCCAAGTGGAAAGGAAGATGGCTCCGCTCCCGACGCCCAGGATTCCGATCAATGGCAGCCACACCCGATGATCCAGCGGCGCAAACCATAGCGCGGCATAAGTCGTGAGCACGATTCCAGCTCCAACAAGGAAGACACGTCGTTTGGAGCTGCGCTTCGTTATTTGTGCCCAAACAGGAATGGTGAAAGTGATGCACATCGCATAGATGCCGAGCGCCGGACCCATCAATTGCTCGCGTCCCAGGCCGTACTTCATGAAATAGGGCAACGATTTATTGAAGAACACGGTGGCGACCGAAAACAGCAGAAAGGCCCCGCATGCCAGCCAGAAAACGACATTGCTCCGGAGCATCCCAATCATTTGCCTGAACGACGGCCGCACTTTTAACGCCTCAATGCTCAATACTTCACGTGCGGCGAAGAAAGTGACAAAGATGCATGCCGCCGCACCACTTCCATAGATCAGAGCGACCTTGAAGAACCCGGCCTGGCCACCGCCGAGCGCCTTAACGAGAGGCAAGGTCGCGAATGCCACCAAGACGCCGGCCGATGCCTGCAAAACTAATCGGAAAGCGGCCAGCAAGCTCCTTTCAGCACTGTCCTCGGTCATGGCCGCGGACAACGCCAGGTAAGGCATCGAAGCGATCGTGTAAACACTTCGGAAAAGAAAATGAACACCGGTCGCGTAAACAATAAGCGAGGTTCCGCTTAGCCCTGTGGGCAGAAATATCAACGCCCAGACGAGGGCAAGCGGTATTGCACACCAAAGCAGGTAGGGGCGGTAACGACCCCATCTGCTGCGCGTCCGGTTGGCGATGCCGCCCATTACAGGATCGATCAAAGCATCCCAAACCACCGCTGCACCGAACACCCAACCCGCCGTTGCTGGCGACAGCCCGAGTACGTCGGTGTAGTAATACAGCAGGAACTGGCTTGCGGTCAGAAACAGTAGGCCGAAACCTAGGTCACCGACGCCATATCCAAACTTGCGCCCGAAGTTGAGCGGCTCAGGTACAAGGGATTCGTCACGCGGGGCGGGCGCGAAGTCAGGGTCGGCAGTAACGGTCATCAGATACTCCAGGCGACTCAAGCGGAACCAACGAAATTTTCGCGATATCTCAGGCCACTATGCCGTTTTGCCCCATGGCGCTCGTGACTAGGGCCTGTAGAACAGCAGCCGAGCGAGTTCGATGCGCGGCGGTTGAAGCGGAACACGAACTCGTCCAGGAAGGCATCCAGATGCTCCGGCCGGATCGAGCCGTGATGGGTACCCCAAAATTCAACGCGTGATGAGCCCGCCAACGACACATGCGCGGGCACGTCCGAGCCCAGCATTGCCGCTCGCTTGCGGTCATAGCCCAGCTTGTCCTGCGACGGGTACGCGGCCGAACCGTCCGTGCACAACACCTGCGTGCCCGGTTCGAT
>JAYTUX010000193.1:0-2066 GCA_043744315.1 Betaproteobacteria bacterium | reverse complement strand
TGGGGGTGACAAGTTTTCGCGATACGGCGATGTTCGCGCAGCAAGCGAGCCGGGCATCCGGATTCGTGCTTTCCGTGGACGATGAAGAGTTCGAATCCAATGGTACGGGCACCGATGCGGTCAAAGCGATTCGTCGCTTCGTCGAGGAGATCCGCTGGCGCAATGCTAACGTGCCGATTTTTCTGTTTGGCGAAACGCGCACCACGCGGCATTTGCCGAACGATGTGTTGCGCGAGTTGCACGGCTTTATTCATATGTTCGAGGACACGCCGGAATTCGTCGCGCGCTATGTCATCCGCGAAGCACGCAGTTATCTAAAAAGCCTCGCGCCGCCGTTCTTTAAAGCACTGACCAATTACGCGCAGGATGGCAGTTATTCGTGGCATTGCCCCGGCCACAGCGGCGGCGTGGCATTTCTGAAAAGCCCGGTGGGGCAAATGTTCCATCAATTCTTCGGCGAGAACATGCTGCGCGCCGACGTGTGTAATTCCGTCGACGAGCTCGGCCAACTGCTGGATCATTCGGGCCCCGTCGCGGCCTCCGAACACAATGCGGCACGCATTTTTGGCGCCGATCATTTGTTCTTTGTCACCAACGGCACATCGACATCGAACAAAATCGTGTGGCACGCCACCGTCGCGCCGAACGACATCGTCATTGTCGATCGCAATTGCCACAAATCGATTTTGCACGCCATCACGATGACCGGCGCGATCCCGATTTTTCTGCCGCCGACACGCAATCACTACGGCATTATCGGCCCGATTCCGGAAACGGAATTTCACCCGGAGAATATCCAGCGCCGCATCGACGCCAATCCGTTCGCCGCCAATCTGAAAACCAAGCCGCGCATATTGACGTTGACGCAAAGCACTTACGACGGCGTGCTGTACAACGTCGATCGCATTAAATCGCTGCTCGGCGATTCCATCGATACGCTATTGTTTGACGAGGCGTGGCTACCCCACGCGGTTTTTCATGAGTTTTATACCGGCATGCACGCCATTGGCAAGGATCGACCGCGCTCGCAAGATGCGATGGTGTTCGCCACCCAATCCACACACAAAATGCTCGCGGGCCTGTCGCAAGCCTCGCAGATTCTGGTGCAAGAAAGCCAGTCGCGCCAGCTCGATCGCCACATTTTCAACGAGGCGTATTTGATGCACGTTTCGACGTCCCCGCAATATGCCATCATCGCCTCGTGCGATGTCGCCGCTGCTATGATGGAGCCGCCCGGCGGTACCGCGCTAGTGGAAGAATCGATTACCGAAGCACTGGATTTTCGTCGCGCCATGCGCCAGGTCGACGAGGAATACGGCGACTCATGGTGGTTCAAAGTCTGGGGCCCGGAAAAACTCGCGGCGGAGGGCATCGGCCATCGCGACGATTGGATGCTGCATCCCGGCGAAAGCTGGCATGGCTTCAGCAACGTGGTCGAAGGCTTCAATATGCTCGATCCGATCAAGGCGACGATTATCACGCCCGGATTGGACGTTGACGGCAGCTTTGCCGACACGGGCATTCCCGCCGCCGTGGTGACAAAATATTTGGCCGAACACGGCGTCGTGGTTGAGAAAACCGGGCTCTATTCTTTCTTTGTGATGTTCACCATCGGCATCACCAAGGGCCGCTGGAACACGCTCGTCACCGAGCTGCACCAATTTAAAGTCGACCACGATAGCAACCAGCCGTTGTGGCGGGTGATGCCGGAATTTGTCGCCGCGTATCCGCAATACGAAAAAGTCGGATTGAAAGATTTAAGCGCGCGCATTCATGCCGCGTATGGCGACAACGACATCGCCCGCCTCACCACGGAAATGTATATCTCGCCGATGGAACCGGCGATGCGTCCGGCCGACGCATTCGCAAAACTGGCCCATCGCGAAGTTGACCGCGTGCCGATCGACCAGCTCAACGGACGCGTAACGAGCATTCTGCTAACGCCCTACCCGCCCGGCATTCCGCTGTTGATTCCCGGCGAGCGCGTCAACTCGGTGATCGTCAAGTATCTGCAATTCGCGCGCCAATTCAACGCCGCGTTCCCCGGATTCGAGACCGACATTCAC
>JAYTUX010000192.1:0-6664 GCA_043744315.1 Betaproteobacteria bacterium | reverse complement strand
CCGTGGATGATGCCAAGCAACGCATCGAAAACTTGAAAAAACTGGGCTAGTCGATCTGCCCGTCTTTGCGGGTTTTTTCAATTTGCGCTAAACTCGGCTCTTGAGTTTGTATCAAGGGGTGCTCCAGATGAACCACTTTCACATCGACATCGCGCGCGGCGCGGCGCTGGAATTTCCAGCCGCTGCCAGTGCTGGCGAGGCATGTGGGCGTGGACATTTTGGCGTTACGCGCGCGTCGCGCCTGCGTGGCGGCAACACAATTTCTACTTTGCCGCGCCGTCGATTCGACGCAACCGCCATCCCGCATTGACCCGGTAGCACGCCATGTTCCCCTGCCGGACCCACGCGGCGGGGAATGTACCGGAAGCCCCACTTCCCCGTCTTGGAATTTAGTTCCGCCGCCCGCAAAACGGGCCGGTGGAGGTGCCGTTACTCAACAATAACTGCGCCAAAAAAAGACTGTTGGAACCAATGAATAATCAATCGTCACACGAAAAATCCACCCCCACAGTAGCGCACGCCCATTGGTGGGAAAAGTACATCGGCAGCATATGGCGCAACGGCGATTTTCGTACGCTTTGGCTGTCGCTAACGATTACTCATTTCGGCGGGCAAGTTACGTTTCTCGCGTTGCCATTGACGGCCGCGCTGCTGCTCAACGCAAGCCCGCTCGAAATGGGCATTCTCACCGCGATGGAAGCATTGCCGTACACGCTGTTCGGCCTCTTTACGGGCGTGCTGATCGATCGTTCGAGAAAATTGCGACTCATCATTCTGGCCGACATCGGACGTGGCCTCGCGTTGATGCTGGTGCCGATCGCAGCATGGCTGGGTTTCCTGTCGATGCCAATTTTGTATCTGGTCGGCTTTCTCGTTGGCGTCGGCGGCATTATCGGTTGGGCCGCGTATCAGGTATTCATGGCCGAGCGCGTGGGCAACGAACATCTGGTTGAGGCCAACGCCGGCATCGCGTTGTCTGATTCGGCATCTTCCTTGATCGGCCCGGGACTCGCCGGTGCCATGATTCATTGGCTAACCGCACCGTTCGCGATCATGCTCGACGCCATTTCATTTTTCCTTTCCGCGGCAATGTTGCGCGGCATTCCGCCGATGGCGAGCGATGCGCCGAAATTACGCGCGGCCAGTGATGAAAAAGCGGCTCTCGCTGGCATTTGGGCGGACGCGAAAGAAGGCCTGAAAATGATTCTCGGCCACGCGGTCCTGCGCTCGATCGGCTTTACCTTGATGCTATGGAACATCTTGAAGCACGCCTATCTGGCAATCGTCATTCTCTATGCGACGCGCGATTTAGCGCTTTCGCCGGGAAAAATTGGCGCGATGTTCATGGTCGCCGGCGTCGGATTTCTGATTGCCTCCGCCAGTTGCCAGTGGTTCAACCGGCGCTTCGGTGTCGGCTACGTGATGCTGATGGGCCTCACCATGACGGGCGTCGCGTGGCTAATGGTGTCCGGTGTCATTGCCAACGATTGGGCGGGCGCGCAATTGGGCGCGGCACTGTTCCTGATGGATCTTGGCGCGATGCTGTTTTTCATCAATTACTTATCACTGCGGCAGGCCGCGACACCGGAACATCTGCGTGGCAGAGTCACCTCCACGCTCATCTTCATTTCAGTATCGCTGGCACCTTTGGGTTCGTTGCTGGGCGGCGTGCTCGGTACCTGGCTCGGACTGCGGATGACGATTGCCATTTGCGGTGGCGCGGGTCTATTGCTTGGATTGGCGTTGCTGAAATGGTCCCCACTGGGCGCGATGCGCGAATTGCCGACGCCGCAAAAGACGGTGAAAATCATTCCGGTTACGCCAGAAATGTCTGCGGAATAAATCCAGATTCGGCACTCCCCGCGTCATACCCAAAACGTCATCAATTTTTTGGCCCAGGAGAATCGCATGGAACACGGACACACGATCGTCGCCGTTCTGGCAATCACGTTGGGGATTGGCGCGCCGGTCGCGCTGATCGGGTTACTGCTTTGGTACAAATCACGCAAAATCCGATTAATTCACGAAACCGTGTTGCGGCTCGCGGAAAAAGGCCAACCGGTACCGCCGGAGTTGTTCATGGGGAAAGAAGAGCCGTTTTCCGATCTGCGCCGAGGCGTCGTTCTAGTTGGACTGGGGATTGGACTTTCGATGTTCATGTATCAGGTGAACGCACCGTGGAGCGTCGGTCTGATTCCGTTTTTTATGGGGGTGGGGTATTTGATCGTCTGGAAACTCGATGCGGACAAGACTGGCGACCGATAGTTAATCTGAGCGCCGGCGCGTCGTAACGCCGAGCAAGGCTTCGTCGCAATGCCCGCCAAACGCAACGCCACCGATCCGCCAGCTGAATTCACCGACTGTAACTTGGTCGGTAGAGTACTGTTGCGTGACGATCGCACGGCATTCGCCGAATTGGTGCGCCGTCATCCATCGGCATTACGTGCATCGCTGCGCAGGATGACAGGCGGCAACGCGGCACTGTCGGACGACATCGCACAGGAAACATTCATTCTGGCCTGGCGGAATATTGGATCGTTTCGGCATGAGGCGAAATTTTCCACGTGGCTGTATCGCATCGCATTCAACGCGTGGCAATCGGAAATAAGCCGTACGCGCGAGCATCCGTTTGATCAGGATTTCCTCCACGAAGCGGAAGCAGTCGTGACGGAATCCGAGCACACCGGTGTGGCGCGCGATGTGGCGTGGGCAATGGCGGATCTTACCGATGGCGAGCGTGCCGCCATATTGCAGTGCTACTACAATGAACTTTCACACGAAGAGGCGGCATATGTGCTCGGTATGCCGCTCGGCACGGTCAAGACAAACATTCTGAAAGCGAAAGAAAAAATGCGCGCAAAACTGAACGACTACGCGCAAGACTCGCGATCCGGAAAAGGAGCCGCCGCATGAATATTATCAAAGACCCGGTCGATGAATTGTTGAAAGCCGATGCGAACGCGCACCGCGATTCGTATATCGATGATGCCGGGTTTACCTTGCGGGTGGTCGATAGGCTGCCAACGAAATCGAAATTGGCAACAACGCTGCGTTTCGCGATTCCATTTGGCCTTACCAGCGCGGCGGCGGCGTTCGTCGCGCTGTTCGCCGGTGGCGACAACTTTCTGGTCGATGCGGCGATGGATATCGCCACCACCAACATCTCGAGCGCCGCAGTGGCAATGGTGACCATTGTCGTCGTCATGATCGCGGTTTCGGTGGCCGCGGTTCGCGACAGCTGATTTCGTGGAAAGAATTGAAAAGGCCGGCGGATTCACATCCGTCGGTCCTTTATTTTTCTTTATCTGCGCTCACTACTTCAGCAAATGTGCGACGCCCGCGCGTTCTTCTTCCAGCTCTTTGAGGGTCGCATCCATTTTTCCGCGCGAGAATTCATCGATCACAAGACCTTTGATGACGGCGTATTTACCACCTGCGCAGGTGACCGGAACGCCATACATCACGCCGTCGGGAATGCCATAGCTTCCATCGGAAGGTACACCCATCGTGACCCATTTGCCATTGGTACCCATCACCCAATCGCGGATGTGATCGATGGCCGCATTGGCGGCCGAGGCGGCAGATGAAAGGCCACGCGCTTCAATGATCGCAGCACCGCGTTTGCCGACGGTCGGAATGAAGGTTCCGCGATACCATTCTTCATCGTTCACCACGGAGGGGGCTGGTGCGCCGCCGATAGTGGCGAATCGATAATCAGGATACATGGTCGGGGAATGGTTGCCCCACACAATCAATTTCTCGATCGACTCGACCGGCTTGCCGGTTTTGGAGGCGAGTTGCGATAGCGCGCGATTGTGATCGAGTCGCAGCATCGCAGTGAAATTTTCGCGCGGCAAACTGGGAGCGGATTTCATCGCGATGTAGGCGTTGGTGTTGGCCGGATTACCGACCACCAACACTTTCACGTTGCGCGATGCAACGGCATCGAGCGCCCTGCCCTGCACGGTGAAAATCGCGCCGTTGGCTTCGAGCAAATCTTTGCGCTCCATGCCGGGGCCACGTGGACGCGCGCCGACCAGCAAGGCGACGTCGATTTCTTTGAAAGCGGTCATTGCGTCCGAATGCGCCGACATTCCCGCGAGCAGCGGAAACGCACAATCATCCAGCTCCATCATTACACCCTTCAACGCCTTCTGGGCCTTTTCGTCGGGGATTTCCAGCAATTGCAGAATGACGGGTTGATCTTTGCCGAGCATTTCACCGGACGCGATGCGGAACAAGAGGCTGTAGCCGATTTGACCGGCGGCACCGGTCACGGCGACACGCATAGGGGTTTTCATGTGAAGCTCCTGAGGGATTGGGACGTTGCGTGTGGATGATAAAAGCGGAAATTTCAATCTTCATTATACAAAATTGAGATCGGCTGAGATTTTGGTTCGCGCATTTCGGCGTGGCAAAACTCCAGCATTGGCGAGGCGTTTGGACATTTTTTACCCCGAACGCCGCGCCAGTGCTGGTGTCTTATTTTTTCTTGAGGCTGATCACTAAAACGCCTGCCAGTACCAAACTCGCGCCGATGATTTGCGTTGCCGTGATGGTTTCGCCGAGGAAAAGGTAGCCCAATAAAATTGTGGCCACTGGCCCGATCGAGCTCATCATCGCGGCATTGGAGGAACCAATTCTTCGCAACCCTTCGGCCATCATCACAATCGGCAGAACGGTTGAAATCAACGCCATCGCACCTGCAAGCCCCCAAACCCGCGGCGACTGTCGTACCAACAAATCCACATCGCGCATTACCAGAAAGTGTAGCGAGATCGCCACACATGAGACGATCGATGCATAGGCCGCGAATCGCATAGCACCGATGCGTTTTGTCATCTGGCCGGCACCGACGAGATAGACGGCGTAGAGAATCGCGGAGATCAGCACCAACGCGCTACCGAGCAACACGCCATCGCGGTTCGCATCGAGGTCAGCCGCAAATACCATTGCGATACCGGCGTAGCTGATCACCAGCGCGAACACGTCGCGCGGCTTGATTCGGTAGCGAAGTGCCAACGCAGAAATGAGCACCACGATGGTCGGATTCAAAAATAGAATCAGTCGCTCGAGCGCGGCGCTGATGTACATGAGGCCCCAGAAATCGAACAGGCTGGCACCGTAGTAGCCGATCAATCCAATGCCCGACAGCACAGCCCAATCGCGCCGCGTCATCGCGTAGCTTGTGTGGCGCGACGACCACCATGCGATCACCGTAAACAACGGCAACGATATTCCCATGCGCATCGTGAGCAGCGTCACCGGGTCAACACGAACTTCACTCGTCACATCCGCGTAGGCCAGTTTGACGAATATTGCTTTCGCGGAAAACGCGATGGCGGCGGCGATGATGAATGCCGCACCGAGATAGTCAACGCGCGTAGATTCACCGGCGTGAACAGTCACGCGGCCCCGACGATTTGTCGCGCGATCATTGCACCGTAACGCGGAATATGACGCTTCCGGTTTGTGCGGGGTTGAGCGCGCCAGTCAACGTCCACTGAATATTCCCGGCGCCGCCGACGCTTGGCTGAATAGTTACCGCGCACGCAGAAATTGCAACAGGCAATGGTGCGCCACAACTTGCCGACGAGAAGTTGGTAAATGCGGGCGTGTTGTCGGAAATAACGATCGTGTTGACGGAACTGCCCGAATTGTTGCTGTATGAGATGACGTATTCAAGTACCTGCCCCGGCCCGGCGACGTTCGATGTTCCAGCAAGCCCGCCAGTGGTCACGTTTCGCACGGTCTTCGCAAGCGTCAATCCTGCGCCGCCTGCCGCACCGACCGTGGTGATGTCCTGTCGCGTGTAGGTGATGTTCGGGCCTGCGACTGGCACAAATGTGGCGGTAACGGCAATCACGTCCTGCGCGTTGTAGGGTACGGCAGCAGGAATATTCGATTTCACCACGATGCAAATCTGCGCGCCGGGAGCCACGACAATACTGCTCGTCAACTCAGCCGCGCCATCGGTACCATCCAGCATACCGTTGCAATTGAAATCGCGGTAAATCAGTACACCCCAGCCTGCGACGAACGGCGTCGCAATTTCGGTGGCTGCAAAACTCACCGAGCCGCTGAGGCTTGCATTGAATACATGGGTGTAGAGCACACTTGTACCAGGCAGTCCAGTCTGCGCGCCGTCGGTCAGGAATGAATTCACCGCCAAGTTACCAACGGGCACTGTCAATATCGCACTGTTATTCCCGGTATTGCTCGCTAACTCACCGCCACCTGAGATCGTTGCCGTATTGGTCACACTTGGTGCCGCGTTACTGGCAATTGTTACGTTGATGGTAATTGCATTTCCAGTCATGCCCGCTGTGATTACTGTTGAACTTGTGCATGTCACTGTTTGCGCAACGCTTCCGCAGGCCCAACCAATGCCACCAGAGCCCGCCGCAACATAGGTAAGGCCAGCGGGAAGTACATCGACGACAGTGATAATCCCATTGGTCGGCGCAGTTCCAAGAGTGTTTCGCGGTGTTAATGTAAAGCTTGCTGCTCCACCCACCGTAAATATAGTGCTTGTGGTTTTTTCCAATGTTAGATCGGGTGTTATTACGCTGTCGGTGTCGGTCGAGGTGCAGGTGTTGGTGCCGGCGTTGAAGCTTCTCGTGATGCCGCCACCGGTGACGCAACTTAAGCCGCTGTTGAGCGT
>JAYTUX010000191.1:0-2075 GCA_043744315.1 Betaproteobacteria bacterium | reverse complement strand
CGCAATCGAATGGCGTTTCGGTGCTCGATGAAATGTTTCAGGCGATATCCAGCGCAACCATCGGCCGCGAAGGGCGTACAAAATTAGGCGCAGGAAATTTGGCGATGTCGTCCGATGCGTTCACTGACCCCTTGCCTCAGGGTACGACGACCGCTGCGCGCCACATCGATCTTGGCACGCGTCTCGAACGATTGGGTAAACGCGAGGGGACCAACGTAGCGGAGAAAGTCGAGCGGCGCGATCTGGAAAAACTCTATCCGGATGGTTACGACATTCGTGAATGCGATGGCGTCTTGACCGGCGAAGCGACCCGTGACGGCGCAACCATCGCGGTACTCGGAATTATCGGCGGCAAGGCGTTGGGCACGATGCGCGCCTGGGCATTTGCCGAATCCGCGCGACAATTGCTTGCTTCAGCGCCGAATACGTTGCATGTACTTGCCGATTGCGAAACCCACGCGACCGCCCTGGACGACGAACGCATCATGCTCTCTGCGTACCTGGCCGATCTGGCTTCGGCATTGCATGCACTCCGGCGCGCCGGCACAAAAATCGAGACCACGGTACTCGGCAAACTCGGCGGCGGCGTTTACGTCGCGCTTTGTGCACCGGCCAACGTCGTGAATTTGGTGCATGGCGCGGAAATTCAGTTGTTGCCGGGCAAGGCGATTGCAAGCATTCTGGGCGATGGCGAGGCACCTTCCTATGCATTCGCGGATTACGCTGCGGCGCGGGTTGCTGATCAAGAACTGAAACTGGGTGTGGTGAATTGACATGAACGAAAATCTATATGCGCTGTTTGAATCACGTTTTCCACAGGATCGGTCGCGCACCGCCATCGTAACGGCCGCTGCAACAATCTACTCGTATTCCGATCTGGAAAGCATCACGGCACGGTATGCGGGATTTATCGTTTCACTGGGTGTGCAGCCCGGCGACCGGGTCGCGGTACAAGTCGAAAAGTCGCCGGAGGCCTTGTTTTTATATTTGGCTTGCCTGAAAACAGGCGCAATTTATTTGCCGCTCAATAGTGCGTATCAGGTAGGTGAAATCGATTTTTTCCTGGGTGATGCCGAGCCAAGAATATTCGTGCATCAACCCAAATCGACTTGGGCGAGCGCATTGTGCCAGAAGCACGGTATCGCGCATCACTTCGTGTTACCCGTAGAAGGTGAAAAAGTGGAGAGTGGCTCTGGGGGCGGTGTTTGGAGCATAACGGCCCTGAACACCGCGCCTATGCTTGAAATTGCCCAGCGAAAATCTGACGATCTCGCCGCGATCCTCTACACCTCAGGCACCACCGGTCGCAGCAAGGGGGCCATGATCACCCACCGCAATTTGAGTTCCAACGCGCTGACATTGCATCAGGTGTGGGGGTTCAAGCCGGATGATGTGTTGCTGCATGTGCTGCCACTATTTCATGTGCATGGCTTGTTCGTCGCGTGTCATACGGCGCTGCTGAATGGCGGCAAGATGATTTTTCACGCCAAGTTTGAGGCCAAGGCGGCGATCAATGCACTGGCACACGCGACTATCTTTATGGGGGTGCCGACCATGTACGTGCGGCTGTTAGCTGAGCCCGCGTTTACCCACAAAACCTGCGAGCACATTCGCTTGTTCGTTTCCGGCTCCGCACCGCTGCTCGCAGAGACGTTTCATGAATTCAAGACGCGCACCGGGCACACCATTCTGGAGCGCTACGGCATGACCGAAACCGGCATGATCACCTCCAACCCCCTCGTGGGTGAACGCATTGGTGGTACCGTCGGTATGCCTTTGCCAGGTGTGGCGGTGCGGGTAGTGGATGACGAGGGCAATGCCTGCCTGAGCGATACCATCGGCCACCTGCAAGTGAGGGGCGATAACGTGCTGCCGGGCTATTGGCGCCTGCCGGAAAAAAATCAGGAAGAGTTCACGGTAGATGGTTACTTTAAAACCGGGGACTTGGGAAAGATCGATGCCAACGGTTACGTGACCATCGTTGGCCGATCAAAAGACCTGGTGATCTCGGGCGGGTACAACGTCTACCCGAAAGAAATTGAGTTGTTGATCGACGACATGCCTGGCGTGGCCGA
>JAYTUX010000190.1:0-2077 GCA_043744315.1 Betaproteobacteria bacterium | reverse complement strand
GGATGATTGCATGGTGGCCTATGCGATGAATGGCGAAATGCTGCGGCCGGAAAATGGCTATCCCTTGCGCATGGTGGCACCGGGCATTCAGGGTGTCTCGTGGGTGAAATGGTTGCGCCGCATTGAAGTGGGCGATCAACCCTGGGGTACCAAGGATGAAGTCATTCATTACATCGATCTGATGCCCGATGGCCGTCATCGGCAATACACCTCGATTCAGGAATGCAAGTCGGTGATCACCTCGCCCTCCGGTGGGCAGACTTTGCTCGATAAAGGTTTTTACAACGTGACCGGACTCGCGTGGTCGGGGCGCGGAAAAATTAAACGTGTGGACGTGAGTTTCGATGGCGGCCGCAATTGGCAACCTGCGCGGCTCGAAAGCCCGATTCAATCGAAGGCGCTGACGCGATTTAATATCAATTGGAATTGGAATGGTGGCCAGGCAATTCTGCAAAGCCGCGCCATTGATGAAACCGGTTATGTGCAGCCCAAGATCAACCAACTGCGCGCCGTGCGCGGCGTACGCTCGATTTATCACAACAACGCGATTCAATCCTGGAAGATCGCTGAGTCGGGCGAGGTGAGCAATGTTCAGGTTTATTAGAGAGCTCCTGAATTCTGCGTTGCAAATGCCCGCGGCGCAATTTGCGAGGCACTTCCTCCTTTGTAAAGGAGGATGGAGGAGGATTTTGGGCCGTTCTGGCGAAGTAGCCACTGAAAATCTCCCTCAATCCCTCTTTTTCAAAGAGGGAAGTGCTTCGCATAAAACTCGCTTTCTTCGCCATGTCGAATTTCAACAAATCCCCAGGGCGCTGGCGATCTTGCTGCTGGTCGTCAGCGGATTCGCTTGCGCGCAAAACAAATATCCCGGCATCGGCCGAACCGCAACGCTTGCTGAAATCGCCGCGTGGGACATCGACGTGCGCCCCGATCTCAAGGGCTTGCCGCCCGGCAGCGGGTCGGCTGCGAAAGGGCAGGATATTTGGGAGTCGAAGTGCGCATCCTGCCACGGCACGTTTGGCGAATCCAATGAAGTGTTTAGCCCGCTGGTGGGCGGCACGACGGCAGCGGATATCAAGCTCGGTCGCGTCAAAGCACTACAAGAACCGGTGGCGCGCACGACGATGATGAAGGTCTCGTCGATCTCCACGCTGTGGGATTACATCAATCGCGCAATGCCGTGGAACGCGCCGAAGTCGCTCGCGGTCGACGAAGTGTATGCGGTGCTCGCCTACCTGTTGAATCTGGCCGACATCGTTCCGGCCGACTTCGTACTCTCGGAAAAAAATATGCTCGCGGTGCAGGAGCGTCTTCCCAACCGCCATGGCAAAGTGAAGTACGACGGACTGTGGAATTTGCGCGGCAAGGGCGACGTGCAAAACGTGGCGTGCATGAAAAATTGCAAAGTGGACATCGGGCTCGCGTCGGATTTGCCGGAATTCGCGCGTGGCACCCATGGCAATCTTGCGCAGCAGCAGCGATTGATCGGGCCGGCGCGCGGCGTGGATACCTCGATCCCCGCTGTCGCCAGCGTGAAACCGCCGGTAACGCCCGCAAGCCCTTCGATGCTGGAGTTGGCCGGCAAGCGCAATTGTCTGGCGTGTCATCAGCTTGATAAAAAAGCCATTGGCCCCAGCTTTCAGGAAGTGGCCGCGCGATACAAGGGCGATGCCAACGCCCAATCCATGCTCGCAACGAAAGTCAGGAATGGTGGCGGCGGTGTGTGGGGCACGATTCCGATGCCGCCCAATGCAATCAGCGATGAAGACAGTCGCGCACTGGTGAAATGGGTACTCGGTGGTGCGTCCGGATAGAGGGACACCTTTGGATTTGCGGTATAGTCGTTGGTTGAAAATGGATTGAATTGCGCGTCAACGTATTTTCGAAATTCAGGAGAGAAACATGCACCAATCACGCAGAAATTTATTGAAATCATCCGGTGGATTCACGGTACTTGCACTGGCGGCGTCGGCGGGGCTATTGAAGCCGACGAACGCGGCGGCGCAGGAATGGAACAAAGCAGCGTTCGATACCAAGAGCCTGCAGGATACCGTCAAGGCCTTCGGTGGCGCGGCAG
>JAYTUX010000189.1:0-6691 GCA_043744315.1 Betaproteobacteria bacterium | reverse complement strand
TAAACCTGTCAGTCGGCCAGTTCAATAAAGATTTGACCCGCACCGTTCAGACCGCACTCGCCAACGTCGGTATGCCGCCGGCGTTGCTTGAACTGGAGATAACGGAAAGCGTGCTGATGAAAAACGTCGACGAAAATATCGACGTGCTGCGCAGGCTGTCAGACCTGGGTGTGTCGATTGCGATAGACGATTTCGGCACCGGCTACTCGTCGCTTGCGTACCTGCGGCGTTTCAATGTCGATACCTTGAAGATAGATCAGAGTTTTGTACGGGACATCAATACCAATCTCGACGACGCGGCGATTGTCGAGGCCATCATCGCGCTGGGACACAGCCTGAAACTCACGGTCGTTGCGGAGGGAGTGGAGACAGAAGAGCAGCGACGTCAATTGCACGCACTCCATTGCGATCACTGCCAGGGATTCTTGTTTGGCGAGCCAATGCCAGCGGTGCAGTTTGAGGCGCAATATTTGCAATTGGGTGCATAGACGCCAAATCGGTGAAGCACACCTGGCGACGCGACTGGCTCGTCATGCTTCCAGCAAACAGTCGTTACCCCAATGTCGGGATTGCGGGACGCACCGCTTCCCGCAATCCTGCCTACGCCTTCAACGCCGCCAGCACCTCATCCAGCATTTTTTTTGCGTCGCCAAACAGCATGCGATTGTTCTCTTTGTAGAACAGCGGATTATCGACACCCGCATAGCCTGAGGCCATTGATCGTTTCATCACGATCGAGGTCTTCGCTTTCCAGACTTCCAGCACCGGCATGCCGGCAATCGGGCTGCCAGGGTCATCTTGCGCGCTCGGGTTCACGATGTCGTTGGCACCGATGATCATGGTCACATCGGTATCCGGAAAATCATCGTTGATCTCGTCCATCTCCATCACGATATCGTAGGGCACCTTGGCTTCAGCCAGCAACACGTTCATATGGCCCGGCATGCGGCCCGCGACGGGATGAATGCCGAAACGCACGTTCTTGCCTTTGTCGCGCAGGAGTTTGGTGATCTCGAACACCGTGTGCTGCGCTTGCGCAACCGCCATGCCGTAGCCGGGCACGATGATCACGCTCTTTGCCTCTTTCAATAATTCGGCCGTCTCGACAGCGCTGACCGGCACCACGTCGCCTGCGGGTGCCGCCGCACCTCCGCCCGCCGGTGTGGTACCGCCGGCACTGCCGAATCCCCCCGCGATCACACTGATGAAATTGCGATTCATCGCTTGACACATGATGTATGAAAGGATCGCGCCACTCGAGCCCACCAATGCGCCGGTGACGATCAGCAAATCGTTCGAGAGCATGAAGCCCGTCGCCGCCGCCGCCCACCCGGAGTAGCTGTTCAGCATCGAGACCACCACCGGCATGTCGGCGCCGCCGATGGCCATGACCATGTGAATGCCGAATAGCAACGCGATCATGGTCATCACGATCAACGGTGTCATGCCTTGCTGCGTCGTTTCGGCGTTGATGAATTCGCGCCCGAACCACATCACCGCCAACAAGCCGATCAAGTTCAGCCAATGCCGCGCGGGCAGCAACAGCGGTTTGCCGCCGATCTTGCCGGAGAGTTTGCCGAAGGCGATTACGGAACCGGAAAGTGTGACCGCGCCGATCAACACGCCGAGATACACCTCGATTTCGTGAATGGTGGTTTCCGCGCGCGTGGCGTCTGACGTGGACGTTGGGTCGACATAACTTGCGAAGCCCACCACCACAGCCGCCAAGCCGACCATGCTGTGCATGAACGCGACCAGTTCGGGCATCTGCGTCATCTGTACCGTGCGCGCAAGGTACATACCGATGCTGCCGCCAACCAGCAGCGCGCCGATGATCCAACTGATGCCGCCGCTGGTCACGCGTGGCCCGAAGATCGTGGCGAGCACGGCGATGGTCATGCCGATCATGCCGTAGAGATTGCCGCGGCGCGAAGTTTCAGGATTGGATAATCCGCCCAAACTCAGGATGAAGAGAATGATGGCAGCGATGTAGGCGACGGTAACGAGACTGGAGGTCATGTGCCGTCTCCCTTATTTACGAAACATGTCGAGCATGCGTTGCGTCACCGCAAAGCCGCCGAACATGTTGATGGCGGTGAGTGCGATACCCGCAAGCGCCAACCAGCGAATGAGTTCATCCGGTCGCACACGATGACCCGCGACATGCACGACCGCCGGCGGCGCAATCTGCACCAGCGCGCCGATGATGATGATCGACGAGATTGCGTTGGTCACACTCATCAGCGGCGTGTGCAACGCGGGTGTGACGTTCCAGACCACCATGTAACCCACAAAACACGCGAGCACGAATACCGTGAAGTGGCCGAGGAACGCAGGCGGCGCATAGGCACCGATGAACCAGAAAACCATCGCTGCCGCCGCAAACATGATCGTCAAGGTTTGTGCAGCCATCGGCGCACTGGCGTGGCCATGACCTTTTTTGGCGCTGGGTGCAACGATAGCCGCGCCCGGTTTTGCCCCCGCCGGTGCTGCGGATAATTTCGGCGGTGGCGGTGGCCAGGTAATTTCCCCTTGCTTGATCACCGTGGCACCGCGGATGACGTCGTCGTCCATGTTGACGTTGTAAACGCCGTCCTTGGCTTTGCACAGGTCTTCCGAAAAACGCCAGAGATTGGTGCTGTACAAGGTACTCGCCTGACGCGGCAAGCGGCTCGGCAGATCGGCATAGCCGATGATGGTGACGCCATGTTTCACCACCACTTTGCCGGGCTCGGTCAATTCGCAATTGCCACCTTGCTCGGCCGCCATATCGACGATCACGCTGCCGGGCTTCATCGATTCCACCATCTCGGCGGTGATGAGTTTTGGCGCGGGCTTGCCGGGGATAAGGGCGGTGGTGATGATGATGTCGACATCCTTCGCCTGTTTCGCAAATACTTCCTTTTGCGCTTTCTGGAAGCCTTCGCTCATCACCTTCGCATATCCGCCAACGCCGGTGCCCTCTTCCACATAATCGACGCCAATATACTCGCCGCCCAGCGATTTGATCTGGTCGGCCACGTCGGGCCGCGTGTCGTTGGCGCGTACGATGGCACCCAATCCCGAAGCGGTACCGATGGCGGCCAATCCTGCGACACCGGCACCGATGACGAACACTTTGGCGGGCGGCACCTTGCCGGCGGCTGTGATTTGCCCGGTAAAGAAACGCCCGAAATGATGCGCCGCCTCAATCACCGCGCGATAGCCGCCGATATTCGCCATCGACGAGAGGCCGTCATTTTTCTGCGCGCGCGAAATACGCGGCATGCTGTCGATGGCCATCACGGTGGCTTTTTTCGCGGCCAGCCACTGCATCAATTCCGGATTCTGCGCGGGCCAGATAAAGCTCACCAGCGTGCCGCCTTCGCGCATCAGGCCGACTTCATCTTTGCCTGGGCCGCGCACCTTGAAAATGATGTCGGATTCGGCCCACAATTTCGCGGCGTTTTCAACCACGGTCGCACCCGACGCGCGATATGCGTCGTCGCTCACATTCGCCGCGTCACCCGCGCCGGATTCAACACTGACCGAGAAACCGAGCTTGATCAATTTCTCGACCACCTCGGGGACAGTCGCGACACGTTTCTCGCCGGGAAAAATTTCTTTCGGTACGCCGATTTTTTGCGCCATTTTTGGTCTCCCTGAATTCAATCGTGCGAAACTGGTTTTCGCGTATTGGCCCACCACATTGGCCTACAATAATACTTCAAAGCGGCAATGCCTTTGCCTTGGCGAATGCCGACACCGACACTTCTCCCCGCGTAAATCCGATGACTTTGAAAAACTCGCCCATTTCCGCCGGCGAGACCAGGCGTTGCACTTGATTGGACAGCGGCAGATAGTTGGCGGTATCGCGCGGATCAACCTTTGCCAACCACTGTGTGAGCCCACTCGCCAGCAGAAAATTGGCCTGGGTTGTATAACCTGCCAGGTTGAGCCCCGCATTGATACCGGCATTCGCAACCACAGTGAAATCAACATGCGCGGTAATGTCCTGCAGGCCGGGAAATTGAAACGGATCGGGGTGCGCAAAGTGACGGTAGTGGCACATCAAGGTGCCGGTGTCACGGCCAGGGTGATAGTACTCGCTGCCACGAAAACCATAGTCGATCAGCAGCAACGCGCCGCGCGTAAGCGATTGCGCCAGACTGGTCACAAGGCCGCCGATCGCAGGTGCAATCTCGGTGAGATAGTGTTCAGGTGGTCGATCACCCAGATATTTGTCTCGTAACGTCGCGAATTGCGCGGCCATGTCCGGGTCTTTCACCGGCGCATCCTGCCACGCAAATTCGCCGTCTTGCAGCGTGACACCGCGCTCAAACACATCGCCGCCGCGCCATCCAAACAAATGCACGGGAACCACATCCAGCACTTCATTGGCGACGATCACGCCGGTGAATTCGGTTGGCAAACCATCGAGCCACACCGCGCGCCTCGCAAGGTGTGCAGGCAAGGTCGAGATTGCGATTTTCTGGCGTTCACGCAAATCCGCGCTGACTTCCAGCAGGCAATAACGATTTGGCATCACGTCGCCATCGCCGATCTCATCGAGCGCGCACAAAATATCCTTTGCCAGTTTCCCGGAGCCTGGTCCAAGCTCCAGCACATCGCCACCGGTTTGACGCAACACATCCGCAATCGAATTCGCCAGCATCTTGCCGAACAGCGATGAAATTTCCGGTGCGGTCACGAAGTCACCATCGGCACCGAATTTGCGCGCGCCCGCTGCGTAGTAACCAAGGCCCGGTGCGTACAACGCACGATCCATGAAGCGCTCAAACGATATCCAGCCACTGGCTTGCGCGATCTCCATTCGCAGCATCGCGGCGCAGGCGATTGAATGAGCAAGTGCGGCGCCGTCGGGCGCGGGCAATTGGCGGGAGAGCGTGGGCGAGGGGGAGTGCGGCAGAGGAGTGCGCATGGCGTGGAGTAAAATTATCATTCAATTATCCCATGCAGACTCCATCCCAATCCCCATCGATTCTCGTTACCGGTGCCGCCAAACGCGTCGGTGCGGTGATCGCGCGCACGCTGCATGCAGCGGGTGCGAATGTGATCGTGCATTGCAACCGTTCGCGCGCAGAGGCCGATAAATTAGTCAAGGAACTGAACGCTGCGCGCGCGCATTCGGCGTCGCTTTTGCAGGGCGATTTGCTCGCCTGCAACGCGCTGAAAGGCCTGATCGATCAGGCCGCTTCCGCATTCGGTCGCCTAGATGGATTGGTCAACAATGCGTCGGCATTTTTCGCCACACCCGTCGGTGCGATTGATGAAGACAGTTGGAGTGCCCTGATCGATTCCAATTTGAAAGCGCCACTGTTTCTCTCGCAAGCGGCCGCATCGTATCTGAAGAAAACGCAAGGCAGCATCGTCAACATCGTCGATATCCATGGCGAACGACCGCTGAAAGATTTTGTCGTTTACAGCGTTGCCAAGGCCGGGCTGATCGGCTTGACACGCTCGCTCGCGCTGGAACTGGGGCCAGAGGTGCGCGTCAATGGCGTCTCGCCCGGCGCCATTTTGTGGCCCGAGGCGGGCAACGCCGGCGACAAAGTTTTTCCGCAAGAAGAACAGCAGCGAATTGTTGCGCAGACGCCGCTGAAGCGCATAGGCACACCGGAAGACATTGCGCGTGCGGTGAAGTATTTGATGTTCGATGCACCGTTTGTCACGGGTCAGATCATCGCGGTGGATGGTGGACGATCGCAGGCGATCTAATTAGCTGTAAATACCAGCACTGGCGCGCCTTCCGGAGCAAAAAGCCTCTGAGATGCCTGCCAATCCTGGACTTTATCCATTTTTCCCTGTGAGAACGCGTTCCCCGGTAAAATGCAGCGCATGAACGCCACCGCTCCCAGCCTCTCGCAAAAACAGCAATTCGAGGCCAACAAACTCACCAAACGATTGCGCCGCCAGGTCGGCCAGGCCATTGCCGACTTTGGCATGATCGAGGCCAACGACAAGGTGATGGTGTGTTTAAGCGGCGGTAAAGATAGCTATGGCATGCTCGATGCGCTGATGAAGCTGCGCGAAAAATCGCCGGTGCCTTTTGAATTATTCGCCTTCAATCTCGACCAAAAACACCCCGGCTATCCTGAACACATTCTTCCCGAATTTTTGAAGACGTTGAACGTGCCCTTTCACATCGAGGAGCAGGATACATATTCGACTGTGAAACGCGTGATACCCGAAGGCAAGACCATGTGCTCGCTTTGTTCGCGGCTGCGGCGCGGGGTGATTTATCGCGTCGCGTCAGAAATAGGCGCGACCAAAATTGCACTCGGCCATCATCGCGACGACATCGTCAACACGCTTTTTCTCAATATGTTTTTCGGCGGAAAGATGAAAGCGATGTCGCCAAAGCTGGTGTCGGACGACGGCAAACATGTCGTCATCCGACCGCTTGCCTACGTCGAGGAAACCGATCTTGAAGCCTACGCCGAGTACAAGCAATTTCCGATCATTCCCTGCGACCTGTGCGGCTCTCAGGATAATCTGCAACGCCAGCAGGTTAAGCAGATGTTGCGCGAGTGGGAAAGGAAATTTCCCGGGCGAGTCGAGTCCATTTTTCGCTCGATGCAAAACATCGCCCCTTCGCACATGCTGGATCGCGGGTTGTTTGATTTCAGCAACGTTATCGCAAAAGGATTGGCCGACGATGCCGGTGACAAGGCGTTCGACGTTGTGGAGT
>JAYTUX010000188.1:0-2080 GCA_043744315.1 Betaproteobacteria bacterium | reverse complement strand
CACGCCGATGGTCTGGCGCGGGCCAATGGTCACGCAGGCGCTGGAGCAATTGCTCAACGAAACTAAATGGAGCGATCTGGATTATCTCATCGTCGATCTGCCTCCTGGCACCGGCGATATTCAATTGACGCTCGCGCAAAAAGTGCCGGTCACCGGTGCCGTGATCGTGACCACGCCGCAGGATATCGCGCTGCTCGATGCCCGCAAGGGGCTCAAGATGTTCGAGAAAGTCGGCGTGCCGATCATCGGCATTGTGGAAAATATGGCGATGCATGTCTGCACCAACTGCGGCCACATGGAACACATTTTCGGTGCGGGTGGCGGCGGAAGGATGGCCAGGGATTACGACGTGGAATTGCTTGGTTCGTTGCCGCTCGATATCAAGATTCGCGAGATGGCCGATAGCGGCAAGCCCACCGTGGTGTCCGATCCGGATGGGCCGATCGCCGGCATTTACAAGGATATCGCCCGCAAGTGCGCAGCGAAGATCGCGAAGCAATCGCAGGATCGTTCCAGCGTGTTTCCGAAGATCGTCATTCAAAACAATTGATGTCTATGGATGCGGCGACTGAGCAGGCGATTGCCCGCGCCATCGAATTGCGCCGCGAATTGCAGCACACCGAAGCGTTGGCGATCCTGCTCGATCTCTATAATCAGCAGCCCGATAATGCCAAGGTCAATTTCGAACTCGGCGGTACCTATGATCAGCAAGGCGTTGAGGACGAGGCGATTGCGTTCTATGAACACGCGATCCAGTGCGGATTGGAAGGCGCGGATTTGCGCGGCGCGTTGTTAGGCCTGGGAAGCTCGTATCGTTGCGTCGAGCGTTTCGGCGACGCCGCGCGCACCTTGCAAAAGGGCGCGACCACATTTCCCGAGGCACGCGAGTTCGATATTTTTCTCGCACTCACGCGCTACAACATGGGCGAACATGCAGAGGCGATGCGCTTGTTGCTGACGCACATTGCGGTACATTCGGCCGATGCAGATACGCAGCGCTATCGCCGGGCGATCAGCTATTACGCTGCGCACCTCGATCCGCCGTATGACGAGTAAGCAATAGTGGCCGCGTATTGTGTGGGACAGATTCGCGTGAAGGACGCTGCGGCGTGGGAGATGTACCGAAGCCGCGTAGGCGAGACCATTTCGCGTCACGGCGGCGAGTTATTGTTTCGCGGCGCGGTGAATCTGATATTGAGCGGCACAATCGAACACGACCGCATGGTCGCGATAAAGTTTGAAAGTATCGATGCTGCGAAACAATGGCATGATTCACCAGAGTATCTGGCGCTGATTCCGATCCGCGAAAAAGGGGCCGACATGACGTTGGTTTTGTATCAGGACTAGCGGGAGCAAAGATAACGTGAGTATCAAAAGCGACAAATGGATCCGCCGCATGGCGCAGGAGCACGGCATGATCGAGCCGTTCGAGCCCGGGCAAGTGCGCGAGGCCAACGGTCAGCGCATCGTCAGTTACGGCACCTCGAGCTACGGCTACGATATCCGCTGCTCGAATGAATTCAAACTCTTCACCAACATCAATTCGACCATCGTTGACCCGAAAAATTTCGACGATAAATCGTTCGTGGATATCAAGGCGGATTTCTGCATCATCCCGCCGAATTCGTTCGCGCTCGCGCGCACGGTGGAATATTTCCGCATCCCGCGCAATGTCTTGACGGTGTGCCTCGGCAAATCGACCTACGCGCGCTGCGGCATCATTGTCAACGTGACACCGTTCGAGCCGGAATGGGAGGGCTTCGTCACGCTGGAGTTTTCCAACACCACGCCACTGCCCGCGAAAATCTACGCCAACGAAGGCATCGCACAAGTGCTGTTTTTTGAAAGCGATGAAGTGTGCGAGACCTCGTACAAGGATCGCGGCGGGAAATATCAAGGGCAACAGGGTGTGACGTTGCCGAAGATGTAGCCGGCGTAGGTATCCACAAACAGTTTGTCCTCGTGAGCGAAGCGAAGGATCTATTGAGGTTTCCAAAATTCACGACAAATTTTTGAATTTCATGCTGTCGCCCCGGCGTAGGCCGGGGCCCAATTTGACACTGTTAACTTAGGCCCCGGC
>JAYTUX010000187.1:0-6711 GCA_043744315.1 Betaproteobacteria bacterium | reverse complement strand
GCGCGTCCAGCGCATTGCGTTCGTATTCGCTGCGTTCAAGATCAAAGGTCAAGGCCTGCTTGCGTGCGTCGTCGCGGATTTGTTTCAGTAGTGCGGTGACTGCAATCCATGGCGTTATCAACATACCCAGAAACGTAAACGTTCCAAAGCCCGACAGACGGTCGTTGTCTCGCCACCACGGCGGATTGAGCCCGACGTTGGTGACGCTGTAGCCGATCCACATCGCGATCGGCACGGCGACGGCAACACCGATAATTTGCAATACCCAGCGCGCCATCCACGAAGGCAATCGCCGCGGCCACGTCTCGAAAAGACCAAATGCGGAAAGTGTGAGCAGGCCCGCGAAAAGCAGGCGGCCGATTAAAAAAGAGTAGGGCGCTTTCCACCCAAACGAGAACAGGAACGCGATGACACCGCAGACAATCAACACGACTTTGACGCGCTGCCATTGAAAAACGCGCGCGAGGCCGCGCGGTGGAGTCGAAGTGATTTCAATGGTCATCGCGCAACAATACCAGCGTCGCGCGACGATTCAAAATCAGGGACGCACCACCATCGTTGGGTCGTCACTATGACGTCTCGTCGCCGCATTGTTTCCTGCTGGTCGCTTGTCGGTGCCGGGCGTGGCTTGATCAGGATTGCGGGCCATTCGTCGGAATCTTTATCGATGCCATTCTTCGATCATGCTATGCGTCTGCCACCGGTGTTTTACCCAATGCCATTTCCGTGGTCGCGAACAGCGACGGCAAGCCACCGGTGTGGATGAACAATATCTTCTCGCCCTTTTTGTAGTGGCCTTGCCGTACTCGCCCGATCAAGCCCGCCATGATTTTTCCGGTGTAAGTGGGATCAAGCGGAATGCCTTCGAGACGCGCCAGCATTTGTACGGCTTCGATCATGCGTTGATTGGGTAACGAATATTTTGGTCGCCAATAGCCGCCGTCAACGACGATGAGTTCGCGCGGGACATCGCCACGCAATCCCAGCAGTTTCGCGGTCGCTTGCACTTCGCGATACACAAGTGGTTCCTGATCTTGCGGATCGCGGCTCACACTGATGCCCATCACCGGGATGTTCACGTTCGATCCGTACAGCCCCGTGACCATCCCCGCATGCGTTCCCGCACTGCCCGAGCCGACGACAATCTGATCGAAGGACAGAGATTGCTCAAAACACTGCGCGAGTATTTCCTGCACACAGGCCACGTAACCGAGCGCGCCGATCGTATTCGAGCCGCCGCCCGGCACCACGTAGCCTCTGCGGCCTTCGGTGGCGAGTTCGTCGGCAATTTTTTGCATTGCTCCCAACATGTCGCTGCCCGCCGGTACTACCGTGATGTCCTCGACGCCCATCAAGCGGAACAGGAAGTGATTGCCGTTGGCGTTATCCGAATAGCTGCCGGCGATGCGTTCTTCGATCACGAAACGGCACTTCAATCCTTCCTTCGCGGCGGCGGCGAGGGTGATGCGGCAATGGTTCGATTGCGGCGCGCCGCAGGTGATGAGCGTGTCGGCACCTTTTGCCAACGCATCGGCGACCAGAAATTCGAGCTTGCGGGTCTTATTGCCACCGGGAAACAGTCCCAGCATGTCGTCGCGCTTGATGTAAATGTCCGGCCCAGCCAGTTCGCGCGTCAGGTGCGGCATGAATTCGATCGGCGTGGCGAAAGGCGTGTAGCGCCGGCGGGGGAAGCGGGACAAATCCATGCTGAATTCCTTTTTATGTTCCTGCCACGAAAAAACGGTCTACAACTCGCGAATGTGTGACCTTATCCCAAAGAGTGATAGATGATAACCGGCAATTTGCGGATATTTACGGCGTAGATCGTCATTCGGCGGGCGTCTTGGGACGAAAGGGTCTGGAGATGCCCGCCAATATTAGAGTTTCGTCGAGCGGTACGAATCGGCCAGTCAAACGCAGAATTTTCGAAAATGCCGCTTTTTTTGAACGTGCGCGGGTGCCTTACAATCCTCGCATGACAGACTATCTCATCATTGGTGCCGGCTCGGCCGGCTGCGTGCTCGCCGCGCGTTTGAGCGAAAATCCGGCCCACAAAGTTACCCTTTTGGAAGCCGGGCCTGCCGACAAAAGCGTGTTGATCCATTGCCCGGCGGGTATTGCGCTGATGGCGAAATTTGGCCAGGTCAATTGGGCGTTCAATACCGTCCCGCAAAAAGGTCTCAATGGCCGGATCGGTTACCAGCCGCGCGGCAAAGTACTGGGTGGTTCAAGTTCGGTGAACGCGATGGTCTATGCGCGCGGGCATCGCGCCGATTACGATCATTGGGCGGCGCTGGGCAATGCCGGTTGGTCGTATGACGACGTGTTGCCGTATTTCAAACGTGCTGAGCACAATGAGCGCGGGGAGGACGATTTTCACGGCAGTGGCGGGCCGCTCAATGTGATGGACTTACGGAGTCCCAATCCGTTCGGCCCGCCATTCATCGAGGCGGGCGCTCAGGCGGGCTTTCCAGTCAATTGCGATTTCAATGGTGCCGAGCAGGAAGGCGTCGGCATGTATCAGGTCACGCACAAGAATGGCGAGCGCTTTAGCGCGGCCAAGGCGTACCTTACGCCGAATTTGTCGCGGCCGAATCTGCAAATTATCACCGGAGCGCACACGACACGCATTTTGATGGAGGGCCGGCGCGCGGTCGGCGTCGAATATCGGCAGGGCGGGGCGCTACATCAATTGAAGGCGGCGCGCGAAGTGCTGCTGTGCGCGGGCGCGTTTCAGTCGCCGCAGTTGCTGATGTTGTCCGGCATCGGCCCGGCTGCGCATCTTGCTGCGCATGGCGTCGCGGTGGTGCATGACCTCACGGGAGTGGGCGAGGGATTTCATGATCACATCGATACGGTGATGGTGTATGACGCGCCGCAACTGAAGGATTTGTTCGGTGTGTCGCCCACTGGAATTTGGCATGTGCTCAAAGGTATTTTCGAATGGCGCAATCATCGGCGCGGCGTGCTCACCACCAATTTTGCCGAGGCGGGTGGATTCATCAAGAGCCGCGTGGAAGAGCCCATCCCGGATTTGCAATTGCATTTTGTGATCGGCAAGCTGGTCGATCATGGCCGCAAATCCACCTTTGGGCATGGATTTTCCTGCCACGTCTGCCTGTTGCGCCCATTGAGTCGCGGCAGCGTGACACTCGCGAGTGCGGATCCCTTCGCGGCACCGGTGATCGACCCGAATTTTCTTGCCGACCCGGACGACGTCGCGCGCCTGGTTCGCGGCTTCAAGCTCACGCGCAATATTCTCAATCAACCGGCGCTGGCGAAGTTCGGCGCGCGCGAACTGAATCGTACGGCGATCGCGCAAACCAATGCCGAAATTGAAGCATTCATCCGCAGTCAGGCCGACACGATTTATCATCCGGTGGGAAGTTGCCGGATGGGTAACGCTGCCGGCGATGTGGTTGATAGCGAGCTTCGGGTACACGGTATCGACCGGCTGCGGGTGGTGGACGCATCGATCATGCCGAGCGTGGTTGGCGGAAATACCAATGCACCGGTCATCATGATTGCGGAAAAGGCGGCCGACATGATTGAGCGGTCGGGCTAAAGAGAGAGGGCAATTGTTTTGCGCCCGCGAATAAATTGAACCTGATCACCGATCTTCCACTCAAGCAAATGCACGCGCTACGCGATCTAGGCGACATCACGTTTGATAATTCGTTCGTCCGCGAACTTGCCGCCGACCCCAACGACGAGAATGTTCCGCGCCAGGTTCGCGGCGCGCATTTCACCCGTGTCGCGCCGACACCGACACATGCACCAACGCTTTTGGCGTGGTCCGATGACGTGGGCGAGTTGTTGGGTATTGCACGACCGGCATTGACGACCGGCATCGTGGCAGAGGTATTGGGCGGCTCACGCGTGTTGCCCGGCATGGCCCCGTATGCCGCACGCTACGGTGGGCATCAGTTTGGCCATTGGGCCGGGCAATTGGGCGATGGCCGCGCGATCACATTGGCGGAAATGATTTGCCCCGATGGCGCGCGCCGCGAATTACAACTGAAAGGTGCCGGCCGAACGCCGTACTCCCGCACCGCCGATGGCCGCGCGGTGTTGCGCTCCTCGGTGCGCGAATTCATGTGCTCGGAAGCGATGCACGCTCTCGGTGTGCCCACCACGCGCGCGCTGAGCCTGGTGGGTACCGGTGAATCGGTGGTGCGCGACATGTTCTACGACGGCCACCCTCAAGCCGAGCCCGGCGCGGTGGTTTGCCGTGTTGCGCCGAGTTTCATCCGCTTTGGCAATTTTGAAATACTCGCCGCGCATGAAGAATTCGATTTGCTAAAGCGCCTCGCCGATTACACAATTGGCACGCACTACGCGGCGCTGACGGGTGCCGCCGCGCCGACGCCGGAAACCTATGCACAGTGGTTCGAAGAAATCTGCCGGCGCACCGCAGTGATGGTGGCGCACTGGATGCGGGTCGGCTTTGTGCATGGTGTGATGAATACCGACAACATGTCGATCCTCGGCCTCACTATCGACTATGGGCCGTATGGATGGCTCGAAGGCTTCGACCCGATGTGGACGCCTAATACCACCGATGCCGAGGGCAGGCGCTACCGCTACGGCGGTCAGCCGCAAGTCGCGCAGTGGAACCTGGTGCGCCTCGCCAACGCCCTCTACAAATTGGTGGATGACGAGGGCGCATTGCGGCGCGCGTTAAGTGTATTCGAAGAAAACTTCGATCAATTGGCGCGGCAGATACTCGCGGATAAATTGGGCTGGTCGGAAATTACCGTTGAGGATGAGGCCCTGATCGCGGAATTGCCGGACATTCTGCAAATCGAAGAGACGGACATGACCTTGTTTTTTCGTGGCCTTGCCGACGTTCCCGTCGATGGCGCGATTGATGACGGTGCGTTGATTGCACCCATTGCCAAGGCGTTCTATGCCGATGCTGTTGAGCCGCGCAACGCGCTGGCCTCATGGTTGCGGCGTTACGGCGAAAAAATTCGTCGCGATGCGACACCAAATGATGCGCGTCGCGAGCGGATGCACGCGACCAATCCGAAATACGTGTTGCGGAATTATCTGGCGCAGCAGGCGATCGATGCCCTCGCGGCGGGTGACGTCAGCGTGCTGAATCGATTGATGCAGGGTTTGAAACGCCCCTATGACGAGCAACCGGAGCATGATGACCTGGCCGCCCGCCGTCCAGAATGGGCGCGGCATAAGGCGGGGTGTTCGGCGTTGTCTTGCAGTTCCTGACGCAATGCGATTCACCGACACCCGTTCGTCCTGAGGTATCGAAGGGCTTATTTGCAACCAGCCCTTCGATACCTCAGGGCGAATGGAGACTGCGGGCCCAATCAAACGGTATCGCTTGCTTACGCCTATTTTTCCTTGTTGCCGGTCGCGCCGCGCGATTGAGTTCCCGCCATCAATTTGAACACCTGCTCGCCGGCCGGTGCCGCCTTACAGGTTTTTTGCGTCGGCGTATTCATCACCACACTCTTCGCCTGCTTGCTGGCGATATCCAGCGTCAAAGTTCGTGTCGCGCAGGCTTGAACGTCGGGCGTGGTGACAATCAGCTTGTCACTCCACGATTCAATATCAAACATCGTCTGCACCGTTTCCAGAAAGCCACCTTCATTCACGGCAACGACGGCCGAGGATTCCATGCACTGCATTTTGGCTTTGACGCATTCGATGGTGGTGGTGTGAAGGAATTCCGGAGACGCCTCCTTCGATAACCAACTCCCGCGCGCCTGCACTCGCTGTACTTCATCGGCCACGGCAACGACATAGAACCAGTAGGCGGGCAGAATAACCGGTGCCGCGCGCAGGTTTTTCAATTCGCGGTAGGTGAGTGCCGCATACGCGCAGAGCGCCAACACCAACACAATTTCAGCGGCGCGGATGACTTTCCGCAATCCCGGCCGGTGTTCAAGAAAATTATTCTTCATAGCTCTGAAAGATACGCTTTTTCCGCCCATCCTGCATCGACAAGTCGTGACCCAATAAAAACGGGTGAGCCGGTTTCCCGACCCACCCGCTATTCACCCTGCCATGCAAAATGGATGACGTAGCCTGATTGGTGTCTAGAACTTGGCCTTGAATTGCACGCCAAAAATACGCGGTTCATTGACAAACCCGGTCAGGTTGTTGAAATCGATGCCACCGACAATGCGAACCTGATTGGTGATATTGCGGCCATACACTGCTGCTTCGTAATTGCCGTTACCCCAGATATAGCCGACGCGCGCGCCCCCTTCGGTGAGCGATTTGCCGGTGAATTCAACCGATTCATAGAGGAAGAAATTCACTTTGCTGCGCATCACCCAATCGGTATAGGCATACCATTCGCCGTCCTTGGTGGGTACGCTATAACGCAGCGTGAAGTTGAAATTTTGTTTCGGCGCTTGCGGCAGTGGATTGCCGTCGATGAACGCCAATGTTTTCGCCGCGTTTTGCCGGTTGGTAACGGTGCATGACGCACACACCGCAACCGCCAGATTGGGATCCTTGATCTTGGTGTCGTTGTAGCTTCCGCCGATGGTGGCGAGCAGGTTGGGGGAAAGGTACGCCTGCAAATCGAGCTCGAAGCCCTGGCCTTCGGTCTTCTTGGCGTTGAGCAGGATGTTGGCATTGGCGGCACCGCCGACGGCCGTCAATTGCTGATCCTTGATCTCATACTTGAAGACGCCGAAACTCACACGCGCCCTGCGATCCATCAGATCCGCTTTCACA
>JAYTUX010000186.1:0-25935 GCA_043744315.1 Betaproteobacteria bacterium | reverse complement strand
CCTCAGCGTCGTACATGATGTTGGCCGGCTTGATATCGCGGTGGAATACGCCTTGCGAATGCGCGTGATTGAGTGCATCGGCGACCTTCACCATGATGTCGCACATTTCATCGAACGGCAGCAGATTCGGGTTTTTGGTTTTATCCACCAAGTCCTTGCCTTTCAAAAATTCCATCGCGATGAAGGCGAGATCGTGTTCTTCACCGGCATCAAATATTCGCACGATATTCGGGTGATCGAGTTTGCCCGCCGATTCGGCCTCGCGGAAGAAACGATCCTTCGCTTCCTGCAATTCGTCGCCCTCAAATTCGGCTGCAAGCGCCATGGTCTTGATCGCCACTTCGCGACCGATCTTCGGATCCTTACCGAGATACACCACGCCCATCGCACCCTTGCC
The DNA here is from genome assembly GCA_043744315.1 of Betaproteobacteria bacterium. Taxonomy (GTDB): domain Bacteria; phylum Pseudomonadota; class Gammaproteobacteria; order Burkholderiales; family Usitatibacteraceae; genus UKL13-2. Next base: position 25,538 of record JAYTUX010000186.1, on the reverse strand, counting down.
GAGTTCTTTTTGCACCTGATAGCGGCCCAGCATCGGTTTCTCCGCCGAGCCCGACATTACCATCGTTGCATTGCTCGCGCGTGCGCCAGATGAACCGCCAAGGATGATGGTCTCCGACATGTTCTTCGCACGATTCATGCGCTCGGCCACATCGCGGAATTTCGGATCATGTTCGTGGATGAAACCGAACGCAGATTCCGCTTTGTTGAATTGCCGGCGGCGCTCGAAATCCAGCGCCAGCGAATATACGTTTTCCATCAACTGCTCGTCCACCGGGCATTTGCGGAATTTGTCGAGCGCCATGTCGAGTTGGCCCTGCTGCTGGAAAGCGAGGCCCAACATACGGTTCGATTCGGCACCGGCCGCTTCGGATTGCTCTTTGCCGCGCTCGGTCATCAGGAAGCGCTTGGTGGTCAGCAGCAAATGGCCAATCACCAGCAACGCGGCGGGCAGCATCAGTTTTACCCAGATGCCGGGGCCTATCATCAAGGCGAAATGCATCGCCAGCAACGCCGCGAAAATTCCCAATGTAAACATGGCCGCAGGGCCGGCGCGCAGTTTGGGCAGCAACGCAATCAGGTACGCGGCCACCAGCGCCAGCGCGAGCAAGGTGACCCACACGCCCCAGGTTGGCGTGCGGAAAAAATGTTGTTGCAGGATCGATGACACCGAATGCGCGATGGTCTGCACCGGCGACAGCAGTCCGATCGGCGTCACGGTGCGGGTGCCGACGCCGGCCGCCGTTGCGCCGATCAGGACGATCTTGTCCTTGTATTTGGCGGCCGGAATCTTGCCGCTATAGACGTCGAAAAAGGAATCTTCGGGCATTGCCGGTTTGTTGCCGATGTCTTTGTAGAAATACGGAAACATGAGGCCCGAATCGTCGGTAATGATGCGCAGGTTGCCGACCGAAATACTCTCACCCGGTGTGCCTTTAATGTCTTTCGACGTGAGGTTCAAACTCTTCGCCGCAATCGTCAACGCGAGGGAGGGAAAGTTGGCGCCGGAAAAATCGACCGTGGTGATATCGCGCCGCACGCCGCCGTCGTCATCGGTGATCAAGCTCAAATCGCCGATCGCCGAGGCGACCGCGCCCAGCGTTTCAATCGGAAAACCCAGATCGTCTCCCGCGTAAATCGCCGATGTCGCGCCCGGTACGACGTTGGCTTTGATGTAGTCCGGAAGCTTCACGTCCGACTTGCCGTTGGGAGGGAAAATGCTCGCGGCCAAATTCATCGGCAGGACGACGTTGCCCGCTTTCTTCATGCTCTCCGCGAGTCGGCGGTCGGTGTTCAACGCCTGCTCAGCCTTGGCGAGTATCGGTTCAATTTCAGCAAGTATGGCGTTGGGTGCGGGCGTGGCGGCAACAGCGGGTGGCGCTTTTCCCTTCGTCAATGGTGCTGCAGGAGCGGGTTCTGCTGCCGGCGGCGCGGTGTGCTTGCCAGCGACTTCGATCAACTGGTTAATGTAAACGAGGCCCGGATCTTTTTGCGGTTCAAAAAAGAAAACCGTGTGGCCGATGACTTTCGCTTTCGCCTCGGCGAGCTTGTCGATCATGCCCGCGTGGATCTCTCGTGACCACGGCCAGCGTCCAAGGTTGCCGATCGATTGCTCGTCAATCGTGATCACTGCGACTTTGTCTGACGCCGTTTTCGACGTCGCACCGACTGCCCAGTCGTAGGCCTTGGTATCGAGCGCCTTGAAAAAGCTGCTGGTGAAATTCAAGCCGAGAATGACGATGACAATCAGCAGCGCGAAAAACCAATCAGTCGTCCAGAATCCTGACTTTTTCATTCTCTCCCCTTGCCGCAGTCGCGGCGAGAAATATACAGTGCCTGCGATTGTAGCAAGAAAGCAAAAGTAGCTCTCAGTTGTTGTTCGATGAACGTTGGTTGAAGACTAAAAATCGGAATCACTGCACCGACGCCAATCGTCAAAATTTCATGTGAGGGGGCATCCAGAATTCAAGAATCGATGCGGCACTGCGCGTTTGCATGCCGACCCACAACCCACTCGCCGCAAACGCTACAACGCGGAAATTATGGCGTGATGGGTCTGTTTGAAATCACTCAGCGCCCGCCTGACAAACTCGCGTCTGGCGGGGTCTGTCAGATTGCGTCCTGGAGTGGAAAAATCCATCATCGAATGTTGAAACTGCGTTTCGGTGATGACGTTGTTCATGAAAAAGTCGCCCTGATAGAAGCCATCTGCGCCGCCGTAGCTCTCGGCAAAAAAGTACAACCTCCGGTCTGGCGGGCTTTGCCATATTGGCAAGCCTTCGGTCACCATGATTTTCTCACCCAACCCAAGCAGTTCAGACAGGCTCGATTCGATGTCGATGTGCGACGTCATATTTCGAATCGCGCGCGGCTGCGTGAACGCGCCGGGCGCATACAGAAAAAGTGGCACATGAAACGAGTAACTGCTGATCGTGCCGACATTGAATGCGGGGTCCTCCGCACGGGTGCGCACGCCATGATCGGCCGTGAAGACAATCATCGTGTTTGCCAGTGCGCCCTCATCTTTCAACACCGTCACCAATTCGCGCAGCCACGCCGACTGAAGATTCATCAAAGCTCGTCCATACGCTTTGTGATTCGCCTCTTTGCCGATTTCCAGCCAAGGGCCATGACCGATCTGGGGCAGGTAAACATAGGCAAATTTCCTGCCTGCGCGTAACGTGGCTCGCATATCCACTTTCATTTTTTCAAGTGCATGCAAATCGTTGCTCAGAAGACTCAGCATCCGCTTCTTGCGTGCGGCAATGAAGTGGGGGCTGTCTTGCAGAATGCGCTCGGTCGTCGCCGCAGCGGCACCGTTGGCGTATCGCAGCTCCGGTGAATCGGTCGTCTGGCGGTTCGCGACGAACACGGTATCGATGCCGAATTGTCGAAGCATGTTTTCTTCCACGTGCTCATCCGTGATGCCTTGCACATAAGCCCCGGTGCGGTAACCCCGGTCGCGCAGCTGTGAGAACAGTGCACGGTGTTTTTTGAAGCCGCCCTTCGCCACTAACTCGCGCCTTCCGTCAGGATAGAACCCGGTGAGGAGCGAGAATATTGCATCACTGGTGTAGGGATAGGTGGTTTGGTGGCGATAGGCAACCAGCGTATTTTGGGCGAGTGCCGGTGGAATCAATTCGGTCGCGTCGGAATCGGGAAATGCATCGGCAGGGCCAGTTTCCATCACGAAGTAAAGCACATTCGACTGTCCTTCTTTGCCGGCGAGCGCTTCGTCGTCCGCCGCGGGTCTGGTTGCAGTCATGGTTCGGAACGCACGCAGGTTTTCGTCAAGATTTTGCGCGCCAATTGTCCACGGTGTGGCATCTGCTGCAATTGAGGCGAGAATTTTTTGCGGCACACTGCGATGCAAACCGGTCGCTTCGACCGGATATACGATGACGGCGACAACGACGAGCACCAGCACCAGTGTCGCGAGCGCGCCAAGGCCGGCGTTAGCGATCCGTGCGACGCGCGGGGAACGCGTGGCGCGCAGGTCGAACACCGTGGCCAGCACTGTTACCAACAATGCGGCAAATAGTTTCACCATTGCACTTGCGGGCACATAGCTTGCGGCCAATTCGGGCTCGGATAATGCGAAGCGTGCAGCCTCGAGCATCATCGTCACCGACAGATATTGGCCGACATCCTGCTGCGCGCGAAGCTGCACAAAATAGAACACGATCAACAAACAGGCGGCAAGCGTCGTGAAAACAGGCGCCCACTTGCGGAACAAGGCGATTCCAAGCAGTACGATGACACCTGGCAACACCAAAAAATTGACGAGAACATCGAGCGAAAAATAGCTCAGTGCGATGTGTGCCGGTACCGCATTTTGGCCGCGCAGTGTGGCAATGCCGAGCCAATAGTCCTGCATCAGGGACGACTTAAGGTAGATACCTACTGCGCCGGCCCAAAAGAACGGCAAGTAGGCGCGCCCGAACGTCGCGGCATGCACTTTTAAGAATTCAACAGGTCTGTTCAAAGCGGTATTTACACTTGGATTGTCTGATGTCATCCACGGTAATAACAATTGACCAATGCCTTCGCATCGCGGCCGCGCGGTGAGAATGTGCAAAGTGCAGGGTACACATGAAGATCAAGAAGCAAAAATCTGATTTGCGTGATTTTTGCCTTCCTGTTTTTTCGCTGGTATCGCAAGTTACGTCCGCTTGACCCCCTTGCGGCACCAGAAAGGCGCCCACTTATGCCGCTGAATCCTCACTTTGTCGCGACGTTTCGCGCATTCATCGTCTATTTGTAGTTTAGCCCGGAATATCCAGAGACAATATCGCTCACTTATTGGAGGCAAAAGTCATGCAATCTCGACTTCTGTGCAGTGTCGTTCAGGTACTTCCATGCCTGCTGATGTTGCCCACGCTGGCGATGGCAGTGTTGCCAAGCAACGCCGACGTCGAAGCCATTCTCGATAAACACCTCATCGCCAACAAGCAGGCGAAGGGTGTCGCGGTCGCGTTGGTGGATGCAAGCGGCATCAGGATCGTGACGGCAGGTGTGGCGCGCGGCGATTCGGCGGTGAAACAGGACGACTTGTTCGAAATTGGCTCCCTGACCAAGACATTCACCGGATTGTTGTTGGCCATTGCGGATAGAAAGGGCGAAGCCAAATTGGACGACGCGGTCGAAAAATTTCTGCCGAATGGTCAACACTTGCGCGACTCGCTCGGCACGCCGATCCGCATGGTCGATTTGGCGACTCACCGTTCCGGCTTGCCGCGCCTTGCCACCAACATGCAGCCGAAAGATCCAAAAGATCCGTATGCCGATTACACCGAACAGGATCTGCTCGATTTTCTGAAAACGTTGAAGGCGCCGCGTGAACGCAATGCGCAGTACGAGTATTCCAATATTGGTTTTGGTTTGCTCGGCTATGTATTGACGCGCGCCGCGAATGTGCATAGTTATGAGACGTTACTGGCGACGCGAATACTGATACCGCTGGGCATGAACAACACCACGAGCGATGCGAAGAAATTCACAGACCGCCCCAGTCAACCATACGACGCTGCGGGCCACGCGACCCAGGCATGGACTCTACCTTTTGTCCATGCCGGGGCCGGCGCGATCCGCGCAACCATTGGCGACATGGGCCGCTATGTCGAAGCGATTGCCGGCGTGAAACTGACTCCTTTCGACCGCGACATTGCTCTCGCATTGACCATGCGTGAACCAGGGCCCGGTCGCATCAATCCGATCGGCCTCGCCTGGATGAAAATCCCACTCGCCGACCGGGAATTCTTCAATCACGACGGGGGCACGTTTGGCTCATCGAGTTCGATGTTGGTGGATCGCAGCACCAAAGAAGGTGTGATCGTCGTCGCCAATTCGTCGACAAAATTGACCGAAATCGCCATTCACCTAATGGATCGACGACACAATCTCGCGCCGCGTGTTTTTCCCGTAACCGTGCCGGTTGCGGAAGCGCTTCTGATCCGTTACGCCGGCAATTACAAGCTCAATGATCAATTGAGTATCGCCATACGCGTCAACGGTAGCAAAATCACCGCGCAGGCGACGGGGCAGGGCGAATTTGAAATTTTCCCGGAAAATGAAACGCGGTTTTTTGCCAAGGTTGCGCCAATTGTCGTGACCTTTGGCGAGATTATTGACGGTCGCGCGGGACAGTTTGTGTTGGAACAGGGCGGCGCAAAACTGATCGCGAGGCGGGTTTCGTAATGTCCTGCCCACCGAACAATGTACTACCACGGAAAGTCAGTTGTCGTCGAACCGGCCAATCAGGCCCGAACTATCATTATTCGATGACCTCGAACGGATAACGTACACCTACCTGCGTGCGTATCCGATCCATCCACTCCAGCGTTTGCCGAGTCTCCTCGTGGGGCATTGCAACACTTTCGATTTTGCCGGCAACGATGCCGCGCATCGCGTCTTCGATCTCGCCTTCAAAACCATTGATGCGCAATGGACGATCCACGGTGATGGCGACTTTGTCCGTCTGCGCCAGTGTTGCCACGCTGGCCCCCCAAAACGGCCGATGAACAGTGATGCTGCCACGTTCGCCATGAATGTGAAAAGAATTGTCGGCGTCGCTCTCAAGGCTGCACACAAACTGTGAAGTAACGCTATTGGGAAACTGCAGGGTGGCGGCGACGCAATGATCGACACCCGTCGGGCCGATGGATGCCATTGAATGAATGCGTTCGACCTGTGGACAATGCCCGAGTGACGCGGCCAACACCCAGCGAGTGACGGTGAGATTGTAAATACCGATGTCGAGCAGCGCGCCACCGGCTTGCGCAGGATCGAACAATCGGGATGCAGGATTCCATGTCGTGTTGAAACAGAAACTCGACTGCATCGAGCGCACCGCCCCGATGGCGCCACGTTGCAGCCACGCACGTACTTCTTCGTAGATCGGCAGAAATCGTGTCCACACCGCCTCCATGAGAAACACGTTTTGTTGCCGACTAAGAGCGATCAACGATGCCGCCGTGACGGCATCCGTAACCAATGGCTTTTCGCATAACACCGGTTTGCCTGCTTGCAGGCAGCGGCGGATCGCGTCGGCGTGAAAGGCGTGTGGCGTGGCGATATAGACGGCTTCCACAGAGGGATCGCGCAACATCGCATAGATACTGTCCGTCGCGCGGGAATTGGTTTGGCCGGGCACGCGACCATCAGGACACCACTGATCGGCGAAAGCGCTGGCGCGAGACAGATCGCGGCCAAGAATACACATTAGCGCAGCATTGTTTATGCCGGTAACCGCCTCGGCAAATTTGTGCGCGATCGGACCCGGCCCGATAATTGCCCAGCCAAATGGTTTCATTTTCCAGTTTCAACTATGCCTTGCCGACAATTCGATGCCACCACGCGATTCAGAGGATTCTTGATGGCGAATTGGACAAACTGTGCGAGTTTAGCAAAGGCCTGCACGGGATCCAGGCCAGACTGCAATGCTGGTGTTGAAATCGCAAAACATGCAATCTTGAAAATTTCGGTTATTCTCATTGGGACCAGCAGTGACGTGCGAATTCATGCACTCCCGACAACGTCGGTAACAATTTGCGCCACACTAATTTCAGGTGATCAAGGTGCAAGGCCCCAAACATGTCCAAGAAAAATATTGAGTCTACGTTGCCGCAAGTTGCGACGAATAACGTCAAATTGATCGATCCGATTGATTTGGCGATTCGCAACATCGAATCAAATGATTGCAAGATCTACTTCTATTGCCCGCCGACCAACGTGGCATCGGGTGGCGTGTCCGTCATCTTCAGGCAGGCAAGAGTGTTGAAGGATGCCGGTTTCAACACCTCAATCATCTACGAGCCAAGAATCGACAGCCGCGCGTCCTATCTGGGTTCGCAGAAAGAAAAAAAGAAAGTTGCCATCCATGAAAAATTCAACACCGCATGGTTGGGCAAGGATGCCGAAGGAATCGAGGTCACGGCTATTGGCGATGGGGACATTCGGTTCAATGACGGAACCATAATCCGCGCAAGTCAGTTGGTGGTGGATCGCGAGGATTTCGCCGTGATTCCGGAAGGCTTTTCAAATGTCATGGAGCAGTTTTCCGGCATCCATTGCAAGAAAATCATTCTTGCGCAAAGTTGGTACTTTATTCTGGCATCGCTGGATATTGGCCAGACGTGGCAACAGTTTGGAATCAATGACGTCATCAGCGTCTCTCAGGGCATCACCGAATATATCCAGACAATCATGCCCGGTCTCAATATCAAGAACGTCACCCAATCGATCGACCGGCAGGTGTTCCGCAAGTATGGCACCACAGAGAAATTGCCGAAGATTGCATTTATGCCCGGAAGAACCCAGGACGCCGTAATCAAAACCTACAGTGTCATCAAGGCATTCCACTGCATATATCCAGATGCACAAGGAATTCGATTTGACGAACTCAATGGACTTTCAAAAACCGAATTCGCGGAAAGGTTGGGAACGTCAGCGCTATGCCTTTATACGGACGAGATAGCAGGATTCGGCACGTTGCCGCTGGAGGCCATGGCGGTTGGTACGCCGGTGGTGGGCTGGACACCGCTCGGCAGCAACGAGTACGTGACGGCAGAAAATGGTTTCTGGGCACCCAATGGCGACGTATTCGCCTTGGCCAGACAACTTGGCAAGGCGGTGGAAAGGTTGCGTGCCGGGGAACTTGATTCGCCGTTGATTCACGAACAACATGAAAAAACGCTTGCGAAATATTCGCCGGATATCGAAAGAAGTCTTCTCCAGTCCGCATTCAATGAATTTAAACGTGACAGAATCATTGAACTTCGAGAACTCAAAAAATAGCGTTTAACGGTGCACGCTTCCGGTTGCCAGCATTGGGCGCGGGCGCATCAGCGCCGAGCCGCTCCGTTCGCTGGCAACCAGCATAAATTCGCTATTTCCGCATTGCGGCAAAACGACCACTGATTGCCGTGCAGAAGTTGTCACTCGCGGCGTATCGCCCGGTGAATCCGGAAATACCCGCTTCGAGTTCCACAACCTGGTAGGTGCCCGTCGCGCCACGGGTACACGTATACGTTCCTTCCGAACTGCCAAATCGACCGGACTGGACGTAATTGCCTGTGTACGTGCAGGTGCTGCGGTCAAGCTGCGTGACACGCATTGAGAAATTTGTGGCACTGCTGGTGACGGAATATTCTACGGAATCGTTGAAATCGCCGTTGTCGAACAAGGACCTGCATCCGGACTGCGTGGACTTCATTGCCCCCATGTAATCGCCGGTCATGTCATTGTTTCTAAAGGTCTGGCGCACGACATTTTTGGTAACGGAGACACCATCGATGGCGTAAGCCAGCGTGGCCGCATTAAGGAACGCCGTAAACGTCACGGTGCCCGCCTGTCTCACCGTAACGAGGTTTGGGTTAAATGTGCTCGTGCCAAACCATGGCCCCGCCACCTGATAGACGGGGCCGGTGAAAATGTACGCGCCTCCGGAATTCTTGCCGGTATATGCGGCCTGACCCGTATACCACGCCGCCTTTCCATCCTGACCATAAATGAAAAAGGTCAGGAACGCGATGTCGCCCTGATGGGTGACGGTGACACCCCATCCGGATTCTGTTGGAATCCACCAGAGATCTGACATATCGGAAAGCAATGTATTTGCAAACGGCGCGCAGGAAAAAGTCATAGCGACCATTAGAATCAAGGATCGTAGTGATTTCATGGATATCAACCTTTTAAAATTGAAGTAGGAAACGACCGATTTGTGCAGTATCTCGACAAGTGAACGAGTGAAGTCGGGCCATCCGCAAAAAATTCACCCAACGTGTGTGACATGATCATCCGCTTTACGCGGAATATTTACTTGTCCATTCGCAAAGGTGGCGTGTATTGATACGCACGGTTTAATAAATTAGTGTCTTCAATGAATCTGGTAATCTTGGAGCGAACGGTCCGACGTAGATGAAAATTGCCGCCACCAATTGGATGATGGTCGAGGAAATCCTCAAGCACGAGGATCGCGCGGTGGTACCGATCGGTTCCGTCGAGCAACACGCGTATCTGAGTCTTGCCGTCGATGTGATACTTGCAGAAAACGTTGCCGTCGAGGCGGCCGAGCCACTGGGCGTGCCGGTGTTTCCAGTGATTCCGTACGGCCATACGCCAAGTTTTATGGCGTATCCGGGCACTGTGTCGCTGAGGTTGGAAACGCTTATTGCGCTCATGCGCGACGTGCTCGACAGCCTTGCCGCCCACGGATTCAAGCGCATTGTCATTGTCAATGGCCATGGGGGCAACGCGCCCATAGCAAATTTCCTCGGCGAATGGATGGCAGATCACCCGGCAGTGACGGTAAAGTTTCACAACTGGTGGAATGCGCCAGGTACCTGGGCCAAGGTCATGGCCATCGATCCGGTGGCGTCACATGCGTCCTGGATGGAAAATTTTCGCAGCACGCGCATCAGTGGTGCGAAGACGCCTGCCGTGCCACATGCGCCGATCGATTCGGCGCGCTTCAAACTCATGTCTCCGAAGGCCGCGCGCGACTATTTGGGCGACGGCAATTTCGCCGGGGCATACGAAAAGCCCGATGTGTTGATGGATCAGGTTTGGAAGATTGCCGTTGAAGAAACGCGAGCGGTGATCGACTCAGGCTGGAAATAACATTTCGCTGTTGTCTCGAGTCGTGGTCGACCAGTGACGCGTGCTACCTATCCGCTTTAATTGCGCGCCGAACGTCAAAAAGATGCCGACGAGCTGGAACTCCAAAATGTGAAGTCAGTTCAGGGCATAAGCCACGCTGTTGGCACGCGAGCGCCGACTTTTTAGCTACCACTTGCCTTGCCGCCGCCGCCGCTACCGGTGCTGCCAGCTCCAGTGGATCCGCTACCGAGCGATGGAGCGCTGCCTGTGGTATTACCTTTAGCGTCTGCTGCGGCCTTTGCATCGGCAGCGGCTTTCGCGTCCGCCGCAGCCTTTGCATCCGCAGCCGCTTTGGCGTCTGCTGCGGCCTTCGCATCCGCAGCGGCTTTAGCGTCCGCAGCGGCTTTTGCATCTGCAGCCGCTTTTGCATCTGCAGCCGCCTTTGCATCGGCCGCGGCTTTGGCATCTGCCGCTGCTTTCGCCGCCGCTTCCGCCACGGCTTTTGTAAGCGCATCACCGGCCACGGATTTCAGTGCAGCCGCGAGCGCCGGGTTTGCCGCCACCGCCGCATTGATTGCGGCAATTGTGCCGGAGGTTACTTTGCCCTTCAAGGTAAGTGCCGCCTGACCAGCGGGAATATTGATCGTTTTTCCCTGAAAGTTGAACGCAATCGCGCCGTTAGCCACCGTCACTACTACATCGCCGCCTGCTGTGGCAAAGCTCACGTCGGTACCACGGATGCCGATCGTGGCATTGCCGGCGCGATATGCCACTCTCTCAGGCGCAAGTTTGCCTATCAGGCCGGTAAGGGCGCGCATGCTGCCATTGACTAGCGAGAGCAGCACATTATTTTTGGCGGGCTCCTTGGTGTTGTACACATAGGTATTGATCGCCATCCGGGAGCGAGCACCGATCGCAACAATTTGGCCGTCCTCAAAACGCAATACCACTGTGGATTTATCGCCGGTCGCAATGCTTTCGCCCTCATTGACGGCGTCGCCGCTACGCAGTGCCCGCGGCGAACCCGCCGCCGGTATGGCTTGCGCCGTGCCCGTCAAATCAGAAACGATTGCGGCGGCGGCATTAACGATTTGCACCGTGAACGCTAAAGTAAGCCCAAAGAATAGTGCGAATATTTTTTTCATGGCTGCTCCGTTGATAAACAGGACGATTCGAATACGGATCTAGACCGCCCTGTCAATGCAAGACTCCGTTGCCGGATAAAAGGATTTTGCAGATTGTAGCCTACGAGAAGCGCGCGCTGGAGAATTCAATCACTCACATCGGCAAATCAATTTGCGTCATCGTGATTGCTTAAGTTTCTTGTAGGTGCGGCCCACCTCGGTACTGCGATCGGTATCGATGAGGCCCCGCTTGAGATCTCGACTCGCCCGCTTCATCGGCTCACTCGGTACCGTACCGACAACATCGATGGATTCATCGCGCTCATGTGGTAACTTCGGCACATGATGTTTCGGCAATCCAAGTGTCGGTTGACTCCGGCCATGCGTTGTTTTATTCAATGGTGACGGCCTCAATTGAGTCGACGTGTCAATTGTTCCCGGCGGTGGCGAGCTTTCAGCGGTGAAGTCGGTATTTTGTTGGTCAGTAGTCTTTACCATCGCCGGCGGCGTAGAGGAAGTTCGAGTCATGTGGCTTTCCGCGTTGAGTGTGATCGAGACGTTTTTAGCAATGATTGGATTTTGAAAACAATTTCCATTATTGAAAATCGACTATGCCGCGAGTCGCCTTCTTTCATCTCTCAGCGCGCACACGGGCATGATTTTCCTGCGCACCGCTGAGTTGGCTTTGCACGATCGGCCTGACATCCGGTGGCAAATCTTTTACTATCGCGAGTTGATAAACGTCAATCGCTGAATCTTCCGCGCGTTCGCATTCGTCGAGTACGGCCAAGTCGCTGTTGCTGCTGATGGCTGCACGCAGATTTATCCACGCGCGGTTGAGCGGTGCCAGTACCGAGCCCGATGGTTCCGGGGCACCACCATTGATTGTCACGAGTTTCTCGAGCGTATGCACACTTTCCCGGCAACGTGTCGCGCAGATCGTGAAGTACGCGCGAAGCGCGGCATCTTTTGCGCCTTCAGCGCAGGTCGTGAATCCGTTCTCGCCATCGCGCGATGTTTCGATCAGTGTATTGAGGGTGTCGATTAAGTCATGTTGTTCCATGATGCTCCCAAGTTTGATGGCTGGGTGACGGAAATTCCAGCTTCGCCGATCTTGCGACGGTCGCCGGTTAAACCAATTACACGTTGACGATAATGGGCGATTCATTCCATCGGACATCATCGCGATCGCGTGTCGGACAATCAGAAACGCCGCGCCTTCTAAACGGGTGTCGCTCGTGGCGCCAGGCCGTCGCCAGAATTGATTGTCGAGTCCTACGCCGCAATCCGCCGCGCGCTGACAAACGTGGCTGGTCCCGTCTTGCACAATGACGTCAGCGGCTCATAAACGTCGGGCGGCCAGATATATGCATCTGGAACGCGCGATCTAACCGTAATATGGAAGTGGGCGACGCGTTTGTTTGCCACGAGATGGGTGATACTTGATTCAAACGTTAACGCAAAATTCAGCAATACGCGTTTGACGTCGTCAGGAGGAGGCAGGAAAAATTGGCCGCAGTCAAGACGGATTTACAAAAACGTCTCTCGGCCAACATTGAGCAGCCTCCGTAACCTGACACCCGAAAGGCATCATGAAGTACCGCATGCAATCAATATTGCGCCGCGCCACCGGCCTCACACGCGCCGGTCGGTTACACGAAGCGCTGGCCGCAATACAGGCGGGATTGGGTTTCCACTCGCGCGTTGCCCAACATGACGAGCCGAAGGCCGGCGAAGTGCTCAACATCGAAAAGGAAATTCGAGGCCAACACGTCCACGCGGCGCACGCGCCCGCTGAGCAAATGCAATTGCTGGTTGCGCCTGAGTTGCAAGCGCCTACGCAACCGTCACCGATACCGATTGTGGAGGATGTCGCATTTGATTCCGGGCCGGCTACTTTTACAGATGGCGTGTTTGAGTTAAACGGCAGGACGCATCACTACAAACTTTTTGTCCCCGGTGGCGCGACAGTGGCACGGCGGCCCCTGTTGGTCATGCTGCACGGCTGTACGCAGGATCCGGCTGACTTTGCACTCGGCACCGACATGAACAACATCGCCGGCGTTGCCGGGTGGGTGGTGCTTTATCCCGCCCAGTCAGCCCGCGCCAATCACACGAAGTGTTGGAACTGGTTTAAGGCAGGGCCGGAACCTGGCGCCGGCGAGCCGGCGTGGATTGCGGCCCTAACGACGCGCCTCCAAGACGAACAGCACATCGATCCCAATCGTACCTTTATTGCGGGCTTGTCGGCTGGTGCTGCCATGGCCGTGCTGACGGCCGAATTGCATCCCGCGATGTTCAAAGGTGTGGGAGTTCATTCGGGACTTGCCGCACATGCGGCCGCCAACGTGATGGAAGCGCTATCGGTCATGAAGCACGGCCCGCGCGCGCGTCAGAAACGGTTTTACTCGACGGACACCCGCGCATCGAATCCGATCATTCCTCTCATCGTTTTCCACGGCGATGCCGATAAAACTGTCGACTGCGAGAATGGCGAACACGCCATCGAGGCCGCGATCGCCCATGCGAAAGTAGCGGAACCCGGCCTCGTCGTGAACGAAACGGAAAACCAGGGTGCTGCCGGAGGCATGTCATACACCCGGGTCGACTACAACGGGAACGAGAACCGCCCGATTGCCGAATACTGGCGCCTGCACGGCGCAGGCCACGCATGGTCGGGCGGCAACGAACGTGGCTCGCATACCAACGCCAGTGGCCCCAATGCATCGGCAGAATTCCTGCGGTTTTTTGACGCCGTGGCGAGGGGCGACATGCGTCAATAAATGGCGGCCCCAACTATTCCGGCGCCCACTTACCGAAAATACCAGGCAACGATGCGGCTTTTTTTCTGGCCCTGCGCCATCGCGATGGTTTCAACTTTTCCTGCGCGCACTTCTTTCAACGCGGAATAAATTTCAGGCAGACTTTCTTCCTTCGACACTAGCGCGCTGAACCACGACACCTGCGTTCGATTTTGCGTTTGGAGTTGTGCGCTCTCTGCCACCATGCGGCGCACAAATCTGACTTCGCCACCCTCGCACCATAGCTCCGCTGCCTGACCACCAAAATTCAGTTTTGGATTTGATTCGGCGTTTTTGCGTAATCCGCCTCCCTTGCCCAAATTTTTCCATTTGCGTGCGCTGCCTGCTTCCGCCTCCCGGGCGGAGGTGTGGAAGGGGGGATTGCAGAGGACAAAATCGAAGCGATCATCCGGGGTGAGAATGTCTTCGAAAATGTTCTGCGCGGATTTTTGAAGTCGCAATTCGATTGCCGCCGCCAGACCCACATTGGCATCCACAATCTGTTGCGCTGCCGTGAGTGCGACGGTATCGACATCGCTTCCCACAAACCGCCAACCGTATTCGCGATGGCCAATTAACGGATAAATACAATTCGCGCCGACACCGATATCGAGCACCCGAATATCCGGCCCGCGCGGGATTTTGCCGTTGCGATCTTGCGCGAGCAGATCGGCCGCGTGATGCACATAATCCGCGCGGCCGGGAATGGGCGGGCACAGGTAGCCTGGCGGAACACGCCACGATTCGACTTGGTAGAAGGATTTCAAAAGTGAAGCATTCAGCGCCATCACCGCAGCGGGATTGGCGAAGTCGATGGTCAATTCGCTGGCATCGAACGGATTGGCAATCAGAAAATCCTTAAGCGTGGGCAGCGCCTGCAAGAGCGCCGCGAAATCGTAGCGACCGCGATGGCGATTGCGCGGGTGAAGACTCAGTTTTTCGAGCGCTGGTGTACGAATCGGCATGCGCGTTTTCTTTGTGATGTTCTTGGTGGCTCGTGCGGCTTTGTTCGCATGATGTTCTAGTGCCATTGAGTGGAAAGCGAATAAGCAACAATTGACAACTCATCCTGGGACACGCTGCGCTTCTTCCAGTCAACTTGTCATGGATGGTGTTAGTTTCGGCTTGAATCAGTGCCATTCCACCCTGTTCCCCACGGCACTACGTTAAGTTCAGTGCAACTATCGTGCGCCACAATCTTTGAAAATCATGAAACTGTCGCCCCCGCTAAGGCGGGGGTCCAATTTGACCGCTTATGACTTAGACCCCGGAATGAATCCGGGGAGACAATCTTAAGGTAGTGCCATGGCACCCTGTTCCGATTAATTCTCTTTAGTTTTGCAACCCTTCAACCACAAACGAACGCCATTTTGTTGATTTGTCCCGAACGGGCTTGAGTGCGGCGTATTCGGGTGACGCGTCATGGGCTAGCGCCGCCTCAACGCTCGAGTACTGAATGATGCCGATCCACTTCGGCGGTTCCCCGGGCAGTGGTGTTCCCTTGGCATGACGAGCCAGAAAGATTCGCGAACTCTTGATGGCGTTTGCACCTTGCAGGTAGGTTTTGAAGCCAGCCGGGTCGGTGATCTCGTATTCGACAACAAGGTTGCCCGGCGGCTTCGCGACGGCGCGTGCCATTTCAATGCTGGCTGCACCAATGATTGCGCCTGCGATAACAGCAAGAGATATTTTCCAGTTGATGCTCATGCGGCTTCCTTGGTTGAGGGAATTTTGATTGACAGGTAAAACGCGCAGCAGAAAATTGATTTCTTCCCAATCAGAAGCCCAAGCGTCTGCCTTCGCCCGTGCCCTCGATGCCGCTCTCAACAACTTTGCCCGCCTGATCAAATGCATCCCATCGAATGATCGACTTGAACGAATTGCGATCCGCGGAAAGCGTGATCTTTTCCGTGAGGATTCCGTAACCATCGGGCAACCATCCACCGCCCTTGGCAATTTCTTCCAGCGGCTTGGCCGACTTGGTCAGGAACACTTCGTAGCGGGCCTCGAACTGCCGCACCCCGGTCTTTCGCCACACGCCATAGGCGGGCGGTCCTGGTGGTGAGCCATCGTAGTTGGAGGACTCGGTCATCGTTCCACCTTGATTGAACGCATACATGAATTCGAGGTTCTTCCAATCGGCCAGCATGCCGCTCTTGAACTGCACTTTCGCCCGCCACGCGCCGGCCAGGTTGTCGATCGCGCTGGCGACGCGCGTGCGCGACGAAGCCTCCTCACCCCAACCTGCCACCGGCAGCAGGATCGATATTGCCAACACGAATGCCACTATGCGTTTCATTGTGACGCTCCTCTTTTTAGCGATTAAGTTACCCACTCGCGAAACTTGATTGACGTTGTCCCCATTAACTTCATTCGTCTCACTTGATGCTACGCCGGTACTAATAAGAAAAACTATTCGGCCGCAACTTGAATCGCCACGTCATTGCATCCGGTTGGCTCCACGAAAGCGCCAACGCCGACTGACAGTGCGATGGTCGACAGCGGACGGATGAATTGCATGGCGGGCGCTGAGTAGAAAGGAAAGGGACATCACACTCTAGCTGAGATACCGTGAGGGTCAAACAAATTGGCCAGGCGACGTCAAATCGGGCGGTTGTCCTGACATTGCGATATTGCAAGCGCGCGCCCGTTTTTTTGGGCGGTGTAACCCGATCACGTTCAACGCGCACATGTGTCAAACGCGTCACAATATCGGTCGTCGCACACCAACGCACATCAACGATTTGCGGGTTCGACAATGCTACCGTGTTTGAAAGCCAGAATAGAAAGAAATGCGCGTGAGAAATGTAAGGCTGATTCTGATCGATGGCGACCGCTATACGGCATCCGTGCTGGTCGATGATCTGATGCGCCGTGGGTTTGACAATATTCAAACCGTGTCAGGTACGCTTGAACTGCCTGCAATCCTGGCACAGGCCGCGCCGGACGCGGTGATTTTCAACTATCAGTCGGATAAGCCGGATAGTCTGAGTGCGTGTACCACGATCAAATTGTTGGCGCCGCACGCCGCCGTCATTGCGATCGTATCGCCGGGACCTTCGCTGAAGGCGGTTCGTGCGTGGTCGCAACAAACGCGATGCATTGACAATATTGTTGAAAAACCGTTATCCGACGAGCGCCTGTTCAAGACCCTGACCGACGCACTTAACGCTAAATCAGTGTTGGCTGAGATGCAATCGCGAACGGAGCGGCTGTCAAACATGGTGCCCGAGGCGGCCATGACATGGGTCGAGAGCAGGGCTAACCATGACGCTGAGCTTTTCGAGGCGGCGGTAATTTTCACCGACGTGCGCGGATCATCGCGGCTCATCCGGCAAATGCCGCCACGGGATTTTTTCGTGCGCCTCAATCAAGTACTGAGTTCACAGGGGGGCCACGTCATCGGGCATCAGGGATCCGTGATCAAGTACACGGGTGACGGCCTGATGGCCGTTTTCCGCGGAATGGGGCGAACTTATTTGGCGCTTAAATGTGCGCTGGCATTGGCGCGCACCAGTAATCAGCACGAACTGCCATTCGGTGTCGGCGTGGCGGAAGGGCTGGTTCTGGCGGGCCTGATAGGCGATTCCCGGCGCACTGGCCAACGCAGACAGTACGACGTTATCGGCGCGACCGCGCATCTGGCGGCGCGCTTGTGCGGCTTGGCGGACGCAGGTGAAGTGGTCACCACCAAAAGTATGAATATCGTTGCGAAAATTAGTAGTCCCGCACCGCGGTCGATCGGCAATGTCTCCATCAAAGGATTCGATAGCCAGATTGATTGTGTCGCATTCAACCCATCCATCCCGAATTCAGGAGCAGCGTGAATGAAAGAACAGTTCAATGCGTCACAGATCAGCAAGGTTATCGATCAGTCGCTCATTTACCAGTGTGCATGTCCTGCGCAAGTCTGCCGGGCGATATTCGAGCTACGAGAGTTGTACGAGTACCAGGTGAATTGCGCAAATGACACGGCGAACGATAAGCTGGTGCACGGCACCATTGCCCTCGCGACAGAGCAGGCACACGTCATCATGGAAGCGTGCTTAACCCAAGTTTTGGAAATCGAGGGTTGGGACAAAAATTCGCTGGCCATGCCGGAGGCGTTAAAGAAGAAAATCGCAAAAAATATTTGAAGTAGGAATCAACGCGTGACCGCGAAACACAAAAAGTGGCCGGCTGAACGCGCGGTGGACGCTTAAAACCTCGGGAGGGCAACATGAGCGAACCAACGCCAGCACTCGCCGCCGAAATCGAGACCGTGAAGGAAATTTACGCCGCGATCAACCGAAACGATGTTTCGGCTGCACTCAATTACTTCGACGCGAACATAGAGTGGATCGAACCATCCCACTATTCAGGTGGCGGCGGGACGTACCGCGGGCACGCGGACGTCATGGAAAAAATTGCGAAGGGGCGCAACACCTGGGCCGAAGGCAGTTGCAATCTGGAAGGTTTCATTGTCGCGGGCGACAGAATCGTGGTCTTCGTTCATGCGTTAGTCAGGCTGAAAGGCCACACGGAATGGATCGATGGGCGCTTTGCCGATGTCTGGACTTTCTGCAACGGCAAGGCCATTCAGGGGCGCTCGTTCGGCGAAAGGCAGGAGGCACTCGAATGGGCTGGGGCCAAAGCGTCCGATGCAACCTGACCGCAGTTATTCGCTTTTACCCAACACCGCAGACAATAGCCAAGCCAGCTTGCTTGCATCATCCGCATCCGTCGCCAGCAACAGGTGAATCCCGTCGGCATGCATCGTGGCCGCAACACCTTCTATTTTGTATGGCTGATCCAATCGTTTGATCGTCGCGACATTTCCATTGGCATCGATAAATCCGATCGCTGATCCGCCACACGCGCCGTCGTCGAAACTGTTATCGGTATTTTCGGCGACCGCCGTAAACAATATATTTCCATCCGGCAACGCGGCGGCATCGGTGAAGCACAGTGGCACGCGGTCAATATCGCCGAGTGGAACGGCGCGCACGATCGGCGATGTACGCAATCGCGGCGCATTAATGGCGGCAAGGTCATCGATGAACGAACCCAGCTCGCAAGCAATCAACGCATTGACAGAGCCCTTGTTGCCGCGTTGCAAGAGCATGAATTGGCCGCCGACCAATACCGCACCCTCAATATTCAGTCCGTCGACTTCGGCGCGCAGCACGTCGTACAGCAAACTCAAATCAATCAGCCTTGGCGCCGAATTGACGTTTCGCCACGCATCGAGGCCCAGCAATACGCCGGTGTCGCGATTGGGTTTCGAGCCTGAACCCATTGCCAGTAGCGCACCGTGCGGATAGCCAGCAAACGATGGCAACAGCAACAACGTCTCCAGATCCGGCTTTAGCACTTTTCGCTTTTTGAATTTGTCGGGTAGCGTTCCCTCAAACAGGCGGACCAGTTCGCCGGGTACCTCGTGCCCGACCGAAAACACACCCAGGTGATGTTCGTCATCGGCCACCACGTACAGTAGATTGTTCACCTTCACGAAGCCGCTCGCCGCGCTGATGAACGGCCAGCGCGACTCGCTGCTGCCATGGGTGAGCTGAAGTTCGCGGATTTTTGCGTGTGGACCATCGAGGATGTTAGAGAATAGGCCAGATATATTTTAGGTGCGGCCTGCAAAGAGCGACCTTGGCCTTCGCCTATGTCGAATGAAAAAAGAACCAAACTAGCGAAGCGTCTTCTTTGCCAGATGGTAGTAGTCGTTAAAGTCTTCAGGAGAGGACATCGCGCTGGGGCAGCTGCGCCCACCCCATGCGCCCAGCACCAACATCATGCGGCCACCGTTGAAATGCGCGCTGCCGGCTTTTGCCAGTACCTCTCCCGTCGTGCGGTCGATGATCCTGGATTGCGAGAGACTGGTATGCCTGTGCGGCTGCGATGAGTCTTCGCGCACTTCGTAGCGCGCGGTAATCGCCGGGATCTCGCTGGCCTTGATATTGCCGGTATTGCCCGTGTCGCCGCTGCGCTCATAGCGCACCCACGCGTCACGCTGATAAATGCTCGGCGCTTCGATCCACAAAAATCCCTCCTCCTGCAGATAGCGCATGCCAAAGCTGTTCGATGTCCCCGAATTGAGGAACACGCCTTCGGCCATGGCCTTGCGGAAGATGACGGGCTTACCTTCACCTGTGCACACGGCGATGAATTCTGCGCGGTCCCACCACCACACTGCCGCCACCGGCAGTAGCACCACCGCACTCGCCCATAGGAAAGCACCCGGCGTGCGTGCGCAGCGTAGCCACCACCCCAGCGCAATGATCAGCGCCACCAAAATGAGTGGCGCCAACGCCGCCCAGAGCACGCCGATAAACACCATCCTGCCATTTTGCATCAATGTGGGGATGGGCGAGGCGCCGGCGTGCAGCGTGTTGACATACAACAGCTTGTTCACCGTCACCAGGCCGTTCGCCGCGCTAATCCCTTCGACAAGCTCAGGGCAGGCCAAGCTTTCCCCGCGTCCGCGAGGGAAGGAGCCAGCTTGCCCAGGCAAGAAGTTTTATTGCAGAAGTCCCCGTCAGGCAATGACATTCGGGTCAGGCCAATATATTCATCGCCTGATGAAAATGCGGGCCACGCCCTTTTGATCTTCTTGCCCTCAGGCCGCCCACCCCTGGTGTAGCATTGCGTTCGCGTCCATGAATAATTCCAACAACTCCGAGGAGAGATCACATCATGAAATTGCGTCCCATAGCAAAGGCCATACTGCTGGTATTACCTTCCGGTTTGGCGATCGGCGTGGCGAATGTTGCCTACGCCCAAACAACCCAGCAAGTGCAGCCGCCGGCCAAGGCGGGCACCGAAGTGCTTGATCGCGTCGTCGTCACCGCGACGAAACGGGAGTCCAGCGTGCAGGACGTGCCGTTTTCGATTAATGCGCAGACGGAAGAAGACATCCGGCGATCCGGCGCGGTCACGCTGGAAGATCTATCACGCAATGTCGCCGGTCTCGCCATCCAGAATCTTGGGCCGGGGCAGAGCCAAATTTCGATCCGTGGCGTATCCTCGGGGCAGATCGTCCGCGACCAGCCCGGCGTGAAGGAGCAGGTGGGTGTTTACCTGGATGAGACGGCGATTTCGATGTCACTGTTCACCCCCGACCTCGATCTGTTTGATTTGAAGCGCGTCGAGACATTGCGCGGCCCGCAAGGCACGCTCTACGGCTCCGGCAATATCGGCGGCACAATCCGCTACATCACCAATGAGGCGAAAATCGGCGTCTCCGAGGGCACCGTCGAAGCCAACTTCAACAAGATTTCCGACGGCAGCAACGGCGGCGGCGTGAAGGCGGCGGTGAATCTGCCCATGAACGATGCCGCGGCCATGCGCGTGGTCGGGTATCACACCAAATTTGGCGGTTGGATCGACGCCCTAGGCCCCGGCGGCGGCAAGGATGTCAATGAAGGCGAACGCACCGGCGGCCGATTGAGCTTCACCTTCAAACCAAACCGGGACGTGACGATCACGCCGCGGCTGATTCATCAGAAAGTGACTGCGGACGGCTTCAACCGCCAGGAGGCATTCAACCTGTATGCCAACCGGTTTACCACCACGGTACCGCCGGTGACGTTGCAGGATCGCCAGCAATACCTGCTGTTGCGCGAGAAGTTCGAGGACAAAACGACGATCGCGGACGCGACCATCAAAGTGGCCTTCGGCGGCTTTGACCTGACCTCCGTGACCACCCATACCGATCGCGAAATCCTGGTCAGCCGCGATGCTAGCGCGTTGACCGGTTCGGTGTCGGTCGATCTCGGTTTTCCGAGTGCCGGCGTGCTGCTGCCCTCGCGCCTCAACGACACCACAGACTTCAAAGGATTCACGCAGGAATTGCGTTTGAGTTCCACCGGCAAAGGCCCGCTGCAATGGCTGGTCGGCGCCTTCTTTGCCGATACCGACCGCAAGTACGCCCAGCGCCTGCCGACTCCCGGCTATGATGCCTTTACCAACGCGCGCTTCGGTGCGGGCACGGCGGCGGCCGTGGCCAATGGCTTCCCGCTGGAGTCACCCTACAACGCCGACCTTCCGTATAACTTGAAGCAGACCGCGGTGTTCGGCGAAATGAGCTATGAATTGACCAAAGAGCTGACGGGGACGCTCGGCGGACGCTTCTACGATTACAAGGAAGAACGCACGTTCAAGTCGGGCGGATTGTTTTCCGACGGCAACAACAATTTCGACAAAACCAAATCGGACGGCTTCAACCCGCGCGTGCTGTTTGCGTACAAGGCCTCGGACAGCGTGACCTTGAATGCCCAGGCGTCAAAAGGTTTCCGCTTGGGCGGCGTCAATGATCCGCTGAACGTGCCGTTGTGCACGGCCTCGGACCGCGCGATTTTCGGCGGCTATCAGCGCTTCAGCGACGAGTCCCTCTGGAATTACGAGGTCGGTGTCAAGATGCAGCAGCGGGGCCTTTCCTTCAACGCGGCCGCCTTCTATACGCAGATGAAAGATCTGCAGGTCACCCTGGATGCGGGCTCCTGCTCGTCGCGCGTGGTGTTCAATGTGCCGAAGGCGCACTCGTCAGGGATCGAGCTGGAGATGACGGCGCGGCCGGCAGACAACTTCGAGGTGTCGTTCGCCGGTGCCGCAGTGAATGCGGTGTTCGATTCCACTGTCAAGGATGGCACCGGGGCCGTGCTCGGTGGTATTCGCGACGGCAACCGTCTGCCCTCCGTGCCGAAGCTTTCGTTCACAGCGAGCTTTACCTACAACTTCAGCCTGGCCGGGCGCGAGTCCTATTTCACTGCCTCAGCGCAACACGTGGGCAGCCGCTTCACCCAGCCCTCGGACCAGGAGAAGAACCCGCGCACTTTCACGCACGGACTGGCATTCCTTGGCGCCCCGGCGAGTGCTGCGACCACGCTCAACCTCGAACTGCCCAGCTATAACACGGTCAACCTCAGTACGGGAATGGACTTCGAGAAAGGTCTCTCTGCCACGTTCTACATCAACAACGTCACTGACGAGAAGGCGCTCCTTTCCTTCGACCGGGAACGGGGTGGGCGTGCACGGTTGGGGTTTGCGACCAACCCGCCGAGGACGATTGGGGTGACGATTCGCAAGACGTTCTAAGCCAAGGTACTTCAATGGCGCCGCGGGTCATCGCCCGCGGCGTTTTTTTTGGGCGACCGGCACGCTTTCGATTCGATGCCAATTCACTCACGCTGATTGCAATTCGGCTAGGGCTTGAGCGAGGCTTTGGACCCGGCGCGCCACTGCAATGCAATCTCGCACGCAATCAGTGGACCGACCCACGACAGCCAAATGAATGCCTGGCCTTCGCCCAATTCAGCCACGGTGGGGACTCGGCTCGCAAGCCGGCAAAACACAAAGGCCCAGGCAAGCACATAGCTGCGAATGATCCAATCGCGATGTGAGTCGAAGCGCCTGTTGCGAACCGCGCGATATGCCATGCCGGCAGCGGCCAGCCACGCGATCGCCAGCACGGATAGCGAGGCGCTAAGATTGGTGAACATGGCGGCGCCTTCACGTTTGTGGGCTGGTCCGAGCGCAATGACTATCGCAATAATTGCGCCCAGCGAACCGCCGATGAGATAAGTCCGACCCATGAGCTTGTGATATTCGAAGTGCCTCCGTGTAGCGCCGATATACAAGTTGATTGCGCCACAGAACAGCATGATGGTCCCACCGAGCATATGCACGTATACCAGGCCAAAGTGTCCGACATGCTTCCCGATGTTACTTAGCGTGGCGACTGGCGCGGCAATGAGCACCCAAGCCCAGGTACTGGAAAAAAAGCCTGCGATGAGAAGTAACCCGAGAGGGGATAGCCACCACGATTTCTTGGCGACTTGAGCGTTACGTATCGTGTCCATGATTGGCTATTCCCGCGCAACTAAAAAATGAGAAATAAGAAAGTAAAAGGGTCCAGGGTCCCATGGCACTACCTTAAGCACTTTGGATTTTACTCTTGACCGCAAACTGGTTCTGAGCGCCAATCTCAAATTTGTCGCCCCGGCAAGGCCGGGGTCCAATTTTATTTGGGAAGCCGTGGACGGCAAAAAACGCTTGACGTTGAACACGGTTGCTTCGCCGGGGAGACAGAAAATACTATCGGTGCGACAAATCGGCTTGCGGTTGAACTGCTTAAGGTAGTGCCATGAGGTCCAGGGTCGATATTTTCAGGCCGCGAAAAAACGCGATCCTGACCCATTGATTGGCAAGTTCACTTTGCGGTTTTCGGGCATCCTATCACCCACGCGGGTTCGAGTCGCCGTCCCATGTGGCTGACACTCGCCTCAAGGAGCATTCACATGAACGCAATCACTATCACGCGCACAATCGTCGGCGCCCTGGCCTCGATCGCTATCGTCGCGACGGCCGCGACCGAGACCCCATCCACCCCGGCCAACGAGAAGAAGCCCATGGACCTCGGCAATTTTTCCGTCAGCCTCAACGTCAAGGACATCAGGGCCTCCAAGGCCTTTTACGAGAAGCTCGATTTCAAAGTGGTCGCGGGCAAGCTCGAACAGAATTGGATCGTCCTCCAGAGCGGGAACGCGACGATCGGGCTGTTCCAAGGGATGTTCGACAAGAACATCATGACGTTCAACCCGGGGTGGAATAAAGACAAGGAGACCCTGAAAGAATTCCAGGATGTGCGCGAAATACAGCGCACCTTGAAGGCGCGTGGGATCACCACGATCGCGCCCGAGGCAGACGAGAAAACCGAGGGGCCCGCGTACTTCAAGGTCACCGACCCCGACGGCAACACGCTCTTGTTTGACCAACACGTTGCCAGCCCGAAGCGCTAAAGATCGACTCTTTCATTGAAAATGCGAGCTTGGCCCCTTTGGGTTCTCTTCGAGTTTTTGCGAATTGCCACGAGACTCAGGTCTTGGCCTTGCCTCTGAACCAATGTTCTATTGGTGCCGGATTGGGATTGAAGAAACCGCCTTTGCGATAGTGAGTGAAGGTGCCTTCAATCGTGTCGCCGCGAACGACCCCCTTCCATGCCAGCCGTCCGTCCTTATCGCTGGTGGTCTCGGCCTCGAAGGTGATGGCATCGCCTTGCGCCGCGGATTTGTAGTTGCCCTTGCCGTAGCCGTACTGGTCGCAGCTGCTTGAATGAAACTTTCCGTCCTTGAAAGTGATGATGTCGCCTTTCTCGTCGGCGTCTTTACCTTTCTCGCCAGCGTCAGCGACAAAGACCTTGCCATCAAGCGTGGAAGCCTGTGCGGCCGCGGTGGGTGAAACAAGCAGTAACGCCAGCAGTGCGGCGAAAGCGGCGATTGAAGTGAATTTGTGGGCGGAGTGCATGATCATGACGGGTTCCTTTCCTGTCGCGTTGTCGATAACGGCCACTTTTAATGAGTGCGTTCGAAAAGTGCCTGGATGGCGCGGCAGAAGCCGGAAAAGTCGCCGTCGCCAGTGACGCCGCTCGCCAGCGTGTCCGGACTTGGCAACGCTGTGCACGCACGAGGACGGCGCACAGAAAAATTAGCAGAAAACTAGGCTCAGGTCTAGCTATGTAGCTTTGTGGTGCT
>JAYTUX010000185.1:0-2087 GCA_043744315.1 Betaproteobacteria bacterium | reverse complement strand
CGATTACTTCGCGCGGCAGGCGTGGCAGATTGAGTATGCCGAAGGCTTCGGGCGGGAGTTTTCCCAGTGTTTGTTTGTTTGAGGTCATGCGCGCATTTTCGCAGATCGCGCGTTCACCAAAACAGCGCAGTGCCTCATAAAAACCTCCCGCCTTTGGTGCATACTTGCGGTGGCATGTCCATGCGCCGCATTGTCACTGACTCATTGCGTGACTGGCACAAAGCCTGCATTGCAAACCATCATTCGTCCCCTTTACAGGAAATTTTCGCCATGCGATTAAAAACACGCTCTATCCTGACCCTCGGTTTGGCCGCAGTGCTCGCGTCACCGCTTGCACTTGCGCAAGGCACCCTGCGCATCGGCATGACCGCGGCCGACATCCCCGCCACCACCAGCCAGCCGGACTCCGGCTTCGAAGGCAACCGGTTTACCGGCTGGACTTTGTTTGACGCGCTGACGATGTGGGACTTGTCGTCGGCCGAGAAGCCCTCAGTGGTGATCCCTGGCCTTGCAGAGAGCTGGGCGGTGGATGCCAAAGACAAGACCAAGTGGATTTTCAAAATCCGCAAGGGTGCAAAGTTTCATGACGGCACCGAGGTCAACGCCGACGCCATCGTGTTCAATTTCGAAAAGGTATTGAAGAAGGACGCGCCGCATTACGACGCGCGCCTGGTCGGGCAAACGCTGCCGCGCATGCCCACCCTGGCTGGCGCGAAGAAAATTGACGACTACACGGTCGAAGTCACTTCCAGCGAGCCCGATTCGTTTTTGCCGATCAACCTGACCAACCTGTTTATCGCCAGCCCGACGGCATGGGCCAAAGCAAAGAATTGGACTGAATTCGCCAAAGCCCCAGTTGGCTCCGGCCCGTGGAAGTTTGTGCGGCTGGTGCCGCGTGAGCGGCTCGAAATGGAGCGCTACACCGGCTATTGGAACAAGGCCCGTGTGCCGAAGGCCGAGAAGCTGGTGCTGATCCCGCTGCCGGAAGGCAATACGCGCGTCAACGCACTGCTCTCCGGTCAGGTCGATTGGATCGAAGCGCCGCCGTCGGACTCGATTGCGCAATTGAAATCGCGTGGCTATCAGCTCACCAGCAACCCGTATCCGCACACCTGGCCGTGGCAGTTTTCGTTCGTGGCCGGCCACCCGACGGCGGACGTGAAAGTGCGCAAAGCGCTGAACCTCGCGATTGACCGCGACGGCATTCGTCAGTTGCTCGGCTTTAACGGTCTGCCCGCCAAGGGCGTGGTGCCACCGGGACACCCGTGGTACGGCAATCCGAAGTTCGACATCAAGTACGACCCGGAAGCCGCGAAGAAATTGTTGGCTGAAGCCGGCTACGGCCCGGGCAAGCCGCTCAAGGTGAAAGTGCAGATCTCGGCGTCCGGCTCGGGCCAGATGCAGCCGTTGGCGATGAACGAGTTCATGCAGCAGAACCTGAAAGCCGTTGGCGTCGATGTCGAATTTGACGTGCTGGTGTGGGAGACCCTGTTCAACAACTGGCGCGTCGGCTCGAAAGACCCGAAATCGAACGGCGCACACGCAATCAACGTCTCGTTCGCGACGCAAGACCCCTTCTTCGCCTTCGCGCGTTTTTACGACAGCCGCATGGTGGCGCCGCGCTCGGTCAACTGGGGCTGGGTGCAGGACCCGGAGATGGACAAGCTGGTGGCCGGTGCACGCGGCGAGTTTGATGCGAAGAAGCGCGATGCGGCGATTGCGAAATTGCATGAGCGCGTAGTCGATCAGGCTGCGATGTTGTTCGTGGTGCACGACACCGGGCCGCGTGCGTTGTCGCCCAAGGTCAAAGGTTTCGTGCAGTCGAAGAACTGGTTTCAGGACTTGAGCCCGGCGTATCTACAGTAAGTTGAACTGCGCGCGTGTTCACCTACGTTCTCAAACGCATTCTGTATGTGATTCCCATCGCGCTGGCTGTCAGCGCGGTGTGTTTCTCGCTCGTCTTCCTCGCCCCCGGCGATCCGCTGTCAGCGATTTTGCCGCCAGACGCCACCACGGAGTTAATCGAAAAGCTCAAGGCCGACTACGGCTTTGACAAGCCGCTGCCGGAGCAATTTGGCAAGTGGGTA
>JAYTUX010000184.1:0-2088 GCA_043744315.1 Betaproteobacteria bacterium | reverse complement strand
TCCTGATCGAAAAACGAAACTTTCTTTCCATCACCTACGATCACCTGCGCAGGCTTTTCGTATTGAAAACGAAACTTGCCGGGGCGAACAAAGGTCAGCGTGCCATTGGTGCGCTGGGTTGTCTTGCCTTTGGCATCGATAACTACTTGTTCAAAATTTGCACGGCCCGACTGCGTGGAGGAAGTGAACGACTGGAAGTCAGAAATGGCACTGGCGAAAGATGAAAACGAAAATATCGCGATAGTCATTCCAGTTGCAACGGGAACGGCAAACCTGAGAATACGATTAAAGAAGAATTGCATTTTTTCAGCCGCCTTCAGCACTGCGATTCGGCGCAAGAATTTCACGATTGCCATTGGTCTGCATCGAAGATACCAGGCCGGCCTTTTCCATATCTTCCAGAAGCCGCGCTGCGCGGTTGTAGCCGATACGCAAATGCCTTTGCACCAATGAGATCGAGGCGCGCTTGTTCTGCAGCACGACCTGCACCGCCTGGTCGTAGAGTACGTCCGCTTCACCGCCACTACTGCCGCCCTCGCCCATGCCTTCGAGCATCGTTTCTTCCGGCGCATCCAGAATGCCGTCGATGTATTGCGGACCACCCTGCTTTTTCAAATACTCGACCACCCGATGCACTTCGGCGTCACCCACAAAGGCACCATGCACGCGCTGCGGCATGCCCGATCCGGGCGGTAGATAGAGCATATCTCCCTGCCCCAGCAATGCTTCCGCACCTTGCTGGTCAAGGATGGTGCGTGAATCTATTTTGGAGGAAACCTGGAAAGCGACGCGTGTTGGCACATTTGCTTTGATGAGTCCGGTTATCACATCAACGCTCGGACGCTGGGTTGCGAGGACAAGGTGGATTCCTGAGGCCCTTGCCTTTTGCGCCAGCCGCGCAATCAGTTCCTCAACTTTTTTGCCGACAACCATCATCATGTCGGCAAGCTCATCAATCACGACCACGACCAGCGGCAGCGGCTCCAACGGCTCCGGCGCATCCGGCGTTAATGAAAAAGGGTGCGGCAGCGGCTGGCCTTTTTCTTTCGCATCGCGCACCTTGGTGTTGTAACCCGCCAGATTTCGTACGCCGACCGCGCTCATGAGCTTGTAACGCCGGTCCATCTCGGCCACACACCAGTTCAGCGCGTAGGCCGCGTGCTTCATGTCGGTGACGACGGGGGCGAGCAAATGCGGGATGCTCTCATAGACCGATAGCTCGAGCATTTTCGGATCGATCAAAATCAGCCGTACCTCATTCGCCGTGGCTTTGTAGAGCAGCGACAGAATCATCGCGTTGATCGCCACTGATTTTCCTGAACCGGTGGTTCCGGCCACCAGCACGTGTGGCATTTTCGCAAGATCCGTCACAACAGGGCGGCCAGCGATATCTTTGCCCATCGCAATAGCGAGCTTCGAATTCATGTCGGCGTAAACGGTCGAACCGAGAATCTCGGAGAGACGGACTATTTCGCGTTTCGGGTTTGGAATTTCCAGGCCCATGTGCGAAGTGCCGGGAATGGTTTCAACGACACGAATCGAGGTCACCGAAAGTGCCC
The DNA here is from genome assembly GCA_043744315.1 of Betaproteobacteria bacterium. Taxonomy (GTDB): domain Bacteria; phylum Pseudomonadota; class Gammaproteobacteria; order Burkholderiales; family Usitatibacteraceae; genus UKL13-2. Next base: position 529 of record JAYTUX010000184.1, on the reverse strand, counting down.
GCGCCAGATCGCGGGAGAGATTCACGATTTGCGATCCTTTGACACCAACGGCGGGCTCAATTTCATAACGGGTAATCACCGGCCCTGGATGCGCTGCCACCACTTTAGCCAGCACATTGAAATCCATTAACTTGCGCTCAATGAGGCGCGAGGTGAATTCAAGCGTATCGTTGGTTGGGCGCTCGATGCTTTCATCGGGCGGGTCGAGCAGCGCAATCGGTGGCAATGGCGAATCAGGCAGATCGGAAAACAGCGGTACCTGTTTTTCTTTTTTCATGCGGTCCGATTGCGGAATATCGGTGATGGTCGGCTCGATACGAATCGGCGGACGGTCTTCGATCATCCGTTTCATCTCCACCACTTTTTCATCGCGCGCCACCACCGCCTGATCGCCGGCCTCGCGGTCGCGTCTGGCTTCAAGCTTGCCCTTGGCGGACAGGAACAGCCACTCAACACCGGTGCCGATTTTTTCGGCGAGCTTTATCCACGAAAGTCCACTGAAAATACTCAGGGCACCCGCGCAGATGGC
>JAYTUX010000183.1:0-2088 GCA_043744315.1 Betaproteobacteria bacterium | reverse complement strand
TTTGGACGCTTGCCGCGATTGAACAGCGTGACCTTGTGGCCGCGGCTCAATGCATATCGCACTTGATGCGGGCCGGTAAAGCCGGTACCGCCGAGGATGAGGATCGACAGCGGCTTCGGCTTCGGCTTCGCCGTGGTGGCAGCCGGCGTCTGGGCAGCGGCAGGCATCATTGTGGATGCGGCGACAGCACCGGCAAACCCAAGCATTTCGCGACGGGTAGTTGGCATGACGGAAACCTCCGTGGTCGGATATTGAAAATGGTCGAGACAGCGAAACGCCAGCTCATCGGTCTATGGCTCGTGTGGCAAAGACGTACCGATTATTTCTTTTTTTCCTCCGACGTTGTGTGGCACTTTGTGACGAGACCACCAGCACAGGATCAGGTCGGTCGCCGCCATAGATTCAGGGCGAGTCCGCCCATCACCAGCACCATCGCGATCAACTTCCATGCCGGCATCGATTCGCCTAGCCAGAAACTCGATGCGGCCATGCCGAAAACCGGCACCAGCAGTGCCATCGGCGTGACCGTCGCCGCCGGATAGCGTGCCAGCAGCCAGCCCCAGACAGCATAGCCAAACAATGAGTTTCCAAGTGTCTGCCACAGCACCGCGCACCAGGTGCCGACATCGGCATCGCGCAAGCCCGCGGTGATGGCCGGCCAACCTTCGAAAAGGAGGGAAAGTGCAAACAACGGCGGCGCCGCAAACAAACTTGACCAGACCACGTACGACACCATGTCAACCTTTCCTGCCTGTTTGTTCACCATGTTGCCGCCCGCCCAGCAGGCGGCCGCAATCAGGATCAACGCCAAACCCGTTAGCGTGGTTGAGCCGTCGGTATGCATGGCAATTACGCCGATGCCAATCGTTGCCAACATCAATGCCACCCATTGCCGCGGCTTGACGCGTTCATGCGTCAATCGCATTGATAGAAAAATCGTAAAAAACACCTGACTTTGAATCACCAGCGATGCGAGCCCGGGCGAGATATGGCCTTTCATCGCGATGAACAATGATCCGAACTGGCCGGCACCAATAAAAAGGCCATAGGCGGCGAGGTTTTGCCAGGATGCTTTGGGGCGAGGCAGAAAAAACACCAAAGGAATCGCTGCCAACGCAAATCGCAACGCACCGAACAACAGCGGCGGAAGTCGATCGAGCCCCAACTTGATAACGACGAAATTGGAACCCCAAATTGCGACGACCGTGAGCGCCAACAACAGGTGCCGTATTGGAAGTCCCGGGGCGCGCGTGGCAGCAGTCATCGACCCGCGCCGAAAAATTCGCGGATAAGAAAGGTCTCTAATCCCGCGCTGTCCTCAATGCGTGCGGACAACACCACCACACGCCCCATCCGATGGGATTCCCAATTGAAATTTTCCTTGTAGTGCTGGCGGATCAGTTCGATCATTTTGCGCACCATCGCTATTTCAAGGTCGCCTTGCGGGCCGGCATCGACATCGATGACTTCCTTCCAGTCGCCACGCGTGCCAGCATTGAAGCCGCGAAACGCGAATTGCCCCGACCGATGACCCTTATGCAGGATTTGAAACACGCCGCTGGTGCCTCCGCGGCCTGATAGCGATTGCAAATTACGATTGAGGTTTGCCGACGCCGAATCACCCGCTGAAGGATTTTCGCTTGCGCGCTGTGCCGAATTGAATTGACGTAAGACTTCCTCTTCGGCTCTGCGGCGCGCGCGCGCTGCTTCGACCATCGCCAGCATGCTCGGCTCAGCGTCAGGTGGTGTCTGGGACTTTGGCGGTGGCTCCAAGGGGATCGATGGGTGCTCCGGTGCCGTTCTTGGCACCGACATCATTCTTGGCAAGGTGGGCGCACGCACGCGTGGCGGTGTGACCGGCTCTTGCGGTGCTTCAAGCGGTGGCGTGGGCTTGACCACCGGCGGGGAGAGACGCACCACCAGCGGGCCTTGCGGAACAGTTTGATTGGGGGTTTCACCGGTTCGCTCGGGCCGCGGCATGAAGATCATCAGCAGCGAATGAAGCACCAGCGAGACACCAACGCCGATGTAGAAACGGCGCATCGATACCGCGCGCTTTTCCTCGACATCGGATGTCTTCCACAAAAT
>JAYTUX010000182.1:0-2091 GCA_043744315.1 Betaproteobacteria bacterium | reverse complement strand
CCAGGTTTGTAAATACGGCGATGCGGGCAAATGCTATGTTGCAAAACTTGATCCCGGAGCCCGCGAAGTGACTCCGAATTTTCGCTGGCCCGCGATTGCGCTTAGACTGCCGTACAGCACTGAACAAGCAACGTAAACCCACACGAGGGAACCACAGCAATGAAATGGCCCACGATCGAGCAGTTTTCCGAAATGTGTACCCCGCCGGAAGGTTATCGCTTTGAGGCGTTGAAGCGCGCCGATGTTCCGGCGCTGATCGAGGCCATCCAGCGCTGGCATCCGGATATTGCCGTCGGCGGCGGCAGTTGTTATTTGCGAGAAGACTTTTATGATCGTTATGTCGCCCTTGATGGCGAGGCGGAGAAACCAATTATTGTTTGTCTGTTCCGCCATGGCGATGAACTGGCCGGCATGTGGTCGTGGGAGCAGGAGCCGGACGCGCTCACGTTGTATGCGCGCCTCATCATCATCTCACCGGAACATCGCAGCGCGAAGCTCGCCTCCAAGGTGATGCCGCTGGCGGAACTGGCGGGGCGTGCTATGGGGGCGGAATTCTTCTTCGGTCTGGCGACACTTAAGATTCCCCACATGCAGCACGCGCTGGAATCGGCCGGATGGCAATTGATCGGCTTTACCTCCGGTTACGATCGCGAGCAGGTCGCGCCGGGCTTGGTCAAGCGCGTGTTCGAGGGTGTTTACACCAAGGTGCTGGTACCAGAGGACGAGGTGCTGCGGCCCGACCCGCGCAACCTCACGCCGAAAGCGCGCGCCTTGTTCGACGTGTTGTTTCCGGGAGCACAAACGCAGGGCACGCAAAGTGCCGTGGGTGCAGTCCAATGAAATGGCCAGCCATCGAAACCCTGCGCGAACTGGTTCCGCTGCCAGGCGGCTATGACTTTTTGGCGTTCGAGCGCGCGCATATTGCGCCGCTGATTGTGGCCTTGAAAGAGTGGCATCCGGAAATCGTCGTGGGCGTTTCCAGTTGTTACTTGCGCGAAGATTTTTATGTGAATCGGGTGGCGATTCACGGCGGGGCGGATGCCGATATCCTGGTTGTTCCCATCGCGTTTAACGGTGAGATGATTGGCATGTGGTCGTTCGAACGCGAAATCGATTCGCTGGCTCTCTATGGGCGTTTGATCGTGCTGGCGCCAGCACACCGTGGTGCCGGGCTTTCGGTACTTGCGATGCTGGGCACCGAGCAACTCGGCCGCAACATGGGCGCGGCTTTCATGTACGCATTGGCGACTTTGCAACATCCATACGCGCAACGCGCACTGGAGCGTGCGGGCTACCGCCTACTGGGTTTTTTCCCCGGCTACGACCGTGTTGAAGTCGCGCCCGGCGTCGTGAAGCGCGTCTATCAGGCGGTGTATGCGAAGTTGCTGGTGGCCGAGGACGACGTGCACTGGCCCGACCCGAAGAATCTGTCGCCTCGCGCCCGTTCCTTGTATGAACTGCTGTTTGCCGATCAACCTGGAATTTTGGCGGCGTAAAGTTGGAAAAACATAATCACAAGAATAATCGGACAGTCCACTAATACTTTCCAAAACCCAGCATCCACGCGCCTTTCTATACAACCGACCAGAAAGGCCCGCCAAATGGCGTTCTGTAAATCTTTCTACTGGGAAACGGCGTGTTGTTCCCGAGTGTTCAATTTATCGTAGAGGCCTATGCAGGCACCCGATGCGCGCTAGTAGGCATCGTCCAGCGCAAAAATGGGTTTGCGTGATGCCCATTTCCCTGCGGTGAAATCGGGAAATGCCAACGTGCGATTGTCTTCCTTGATCGATTGCTCCGACAGTGGCGTAATCGCGCTCCAGGCGACGGCATCAAAGATGTCGATGGGCATGGGTGCGTCATTTTTCAGCGCTTCAATAAATGCGTGGATCACAAAAAAATCCATGCCGCCGTGTCCTGCATCGACGGCTTTGTCGGCCAGCCGTTTCCATAGCGGATGGTCGTACTTATCCAGCCACGGCTGCGCAGGTTCCCAGCGATGCGGCATCGGGCTTTTGCCCTCAATGTAGAGGCTCTTGTTCAAATCCATCCAGATGCCGCGCGAGCCTTGCACGCGAAAGCCAAGCGAGT
>JAYTUX010000181.1:0-6764 GCA_043744315.1 Betaproteobacteria bacterium | reverse complement strand
GGGCGCTGCTGGCACCCGTGGGGGCCATCGTCATTCTCGGCACGCGCGAATCGATGCCCTGGTTCATCGCCTACATCTTCATGACGGCAATGTCCGGCTATTTCGATTACGCCCTCCAATGGGACACCAAGCAGCTTGATCAGAAAACAGTGGCGATATTTTTCGCACTGAATTTTGTGTCGATTTCGGCGATGGTGTATGTGTTGCTCTGGTATTTTTCTCGCGAAAAATCCAAGTTGCGCGAGGCAGTCGATGCGCAGACCACGGCTGTTACGATCGAGAAGGATTTGTCGGAAAGGCTGCTGCTCAATATTTTGCCGCAGCCGATCGCCGAGCGTTTGAAGCGCCAGGAAACCAACATTGCCGACGGGCATGCCGACGTCACCGTCATGTTCGCCGACATTGTCAATTTCACGCACATGTCAGAGGAGATGTCGCCGAACGAGACCGTGCAATTGCTCAATAATATTTTTTCCGAGTTCGACATGCTCGCGGAAAAGCACGGCATCGAAAAAATAAAAACCATCGGTGACGCGTATATGGCAGCCGGCGGTTTGCGTAGCGGTGCAGGCCAGTACGTCGATTCAATGGCGGATATGGCCATCGAGATGCAGGACTTTGTCGCCAAATACACTGCCGCCAACGGCGAAAAACTGAGCCTGCGGGTTGGTATCGCCACCGGCCCGGTCGTGGCCGGCGTGATCGGACGGCGCAAGTTCAGCTACGACCTTTGGGGAGACACCGTAAACATTGCGAGCCGCATGACCTCGGAAGCACTGCCGGGACATACGCAGGTCGATATCGTTACCTTCCGCCGCCTTCACAATCGCTATCGTTTCGATCAGGTGCAGCAGATCCATGTGAAAGGCAAGGGACCCATGCAGGTTTACACGCTTCTGGGACGGCAAATTGCGCGTCAGGAAGACGGCAATGTCTTCCGACTGTCCGAAACCGGGCTTCAGCAGCAACGCTGACGGTCATTGCGACGAAAGCGCTGGTACGCCTCAGACATGTCTATAGTCGCCACGCCGATTCGCACCGACCGCAACGCGCGCCATCCCGGCATCGCGCTGGTGTTGCAAGGCGGCGGCGCACGCGCGGCGTATCAAGTGGGCGTGCTAAAGGCGCTGTCGGAAATTCTCGGGCACCCGACGGAGAATCCCTTTCCCATCATCACCGGCACGTCGGCCGGCGCGATCAACGCTGCCGTACTCTCGGTACATGCCGACAATTTTGCGCTGGGCGTTGAAACGCTGATCAAAGTCTGGACCCAGTTCACGCCGGACCAGGTCTATCGAACCGATTTTCCAGGGGTTGCGCGCAACAGCCTCAAATGGCTGTCCGCGTTCCTGTTCGGTGCGTTGACCAAAAATCACCGCGTGTCGCTGTTCGACAATTCTCCGTTGACCAAGCTGATTGAAAACCATGTCGATCTGGCAAAAATCGCCAGTCATCTGGATAGTGGCGCGCTGCGCGCAGTATCGGTGACAGCATCCGGTTATTCATCGGGTTTGAACTGCGCATTTTTTCAGGCCTCGCCGGAAGTGCAGGGCTGGCGTCGCTCACAGCGGGTCGGTATTCGCGTGAGCCAGTTGCGCGCGGAACACTTGATGGCCTCGGCGGCGATACCGTTCGCTTTTCCCGCCATCAAGATCAACCGCGAGTTTTTCGGTGATGGTTCGATCCGGCAAATGGCCCCGTGCAGTCCTGCGCTGCATTTAGGGGCCGAGCGCGTGTTCGTTATCGGTACCGCTAAATTGGTGAAAGATCAAAGCGAGCGCGCACGCGGCGATGAATATCCGTCCCTAGCGCAAATTGCCGGGCACGCGATGGCCTCGATCTTCCTGGACACGCTGGCGGTCGATATTGAATTGTTGCAACGGGTGAATTCCACGTTGACAGTGGTGGACCATGACAAACTGAAAACCTCCGGCATGAATTTGCATCATGTCGATGTTTGCGTCGCGTGCCCACACGAGCCGCTGGAAACGCTGGCGTACGAGCATGTGCGTGATCTGCCGTGGACCATCCGCATTTTGATGCGCACGATCGGTGCGATGCGCAAGGGTGGCGCCACGCTCGCGAGCTACATGCTGTTCGACAAACGATATTGCGTGGCGCTGATCGAAATGGGTTATCAAGACGTATTAAAACGGCGCGATGAAATTTCGATGTTTTTTGATCCCAGTGTTTGCCCGATGCCAACCGTAATCCCGCACGCGAAATTCGACCCGGGCCAGACGGCGCAAATGGCGGCGATCAAAAATGGCTGAAAAAAGTATGGCTGATAGCGTACCGGCTCCGCTGTTGCGCGCGGATTTTCTGCACCACTTGCCGATCGATACACGCTGGAGTGACAACGACGCGTATGGTCATCTCAACAACGTGGTGTTCTATTCGTACTTCGACACGGTCGTGAATCAATACCTGATCACCCGCGGCGTACTGAATATTGATACCAGCCCGGTGATCGGTCTGGTCGTTGAAACCGGTTGCAACTACTTTGCCTCCGCCGCCTTTCCGGAGAAACTCGAGGCGGGATTGCGAGTCGGGAAAATGGGTAACAGCAGCGTTCGTTACGAAATCGCGTTATTTCGCGAGGGTATCGACGAGGCGATCGCGCAGGGTCATTTCGTGCATGTATATGTGGGCCGCGAGACGCGTCGACCGGTGCGCGTGCCAGTAAATTTGCGCGAGGTATTGTCGAAAATTCAAGTGGCACCAGCCAGGGAGGCATCATCATGAAGCGGAAATGGACGTTTGTCGTTCCGGTAATTCTGGTGGCAGGTTTCGCGATTGCGCAAGCGCCCGGAATCAAGCGCACGATGTTGCAAAGAGGTGACGTGCCCGCTGAGGGCGCGCGCGAAGTGGTGATGGCAACGGCGGAAATTGCCGCCAGCCGCGCAACCGGACGGCATTCACACAATGGCCCTGAAACCGGTTATGTGCTGGAAGGCACGTCGTTGCTTGAGATCGACGGCGACGCGCCGAGAATGATGAAGGCCGGCGACAGCTATTTCATTCCCGCCGGCAAGATCCACAACGCTTCCGCGCACGGCAGTGGCAACGCCAAAGTGCTGGCAATTTATGTAGTTGAGAAGGGCAAGCCGCTGGTGATTCCGGCGCCGTAGTACTGATCGTCAAATCGATGTTTCATCCTGAGCAACGCGAAGGATCTCGTCGATGCAACGAGATCCTTCGCGTTGCTCAAGATGACAGGTAATTTTCCAGTTCCGCGCTAAGCCAAAATAATCGGCGATTGAAACCGTTTCGCCAACCATTCGCCAATGTCTTGTACTTCTTCCATGCACACGCTGTGTTGCATCGGGTATTCGCGCCACTCGACTTTGTAGCCTTGCGCTTCGATTTTGGATCTCGACCCGCGTGCGAGCGCGACCGGCACCAGCGGATCCTGCGTCCCATGCGCCATCAGAATCGCGATGTTCGCATTCGCGAGCGTGCGCTCGGCGGCGAGCGAATGTTCGAGCGGCAAATAAGTCGAGAGCGCCATCACGCCGGCCAGTGGCTGTGGGTGTCTGAGCCCGGTCTGCAATGCGATGGCGCCACCTTGTGAAAATCCGGCGACGACGATCTTGTCCGAGGCAATCCCGCGTGTCGCTTCGCGTGCAATTAACGCATTGATAAATGCTTGCGATTCGCGCACACCGGCTTCATCGGCTTTACGCGCGGGACCGTCCTGAAGATCAGCCATGCTGATGTCATACCAGCCAGGCATGCGTTGACCATTGTTGATCGTGATCGGTCGCGTCGGTGCTTGCGGAAAAATGTATCGCAGCGGCAAATTGGGCGGCAGCCCTAATTCTTTGACGATGGAAACAAAATCCCAGCAATCAGCACCCAGGCCGTGCATCCAGATAACGGTACCTTTTGGCTCGGCACCGGTGGTGAGTTCAATGTGATCGATGAGGTTGGGCATGTGGCTGTTATATAAGAATCGGGGGTGGCATTTGACTGGCGAATGCACTACTGGCGCGGCGTTTCGAGCAAAAAGCGTCCAAGATGCGCGCCAGTGCTCGAGTTTGAAATTTCAATTACCGGTTGGCACACGTATCGCCGACTTCGGTCGAAACGCTTTGATCACCTCGTCATTGGTTTCAAGGTAGGGCCCACCGATCAGATCCACGCAATACGGCACCGCCGCGAAAATCCCGACCTCGATCGGCTTGCCGTCTACATCCTTCAACCCTTCCAGTGTTTCCCGAATCGCTTTCGGCTGCCCCGGCAAATTGATGATGAGCGATTGTTTGCGGATCACGGCGGTCTGGCGCGAGAGGATTGCGGTCGGCACGAAGCGCAGTGAAATTTGCCGCATGCGCTCGCCAAAGCCATCCATCACGCGATCCGCAACAGCGAGTGTTGCATCCGGCGTCACATCGCGCGGCGCGGGCCCGGTGCCGCCGGTGGTCAGCACCAGAGAACACTTGTGGGTATCGACAAATTCCTTGAGTGTGGCTTCGATCAATGACTGCTCATCGGGGATCACGCGCGAGACGATGGTGAGCGGATTTTTCAGCGCAAGTGTCAGCCAGCCTTCGAGTGCCGGCAACCCTTCATCCCGATATACGCCTTGCGATGCGCGGTCGCTGATCGACAACAGGCCGATGATTGCTGCATCGTGACTCATACTTCTGCCGCCGTCTCGCGCGACTTCGCGACAATCGTGTCGTGCAGCAGTTGATAGAGCAATCTGAAATGCTTAGGCGGTTTGCCTTTGACCTTATCGTCTTTGGTCGCGCGCACGTATTGCTCAAGGGCGACGCGATCAGCCTCGGGGAACTCATTGAGAAAGCCACCCAGAGCCGAGTCATCTTCCAGTAAGCGTTCGCGCCAACGCTCGGCCAGGTGATGCAGCGCGGTTTGTTGTTTGCTGGGCGCTTTGCTCGCCTGCAGCGCCTCGATGATCGGTGCGGCGTCGATATTGCGCATCACCTTGCCGATGTATTGCATTTGCCGTTTGTAGCCCCCATGTTTGGACGTGGGGATGCGTTTGGCGTCCAATACGGCGATAAGCAATTGCTCGGGTAGATTGAGTTTGTTGATCGATTCGGTGGAGAGCCGAACCAGTTCGACGCCGATATCCTGTAATGCCAGCATATCCCGCTTTCTCTGGCTTTTACTGATAGAATTTTCGTCTTCCTGTGTCATTCTCACGCCTTTCGCCGCACGATTTGCGGCAAGGCGGTCATGATACCTCGCCGCCCAGTCGGCGTCTCATTAAACCTCCTTGATTGCCCCTCCCGTGACAGAAAAAACACTCGCACGCCCATCCCCGTCCGCCGCCGCAAAATCAACTACCGCACCACCGCATTTGCGCGATCTGGCCGCCTTTACACTTGAACGCGCGAAGGCGCTCGGTGCCACCGCCGCCGACGTCGAAATTTCCGCGTCCACTGGGCAAAACGTGACCGTGCGGCTGGGCGAAGTCGAGACCATCGAGCACAATCGCGACAAAGGCATGGGCGTCACCGTGTACCTGGGCCAGCAGCGCGGAAATGCTTCCACCACCGATTTGTCGCGCGATGCAATCGAGCGCACCGTCGCCGCGGCGTTGGCGATCGCCAAATACACTGCGCCTGATGAATTTTCCGGCCTGCCCGATCCGGCGCGCCATGCATTGGCCCCTTTTGCCGATTGCGATTTGCATCACCCGTGGGTGCTGCCGGTCGATGAGGCGATCGAGCTCTGCAAACGAATTGAAGCCGCCGCCTTCGCGGTGGATAAGCGGATCGATAACTCGGAAGGCGCATCCGTGTCCGTGTCCGACGCCGATTTCATTTTCGCCAATTCCAATGGATTCATTGGCGGCTACCCGACCACACGCCACAGCACCAGTTGCACCATGATTGCGTCCACAGACCAGGGCATGCAGCGCGACTATTGGTACACCGTTGCGCGCGCGGCGGAACGTTTGGAGGCGGCGGAAATTGTCGGCCGCAAAGCCGGAGAGCGCACCCTGGCAAGGCTTGATTCGCGGCGAATTGCCTCAGGTGATTTCCCGGTTTTGTTTGAGGCCCCTATCGCATCGGGTCTGATCGGCAGTTTTGTCGGTGCTGTCAGTGGTTCTGCCTTGTATCGCAAATCGAGTTTTCTGATGGATAGCATCGGTCAACAAGTGTTCTCGCCGCTGGTCAATATCCGCGAAGATCCGTTCGTCAGGCATGGCCTCGCCAGCGGCGCGTTTGATGCCGAAGGTGTGGCGACGAGCGTGCGCGATCTCGTCAGGAATGGCGTTGTGCAAGGATATTTCCTTGGTAGTTATTCGGCCCGCAAACTCGGTATGCAAACCACCGGCAATGCCGGCGGCAATCACAATCTTCTCGTGCAAGCGGGTGAATTGGATTTTCAAGGGTTGCTTAAAAAAATGCAGCGCGGCTTGCTCGTCACCGAATTGATGGGTCAGGGCGTAAACAACGTCACCGGCGATTATTCGCGTGGCGCGGCGGGCTTCTGGGTGGAGGGTGGCGAGATCGCCTACCCGGTCGAAGAAATCACTATCGCCGGCAACATGAAGGACATGTTCAAAGGCATCGTCGCCGTCGGTAATGACGTGCTGGCACTGGGTTCAAAACATTGCGGCAGCATCCTGATCGACCGCATGTCGATCGCCGGAGAATAGTCACAATCGTTGCGGGACCTCGTTCGGTTTTATACTTTCGGCGGAGTAAGATTTTCTGTCCGACAAAAAATAGATCCATCCGAGGAGTCTTCATGCAACGACGCAAATTTCTGACGGCGGGCGCGGG
>JAYTUX010000180.1:0-2100 GCA_043744315.1 Betaproteobacteria bacterium | reverse complement strand
GGGCCTCGCGATGGTGGTGTTGCTGGCCGGCGAATCGCTTACCAAGGCGATGCTTTCGATGCTGGCGGGCTTGTGGATCGCCAGCATGGGCACCGACTTGTTCAGCGCCACCTCGCGTTTCACGTTCGGTCAAACGGCGATGTTGGGCGGCATCGAGTTCGTGGTGGTCGCGATCGGCATTTTCGCAGTGGGCGAAGTGATGGCGAATATGGAAGCGAGCAAGCCCGCCGAAATGTTGCCGCTGCCAAAAGGTATCCGCAATCTGATGCCGACCATACAGGATATGAAGGATTGCCGCTTCGCGTTTGCCAATGGTTCGATCATCGGTTTTCTGATTGGCGTGTTGCCCGGCGCGGGTTCCACTATCGCCTCGTTTCTGAGTTACGGCATCGAAAAAGCGGTATCGAAGCATCCGGAGAAATTCGGCACCGGCGTGATCGAAGGTGTTGCCGCCCCTGAGGGCGCCAACAACGCCGAAACCGGCGGTGCGCTGGTGCCATTGCTTACGCTCGGCATTCCCGGTAGCGGTACCACTGCAATATTGTTAGCTGCATTAGTGCTATGGGGTTTCAAACCCGGTCCGTTATTCATCGAAGAAAGCCCCGCCATGTTCTGGGGCCTGGTGGCGAGCATGTATATCGGCAATGTGATGTTGCTGATTTTGAATTTACCCTTGGTTGGCGTATTCGCGCAGTTGTTGAAACTTCCAGGCTATGCCATGTATCCGTTGATACTTGGCGTATCGATCATCGGTGTTTATACCGCGTCGGGCAGCATGTTTGATCTCGGCATGCTGACGCTGTTCGGGTTAGTCGGCTACGCGATGCGCAAACTCGATTTCCCCACCGGCCCGCTGGTGCTGGGATTGGTGTTGGGCGATGGTATGGAGAAAGCCTTGCGGCAATCGCTGATGATGTCGCAGGGGGAGTTGTCGATCTTCTGGCAGCGGCCGATTCCGGCGGTGCTGCTGGTTGTGGCAGTATTGTTGTTGGTAGTACCGCTATTCAAAAAATTCAACGCGATGCGGGTTCAGGTCATCGATCAGGAGGCATGAAAATGAAACGCTTTTATCGTCACGCAGGAGTGGTTGTTTTGTTGGTGGCTGGCGTATTTGCCAGCGGTTTTGCGTATGCGCAATGGAAACCCACTAAGCCGATCGACCTGGTCGTTCATACCGGTCCCGGTGGTGGCAGTGATGTGCTCGCGCGCGCGATCGCGGTGATGCTGGAAAAGGAAAAACTGTTGCCGGTGCGCGTGCAAGTGATTAACAAGACCGGTGGCAATGCCGCCGTCGCCGCCGCCTATCTCGCCGAGAAAAAGGGCGAGACGCACATGCTGGGATTGATTACCAGCGTCTGGATCGCCACACCGCTCACCAGCCCCGAAGCCAAAATCGCGCTGCGCGATTTGACGCCGATTGCGCGACTGGTGCTGGAGCCGGCCGTGTTCGCGGTGCGCACCGATTCGCCGTACAAGACCATGAAAGATTTCATCGAGGCCGCGCGCGCAAACCCGGGCAAACTCAAACAATCCGGTGGCTCGATGACCTCGCGCGACAGCATCATGCGCCAAGCACTTCAACAACACACCGGCACCAAGTGGGCGTTCGTTTCTTTCCAGGGTGGCGGCGAGCGCATTGCCGCATTGCTCGGCGGGCATGTGGACATGATGATCATCGAACCGCAAGAAGCAGGTGAACAAATCCGCGCCGGCAAAATGCGCGTGCTGGCACAAATCGCCGAGAAACCACTCTCCGGATACCCTGGCGTGCCTACGTTGAAAGACGCCGGCTATGACGTGACAGTGCCACCGCAAATCCGCGCCGTGATGGCACCCCCCGGCATCCCGAGAGAAGTTGCCGCGTATTGGGAAGACCTGTTCGATAAATTGCACAAGACCGACACCTGGAAAAAATATGTCGCCGACAATCAACTCGATGAAGGCTTCCTCACCGGCCCCGAATTGCCGAAATCGATCGACAAGATCGAGAACGAATTGCGCGTTCAATATCAGCAGGCGGGTGTGAAGACGGTGCGGTAGCTATGCCGGCGCCCATCTCGCTTGTCGCCCCGGATTTAGTCCGGGGCCTAATCTTGCGAT
>JAYTUX010000179.1:0-2102 GCA_043744315.1 Betaproteobacteria bacterium | reverse complement strand
TGACGGTCAGGTTTAGAAGCATTTTTTTCATGTTGGTCATCCTTACATCGTCACGCGCTCGGGCACGGGCTTGAATGTGCCCATGCGGCTCCACCACGGCATGCCGAGGAAGAACGCGAAGTAAAGCAGGGTGCAAATCTGCGATACCAGGGTGCGGCCATCGGTCGGCGGCAGTGTCCCCAGATAACCCAGAATCAGGAAACAGGCCACAAACACGGCGTAGATATACTTGTGCAGCGCGGGGCGATAGCGGATCGACTTGACCGGCGAGCGGTCCAGCCACGGCAGGAAAAAGAAAATCAGCGTCGAGACACCCATCGCGACCACGCCCCACACCTTGGCGTCGATCCAAAAGAACGGCCATACCATGGCGCGCAGGATCGAGTAGTACGGCGTGAAATACCAGACCGGCGCGATATGCGGCGGCGTCTTCAACGGGTCAGCCGGGATGAAGTTGTTGTACTCGATGAAATAGCCGCCCATTTCCGGCGCGAAAAACACAATCGCCGAGAACACCATCAGAAAAATCACCACCCAGAAAATGTCATGCACGGTGTAATAGGGATGGAACGGAATGCCGTCGCGCGGTATCCCGCGCTCATCCTTGTTCGCCTTGATTTCGATGCCGTCAGGGTTGTTGGAGCCGACTTCATGCAGCGCGAGGATATGCGCCGAGACGAGGCCCAGAATCACCAGCGGCAGCGCGATCACATGGAATGCGAAAAAGCGGTTCAGCGTCGCGTCCGACACGACATAGTCGCCGCGAATCCACAGCGACAGATCCGGCCCGATGATCGGGATCGCGGCGAACAGGTTGACGATCACCTGCGCGCCCCAGTACGACATTTGGCCCCAGGGAAGGAGATAACCGAAGAACGCCTCGCCCATCAGCGTGAGAAAAATCAGCACGCCGAAAATCCAGATCAACTCGCGCGGCTTGCGGTACGAGCCGTAGAGCAAGCCACGGAACATGTGCAGGTACACCACGATGAAGAACATCGAGGCGCCGGTCGAGTGCATGTAGCGCACCAGCCAGCCCCACGGCACTTCGCGCATGATGTATTCAACCGATTCAAACGCCTTGGCGCCGTCCGGCTTGTAGTGCATGACGAGGAAAATGCCGGTGACAATTTGAATCACCAGCACCAGCATCGCCAGTGAGCCAAAGATGTACCAAAAGTTGAAATTCTTCGGTGCGTAGTATTCAGACAGATGCGCGCGCCAGTTCTCCATCAGCGGGAAACGCTGATCGATCCAGGTGACGAGGCCGCTGGCCGGTTTGTCGAGCGCACCCAGACCGGACACGACGACGGGTTGTTTTGCGGATGCCATCGTTTATGCCCCCTTCTTGTCTTCACCGACCAGAATCCTGGTGTCGGACAAATACATGTGCGGCGGCACCTTGAGGTTGTCCGGCGCCGGTTTCGATTTATAGACACGGCCAGCCAGATCAAAGGTCGAACCATGGCACGGGCACACAAAGCCCCAATCAGCGCCCGGCAACGCCACGTTCACCCCGGGTGCAAACGGCCCCGACGGCGAGCAGCCCAGGTGCGAGCAGATGCCCACTGTGACCAACACTTCAGGCTTGATCGAACGGTTCTGGTTGCGGCAGTACTCCGGCGTCAATTCGGACGGATTGCGCTCGGACTTGGGATCGGCCACCTGCTGCTCGGCCTTGGCCAGCGAATCGAGCATTTCCTTGGTGCGGCGCACGATCCAGACCGGCTGGACGCGCCATTCGACGACCTTGACCTCACCGGGTTTGATCTCGCCAATATCGACTTCGACCGGTGCGCCGGCGGCCTTGGCTTTTTCCGACGGCTGAAAACTCAGCGCGAAAGGCAGCGCGGTGCACAAACCACCGATGCCACCCACGACTGACGTCGCGACGATGGCATTACGCCGACTGTTATCGACAGGATTGTCCACAGATTGCTCGTTGCTCATGAAAGCCTCGACAGATGGGTAAGGAAAGATGATGCCTGAATGCGCGTCTGACAGCGAAAAATTATACCGCAGTGCGAGAATGGAATAAAGCTTTTTCGTGTTTTCCCCTTGTTATTCAAGCGCTTAACGGCACATAACCAGACTTGGCAACA
>JAYTUX010000178.1:0-2104 GCA_043744315.1 Betaproteobacteria bacterium | reverse complement strand
CGTCAGGCTGCCAGCGGAACGACGTTTTCGGATTTGTCGTCGTGCCGACGCGCTGGTAATTGTCGTAGCGGACGGCGACGTTGGCCTCAAAACTTTTGATGATCGGAATGTTCACTTCAGCAAACGCGGACGTTACTTTTCGATCAGCCGCAAGCGGCACGCCTGCACCGCCAAAACCCGCGACCAGAAAATCCTTGTTGGTTTGCGACGGGGCCAAATCGAGTTTTTCCTTGCGGGCCTCAGCGCCGACGGCAAGATTCACCACGCCGGCAGGCAATCGATAAATTTCCCGTGATCCCTTGGCATCCAGGCTGGTGACCTGCGTTGTGTTGATAAACCAATTGCCTTTGAAGATCGTCGCCTGTGCAGCTGCCAATGCGGATGCGCTGGTTGTCGGGCCGAACGGATTGATCACGCCGGTATTTAACAGGCTGAGATATTCATTAAACAGCGGCCAACCGTCCTTCAGATTTTCGGTGATCTTGTTCTTGGCATGAAAGAGCCCGGCATCGTAATCCCAGCCCATGCCGGTACCGCGAAAACCGGCAACGATACGCGAATTATCTGTAATGTCCTCGGTTACACGCAGACCGGTGGGGACGGAACGAAATTGAAGTATCAACGGCTGGCCAGCAAGCCCAATTGACGCCGCATAGGCGGTCGGATAGTACACGCTTGAGGTTGGCAGCAACGAATAGGCGAGTCCGAGTATGCGCGAGCGAATTTGCGGGAACGCCGCATACTGCGTATCGAGCAGATTGCGTAGCGCGATCGTGTATGGGTGCGTCGCCGTAATGGCCGAGCCATTGATCAACACGTGCTGAATCGTATTGGTGGTTTTGTTGCGTGTGAGATTGGCCTCGACATAAGCCTCGGTCGAATCGTTAATCGCGAAGCGCCCGAACAGCAATCCATTGGCTTGTTCGGATTCCGGCTGGATCGCAACGTAGGGTGAATTGTCGTAGCGGCAAATGCCGGGCAACAAGGGAGAAACGAAAGAAAACGGCCCGCAATCCGGATAGTTTGGCGGCGCGATCAGTCCACCGTTGCTGGGGCGAACAATGTTGGCTGGGAACGGCGTGTTGCTGGTGCGATCGAGTTGTTCGCCAACATTCAGGTTGCTCGCAAACGCGCGGTCGCGACCGAATATTGGATCTACTTTCTGATAAGCAAGGCCGACGTTGACGTTATACCGTTGCTTTGTGAGATCGCCCATGCCCATGAAGAGCGACACCTTGTTATCTTTGCCGCCACCGCTGTTCGTCGGCGCGCCGACAGTTACCGAAACTTCGCGCCCGGTGAAATTCCGGCGCAGGATGAAATTGATGACGCCCGCGATCGCATCGCTACCGTACACCGCAGACGCACCGTCGCGCAACACTTCAATGCGCTCAATTGCAACTATTGGAATAGTAGATATATCGATGGCGGTGGACCCACCTGCGGGCGCTGTGCGTCGGCCGTTGACCAATACCAGCGTTCGTGCCGAGCCCAAACCGCGCAGCGAGATCAACGATACCGAACTGCCGCCACCCTGTCCGCCCCCCGCGCCAGTATTGGAAACACTGGTGCTGCCGCCGCTCGCCGTAGTAGAGATGCTGCGTAGCAGTTCTTCTGCCGTGGCAACACCGGTACGCAGAATTTCTTCGCGCGAGATGACAAGTACCGGTAACGCGGTTTCACCCTCAATCTGCTTGATCGACGAACCGGTGATTTCGACTTTTTCCAGTTTTTGCGTTGGCGCGGCGGTTTGTGCATGCACCTGATGACTTGCACCCAATGCGGCCAATACAGCGACGACCGATACCAGCAAACGCTGGCGCACTGCGGGACTCTTCTTCATGGCGATGACCCTTTCAATTGTTCGTGGAGTTGAAAACGGAAATTTCGCGGCACACGCCTTAAGCCAAATTTTGTTTGGCGGCGTACGCTGCGACCGTAGCGCGTTGCAAATCGAATATCAATGGCCTAGGTCAAGCATTCTCTGCGTTTCCCCGTAGCGCTGTGTCTTTCGCTCGGCATCACCACACTGGCGATAACAAGAGATGCAATTTCCCGTAACAGCTATGGTCGTCACCAAGGATAGGAATTTCAATGCCACTTT
>JAYTUX010000177.1:0-2106 GCA_043744315.1 Betaproteobacteria bacterium | reverse complement strand
GGTGCGCAAAGACAAGATGCCGCTCGATGAAATCGGCCTCGAAAAACCGATGCCGCCGGACAAGAAATCGGCGTTATTGGAAAAAGCCCTGGCCTTCGATGCGGCGCTTCGCGATGCGAAAGCGTGGGAGGCGCGTCGGTAGACTTGTGTTCAAAAAAAGCGCCGGCCGCACTGCAAGCATCGGCAACGCACTCTGCGATAATCGGAAATTACTGTAGTCGTCGAGAGAAAGCATTCAATGCCCGCCCACGGCTTCGCGTTCACGTCGCAAAATACCTTCCTGAAAGTACCCGGTAACGACAGGTCGCGACATTTCGCCGTTGCAGGAATTGCCTGGGACGGTGCCGTCACCAATCGGCCGGGTGCGCGTTTCGGACCGGACGCAATTCGCCGCGCGAGCCATATGCTGTGCGACGGCGTTCATCCGCATTTCAATACCACCCCCATGAGACAACTCACCGATCTCGGCGATCTGCCGCTGCCCAACACTGGTATCGAGGCGATGCGTGCGGCGCTGATGCCGCAGTTGCCTTCGATCCTCGCGGCGCACCATATGTGCTGGCTGGGTGGCGATCATTCGATCACATTGCCGTTGCTGCGCGCCTATCGTGCACATTACGGGCGGCCGCTCGCGCTGATTCATCTCGATGCCCATTGCGATACCTGGAAGGATCACTTTGGCGAGCCTTCCGGTCACGGCACTTGGACCTACGAGGCGCTCAAGGAAGGCTTGGTGATTCCAGCAGCGACGGTGCAAATTGGCATTCGCTCCTCGGGTGTAAAAGAGGCGCGCGAATATGTGAATTCTGTCGGCGGGCGCGTGATCACCGCGCGTGAAATGCGTGGCCGCGAGAGCCCCGCGCAATTGGTGGAGGTGTTCGACGATATCCGCAAACGTGTCGCCGCTGCCGGCAATCCGCCGACCTACTTCACGCTCGATATCGATTGCCTTGATCCTGCGTTTGCCCCCGGCACTGGCACGCCGGAACCCGGCGGCATGACCACCAATCAGGTGTTGACCCTCATTGAAGAATTGGCGGATTTGCCGTTCGTGGGAATGGACTGCACCGAAGTATCCCCGCCCTACGATCACGCCGAACTCACCAGCAACGCGGCGGCGACGTGCGTCTGGACGTATTTGGCGGGACGGGTTGCGGCGCAGCGCTAACTGCTAATCACTAACCGCAGTTCGCTTCATTCACCGGTATGACCGGCAATCTTTGCGTGATGCGCATGCGCGCTCGGCTTTGTGATGAGTGAGCCGACCACCATGCCGAGTGCCGCCATTAACACTCCCGCAAGCTGCGCGGGAAAATCTTCACTCAACGGTGTCGCCAAAAACATTATCCAGGTCATGATGCCGAGCACGATCGAGGCGATTGCGCCTTGCCGCGTCGCGCGCTTCCAATAGAGCCCGCACACCAGCGGCACAAACGCGCCCACCAGCGTGACTTGGTAGGCACCCGACACCATTTCATAAATCGGTTTGCCTTTGAGCGTGATCGCGTAGGTCAGCACGCAGGCGGTGAATATCACCAGTGTGACGCGAAACGCGTATAGCTCCTGGCGATCGGTGAGCCCCGGTCGGAAATGTTTATAGATGTTTTCGACAAAGCTGGTAGCGGGTGCGAGGAGTGTTGCCGACGCGGTGGATTTGATCGCCGACAGCAATGCGCCGAAGAACAATACCTGCGCGAAAAACGGCATGTGATTCAGAATCAGCACGGGCAGAATGCGTTGGCGCTCGTCTTCGCTGGCGAGAAACGTTTTCACCTGATCCGGCATGATCAACACCGCGCAGGCGACGATGAACATCGGCACAAACGCAAACGCAAGATAACAAAGCCCGCCGATAATCGCGCCGCGCGAAGCGGTCTTTGCGTTTTTCGCTGACATCACGCGCTGGAAAATATCCTGCTGCGGAATCGAGCCGAGCATCATGGTGATGGCGGCGGCGAAGAAAAACAGCGCGTCTTTCAAATTGGGTTCGGGGAAAAACCGGAACCAGTCATTGCTGTTCGCGAGCGCGAAGACTTTGTCCGCACCACCGGCCATTTGCCCGGCCATTACCGCGATCGCGGATAGACCCAGCACCAGCACGATCAT
>JAYTUX010000176.1:0-6802 GCA_043744315.1 Betaproteobacteria bacterium | reverse complement strand
AATCGTGACCGATAAAGCGTAACGGGTGACAGAGCCGGTTGCTCGTCACCCGTTGTGCAACCTCTGTTACCGCTCCATTACTTTTTGTCTTTGACTTCCGTGAATTCGGCGTCGACAACATTGCCCATATCTTTCTCTTTGGCCTGACCGGCGCCATCGCCACCCGCGGCACCGCCACCTGCCGGGCCTGCTGCGCCGGCACCTGCTGCCGCCGCGTCGGCTTGCGCCTTGGCCTGCATGTCGGCGTACATTTTTTCGCCGAGTTTTTGCGACGCTTTGCCAAGCACTTCCGACTTGGCTTCAATGTCGGCTTTGTCGTTGCCCTTCAGGGCCTCTTCCAATTCCTTGCTGGCGGCCTCAATTGCAGCTTTTTCGGCGGCATCGATTTTGTCGCCATATTCTGCAAGCGATTTCTTGGTCGAATGCACCAGCGCGTCGCCGGTATTGCGCGCGTTCACCAACTCCAGCGCTTTCTTGTCTTCGTCGGCGTTGGCTTCGGCGTCCTTGACCATGCGCTGAATTTCTTCCTCGTTGAGCCCGGAATTTGCCTTGATGGTGATCTTGTTTTCCTTGCCGGTGGCTTTGTCCTTCGCATGCACGTGCATGATGCCGTTGGCGTCGATGTCAAAGGTCACTTCGATTTGCGGCATGCCGCGCGCTGAGGGCGGAATACCTTCAAGGTTGAATTGCCCCAACGATTTGTTGCCCGCCGCCAATTCGCGTTCACCCTGCAACACGTGGATGGTCACCGCAGACTGATTGTCGTCGGCGGTCGAGAAAACCTGCGATGCCTTGGTCGGAATCGTGGTGTTTTTCTTGATCAGCTTGGTGGCAACGCCGCCCAGTGTTTCGATACCGAGCGACAGTGGCGTCACGTCGAGCAGCAATACATCTTTCACGTCGCCTTTCAACACCCCCCCCTGGATCGCGGCACCGACGGCCACCGCTTCATCCGGATTCACGTCCTTGCGCGGTTCGCGGCCAAAAATCTCTTTCACTTTTTCCTGAACCTTCGGCATGCGTGTCTGCCCGCCGACCAGAATCACGTCGGCAATATCGGCGATTTTCACGCCGGCATCTTTGATGGCGGTACGGCAGGGCTCGATGGTGCGTTCGATCAATTCATCGACCAACGCTTCGAATTTGGCGCGCGTCAATTTGATGGCCAGATGCTTCGGACCATTGGCGTCAGCCGTGATGTAGGGCAGGTTGACTTCGGTTTGCTGCGAAGACGAAAGCTCGATCTTCGCCTTTTCAGCCGCTTCTTTCAGACGTTGCAGAGCGAGTACATCCTTTTTCAGATCAATGCCCTGATCCTTCTTGAATTCTTCGCACAGGTAATCCATCAGGCGTTGATCGAAATCTTCGCCGCCGAGGAACGTATCGCCATTGGTGGACAACACTTCAAACTGATGTTCGCCTTCGACCGAGGCAATTTCAATGATCGAAATATCAAAGGTGCCGCCGCCCAGGTCATACACGGCGATCTTGCGGTCGCCCTCTTGCTTGTCCATGCCAAACGCCAACGCCGCCGCCGTGGGCTCGTTGATAATGCGCTTCACTTCGAGGCCCGCGATGCGTCCGGCGTCTTTGGTGGCTTGGCGCTGGCTGTCGTTAAAGTAGGCGGGCACGGTAATCACGGCCTCGGTGACTTCTTCACCTAGATAATCTTCCGCTGTTTTTTTCATCTTGCGCAGCACTTCCGAGGACACTTGTGGCGGGGCCATTTTCTTGCCATTGACTTCCACCCAGGCGTCACCGTTGTCGGCCTTGACAATCCGGTAGGGCATCAGATTGATGTCCTTCTGCACTTCTTTTTCCTCGAAGCGCCGACCGATCAGGCGCTTCACCGCAAACAGCGTGTGCTTGGGGTTGGTAACAGCCTGACGTTTTGCCGACGCGCCGACCAGCACTTCGCCGTCGTCCTGATAGGCGACGATCGATGGCGTGGTGCGCGCACCTTCCGAATTTTCAATGACTTTGGGGACGCCGCCTTCCATGATGGATACGCAGCTATTGGTGGTGCCCAAGTCGATACCGATAATCTTTCCCATGATGCTTCCCCTGAATTTGAATGGTTACTGTTGTTCTATAAGTAGGGCCGTGGGCCGCAATTTCAAGAATTATTCGGCGGATTCTGCGCCGACTGACTTTTCCTTGGCCACCGCCACCAGCGCCGGTCGAAGCACGCGGTCATGCAATAGATAGCCTTTTTGCATCACGTTCACGACCGTGTTAGGCGCTTGATCGGATTCGAGCGCGGCAATCGCCTGATGCCGGGTGGGATCAAACTTGGCACCGGCCGGATTCTCTTCCTTGATCGAGAACTTTTCGAAGACGTTGGTGAGCTGGCGCGCGGTTAACTCGACGCCGGTCTTGAACGATTCCACCGAGGTATTTTCGACCACCAGCGCCGCATCCATGCTGTCCTTGACCGCGAGCAGCGCCTCGGCGATTTTCTCTACGCCAAACTTTTGCGCCTTCAGCACATCTTCGGCCGAGCGCCGGCGCACATTTTCCATTTCCGCCTTGGCGCGCAGAAATTGGTCGAAATTTTCCTGTGCTTTGGTATGGCTTTCAGCCAATGCGGCCTCAAGCTCGGCCACGCGCTCCAGCGGCGGTTTGGGCGTGTCCGTATTTGTTGAATGTGGCGCAACCGGCTCTGCCGGCGCAACGTCGACGTCGGGCGTCGCGTGCTGGGTCGGATCGGACATCTAAAAACTCCAGAAAAAACAAGGTCATGCAGGAGCTATGGGCATTCGCTTGTTTTTCAAGTCGCGGCGACGCAAAAAGGCCGAATTATTTGTCGTTTTTGCCCGAGATCAGCCAGCTTGAGATGATGGTGATAATGCTGAACAAGACCGATCCGATGAGTGCCGCCATAAAACCATTGACCGTGAAACCCTTGACGATTTCCGCAACGAACCAGAACAGAAATGCATTGATCACAAAAATGAACAGCCCAAGCGTCAGCACCGTCACCGGCAACGTCAGCAGCACCAGGACTGGCCGGATCAGCGCATTGACCAAGCCCAGCACCAGTGCGGCGATCAACGCTTCGAACATCCCCGCCACCTGCACGCCGGGGTAAAGATACGCGACCAGCATCAGGGCAAGCGCGTTGATGAACCAGCGAAATATGATTGACATGTTTAGGGGCTTGTTGAGTTTCTATTGGGGTCGCGCGCAGGCTTGGCGGGATGGGCTACCAGGCGCGCGGCGAAGCAAATGGATGTCCCCTTTGCGAGCCGCGCAACACCGTAGACCGCCCGCCAAGCCTGCGCCCGAAGGGTTTTGACGATATTGGCCCGTCTGCGTTGTTGCGGGTCGCGGCGAAGATGCCGCATATTCACCGCGAACCACGCCTAGCATCCGAGCCAATCTCGTCAAAACGCGATCCCCAATAGAAATTCAACAAGCCCCTAAGTGATTGTTCTAAACAAAACGCGATAATAGCCCCATTCGCCATTTTCAACGAAGTCGACAAAAAATATGAGCGTCATTGCCGCGCAAAAGCGCATCTCCATTCCCGATCTTCGCAGCATGAAGGGCCCGGGGCGAATCGTCATGCTCACCGCCTACACCAAGCCAATGGCGCAAATTCTGGATCCGCATTGCGACGTATTGCTGGTGGGCGATTCACTGGCGATGGTGGTGTACGGGATGGAAAACACGCTCAACCTGTCGCTGGACACCATGATCGCGCATACTTGTGCCGTGATGCGCGGCACGCAACGCGCTGCGGTGCTGCTGGATATGCCGTTTGGCAGCTATCAGGAATCAAAGGAAATTGCCTATCGCAATTGCGCGCGCGCGATGGCCGAATCGGGCGCGCAGGGCTTGAAGCTGGAAGGCGGCGCGGAATTGGTCGAGACGGTCGAGTTTCTGGTCGCACGCGGTTTGCCGATCATGCCGCACATCGGCCTGATGCCGCAGCGGGTGCATGAGATGGGCGGCTTCAAGTCGCAGGGACGCGAGGAAGACGCACTGAAAAAATGGACCGGAATCGCGCGCCAGTTTGAAGACGCAGGCGCATTTTCGGTCTTGATCGAAGGCACCGTCGAGCCAGTCGCGCGCGCGGTGGCGGAATCGCTGAAAGTGCCGGTGATCGGTATCGGCGCGTCACCTGCGTGCGATGGGCAAGTGCTGGTGACGGAAGATATTCTCGGCCTGTTCGCCGATTTCACGCCGAAATTCGCGAAACGCTATGCGGATGTTGGGAAGGCGGTTTCAGACGCGGCGGCGGCGTATGCGGCTGAGGTGAGAGGCGGGAAATTTCCTGCGTTGGAGCAATGTTTTGGGGTGCGGAAGCCCCAACCCGGAATCTAGTGCTGGCTCAACGCCGAAGACAACAACTTCGCCGTAACATCCACAATCGGAATCACCCGCTCGTACGCCATCCGCGTCGGGCCGACCACACCGACCGTGCCGACAATCTGTCCATCGACCTCATAGGGTGCCGTCACCACCGAAAATTCGTCCAGCGGCACCAGCGTTGACTCGCCGCCGATGAAGATTTTCACGCCTTCCGCGCGCAGACTCACGTCGAGTAATTCCATTAACTGGGTTTTTTTGTCGAAGATATTGAACAGCTTGCGGATGCTGTTCATGTTGACCGAGACATCGTCCACATCGAGCAAATTGCGTTCGCCCGACAGCACCACGCCCGAAGAATCCGAGCCTTGGCCGCGCGCATCCACCACGGCAGACATGAGGGTCGAAATATCGCGATGCAATTGCGAGAGCTCGAATTTGACCTTGTCGCGTAATTGGTCGAAATCGTAGCCGGTGTAATGCGCGTTGATGAAGTTGGCAGCCTCGGTCAGTTGGCCGGGAGTGAACGATTTTTCGGTGATCAGGATGCGGTTCTGTACATCGCCATCGGTGGCGACGATGATCAGCAACACGCGCTTTTCTGAAAGCGGCATGAATTCGACGTGCTTCAGGCCAACGCCCCGGCGGCGCGGCGTGATGACGATGCCGGCGAAATGTGTCAAATCCGATAGCAACTGTGATGCGGCGGCAACCACCTGTCGCGGATCATCGGGGCGGATGTTTTCTTCCAGTTGCCGACGATCAACCTGCTCCAGCGGCTGGATCGTCAGCAAAGTATCGACGAACAATCGATATCCGCGCGGAGTCGGAATACGCCCGGCGGAGGTATGTGGACTCGCGATGTAACCCATTTCCTCAAGATCCGCCATCACATTGCGAATCGATGCGGGCGAGAGCTCCAGGCCGGAGAATTTCGACAGCGCGCGCGATCCCACCGGCTGGCCATCAGCAATGTAGCGTTCCACGAGAAACTTGAGCAACGTTTGGGCGCGTTCGGAGAGCATGCGACTATTGTGGCAAAAAATGGCCGGCCTGTGTGCGGCGATTGGCGGCGTGTTGCGCGAACCGCCAGTTGATCGCGTCATTCACGCGGGCGGCTGTTGCACCGTCCCATCCTATGATTTAATTCGTTTTCATGCCCATCGATTTCAAAACTGTCGCGATCGTCGCCAAACCGAATGGCCAGGGCCTGAGTTCGCCGCTCAATACCCTCATCGATTTGCTGAACCGACGCGGCATCGCCGTGCGGCTGGAAACGCGCACTGCCGAACCCGGCGCCGCGCGAACCGGCGACGCAGCGGCACGCGAACCCTTGGACGATTTGATCGAAGGTGCCGACCTCGCCATCGCCGTCGGTGGCGACGGAACTATGCTGGGCGTGGCCCGCGTGGTGGCACGGCATGGTGTGCCGCTGGTCGGCATCAATCTTGGGCACCTTGGTTTTCTCACCGATATTTCCGCCGATGGCGCGGTTGCGGCGCTATCGGATTTGCTAGACGGCAAATACAACGAAGAGCAACGCATCCTGCTCGAGGCGGAAATTGTCCGCGATGGCGAATCGATCTTCCGTTCGGTCGCATTGAACGACGTGGTGGTGAGCCGCGGCGCGATGGGCACCATGATCGAATTCGCGGTGGAAGTGAATGGCGAATTCGTCTATTCCGCGCGCGCCGACGGCCTCATTATCGCCACGCCGACGGGCTCGACGGCCTATGCGTTATCGAGCGGCGGCCCGATTTTGCAGCCAGGCTTGCCGGCGATATCACTCGTGCCGATTTCACCGCATACCTTGTCGAATCGACCAATCGCCATTTCTTCCACCTCGGAAGTGCGCGTGAAGTTGTTGCGCGGCTTGAATGCGCGCGTCAATTTTGATGTGCAATCGTATTTTGATCCGGCCACTGATGACATTGTCGTGGTGCGCGCACACACCCGACCGCTTCGACTGCTGCATCCGCTGGGCTATTCGTATTTTGCGATGCTGCGCACCAAGCTGCATTGGAACGAACGCACGTCGTGAAAATTGCTGTCATTCTGAGCATCGCGAAGAATCTCGTCGATTGCAAGGAAATATCCGGACAAGTTTTTACTTTATCGACCACCCCCGCAAACCATGCTCCGCTCCCTAATCATCCGCGATTTCGTCATCGTCGACACTCTCGAACTCGATTTCGAGAACGGCTTCACGACGCTCACCGGCGAAACCGGTGCCGGCAAGTCGATAATGATCGATGCGCTTTCTCTCGCGCTGGGTGTGCGTGCGGAAGCCAATGTGGTGCGGGTCGGCCAAAGCCGTGCCGAGATCGCTGCAGAATTCGATGTATCGGCCAACAAATCGGCACGCCGCTGGATGACTGATAACGAGCTCGCCGATGAAGATGTAAATGTCTGCCTGTTCCGCCGCGTGCTCGACGCCGGCGGTCGCTCCAAATCGTTCATCAACGGCACGTCCGTGACGCTCTCGCAA
>JAYTUX010000175.1:0-2110 GCA_043744315.1 Betaproteobacteria bacterium | reverse complement strand
GCGGTCGAGTACGTGCCAGGCGTCAGATGAACTTTTGCAGTGGATCAAACAAATGCCCGCCGCCTACGCCGGCGTGAAAGATTACACAGCGGTTTTCACACGCAGCGAAATGCTCCGCGGTAAGCAACGACCGGAGGAAACCATCGCGCTAAAATTCCGCGAGCCATCGCAGGTTTACATGAAGTGGCTGTCGGAGTCGGGTAAGGATCGCGAAGCGATTTTCGTCAAGGGCCGCGATGGCGACAAAGTCTTAGTCCACGAACCCGGTTGGATATCCGGGCACTTTACTGTTCTTCTGCCGCCCGATGGTTCGACGATCATGAGCCGCAGCCGCCATTCCTTCGACGAAATCGGCATCGGGCGCATCATCGATCTGATCACCGCGACATTCGAGAAAGCCAATCAAGCCGGCGATTTGGAAATGCTTGATCTCGGTACGACCCGAGAAGAAGGGCGCGCGATGCGCGTGATCGAAGGCGTTTTGCCGAAGGACCCGGCGAAGAAATATTATTGCTACCGCGCGATCGTCACCATCGACGAAGGTTTGAAGCTACCGGTGGCCGTGAAGGTTTATGATTGGACCGATAAGCTGGTCGAGCATTATCGCTACACAAACATTCAGATCAATCCAGGGCTCACGGATAGGGAGTTTAGTCCCGAAAACCCAGATTACGGATTCCCAATGACGCGGATCAATCGGCGTTAGCTGCCAATTCGTTTAGATTGGTCATTGCGAGTAGCGCACATTGCGACGACGCAATCTCGCATTTCGCGGCCCAAAAAACTCGAGATTGCTTCGTCACTTCGTTTCGTTCCATGAACCAAAACCCGGAGGTAGGGTGGATCAAGCGCAGCGGATCCACCCTGCTAACCATCGTCCACGGCCTTTCATCGGCAGCTTGGCGGATCCGCTTCTTTGTGGCAGCGTTTGTTATTGTGCCATGCTTGATCCACCCTACCATTGCAAATCGGGTTCATGGTTCGTGTGCCGTGTTGGTCGCGTCGACACGGGGAGCTCGCAATGACTAACCCCATCGTGCTATGACAGTGCCAATGTCAGAAGCCATTGTCCACGCGGCTCCAAGCCCGATGCTTGATTACCGCCCGGCGCGATGTCGAAACAGTGCGTATTTGCTGCGCAGTGCGGCGTTCGCTAAATACGCCGGCACAATACTTTCCAGCGTGCTCGGTTTGAAGTCGAACGGGAATTCGCAGTCGCACACGCTATCGACTTGCATCGAGTAATAGTTGTCGCGTGTCATCAATTTCACCGGCAGCCATTCCATCAACCACGCTTGCAAATACGACAGACGATTACCGAGGCCGATGATGGGGCGGCGTTTGCCCAGCAACGCCGCGATGAGCGTGATCAACTCGCGCAAGGTGTAAATCTTAGGGCCACACAGATTGTAGGCACAGCCGTAGGTACGTGCTTGGTCTAGGCTGTCGACAAACGCGCGGGCGACATCTTCCACGTGGATCGGCTGAAAGCGCGCGTTCGGGCAGGCGAGGGCGACCACTGGCAAGGTTTTGATGAGCTTGGCGAACAGGTTGATGAAGCTGTCGCCCTGGCCGAAGATCACTGACGGGCGAAAAATTGTCATCTCGGCAAAGCCCGCTTGCTGAAAAGCGAGCACGCGATTTTCCGCTTCGGCTTTGCTGCGTAAATAGGCACTCGGTGCATCCGCCGTGGCGGCGAGTGCGCTCATATGCAACACGCGCTTCACGCCCGCCGCGTGGCAGGCGTCGAGCACTTTTTGCGTCAGTTGAACATGGGCGTGGTCAAAAGACGTTTTGCGGTTTTCGTGCAGTATGCCGACCAGATTAATCACCGCGTCGATGCCGCGAAACTGCCGTGTCAATTCCGCAGGATCATGAACGTTCGCCTCTATCACCTCGGCCGACGGCAGGATCAGCAAATACTTCGCTCGCTCACGATTGCGCGTCAGCACGCGAACATCGTAACCGTGCTCCACCAATCGATGGGCAATGTGGCGGCCGACAAAGCCGGTGCCGCCGATTATGCAAATACGTTTCATTGTCATGGCGTTGATAATAGTGAAAATTAAATTGTTGAGCCTGGTATTAAGTTGCGTCGCCCCTCATCCCA
>JAYTUX010000174.1:0-6815 GCA_043744315.1 Betaproteobacteria bacterium | reverse complement strand
AGCGCGACCCCCGCGCCGGCGTAATGAAACGGCACGACAATCGCAGTAGGATGAACAGCCGCTGTTGGATCCATTTGATTCAGCGCAAATACGCAGGTCAGGTTGGAAAAAAATAGGGGGCAACCATGGCCACCTTGACTGGATGCTACCCGGAATTACCACGCGTGTTTTGTCGTATGCACATAGACAAAACCAATTGATACCGCCACGCAGGGTTCCAATTCGGCAAAATGTGGAGGACAAGGTAAATTATTGAAAGACTGGCATTGGCGCGAGGTTTTGAGCATTAGTGGGTGAAAAGGCTCGCCGACATAAGAGTTGCATATTTGAAAGTGGTCTACGCGCTTGTCATTCTGGCGTCCTGAAGGGTGATTTCCTGCGGCCAACGCGGGGATGACGAGAGTTTACTAGGATCGAAAGTTTTCCATTGAAAGGTGGCATACACGCCAGCGACTGATCAACATGAACACCGTGACAGAACCCAACCATTTCACTGCCGACGATGAGCGTATGCTACTCGATGCTATCGACAACTGGGTCGAAAAATCAGTGCGCCCGATTGCGCGTAAATACGATCATGCTGACAAGTATCCAACCGAGCTGGATTGCGGCACCGATTTGCAGGCGATCCGCACGGTTGCAAAAAAACGGCGATCACTTTGTCAACAAGGGCAACAAAATCTGGATCACGAATTCCGGCAATGGTGGCGCAATTTATTTGAGGCGGCCCAGGAAGCCCATTTGCACGCCCACGATACGATCCATCGCGATGCCGAGGGCGCAATGCATCTGAACAATCCGATCCGCTTTCGCGAAGAACCCGCCGCACCCGATTGGCCGGTGCCGGAAATCGGGCAGCACAACAATGAAATATTCAAGCGCGCCGTCCCAGTTGTCACGCGAGACGCGTTGGAAGGCGAAAAATGACACCTCCCATCGACGTTCTGATCAGCGAAGTCGGTCCACGCGATGGCCTGCAAAGTGTCGCGCGTACCATGCCCACCGCCGACAAATTTCGCTGGCTGACGGCATTGCACCGCGCGGGCTTGCGCGAGATCGAAGTGTGTTCGTTCGTGCCCGCGAAATTGCTGCCGCAGATGGCCGATGCCACCGAAGTGGTGCGCCACGCGCTCACGCTACCTGGCCTCACCGTGATGGCGCTGGTGCCCAATCTGCGCGGCGCGGAAGCAGCGATTGCGGCAGGTGTCCACAAGATGACGATTCCAGTGTCGGCGAGTGCTGCGCATTCGCTCGCCAATGTGCGCAAGTCGCGCGAGCAAATGATCGACGAAGTTCGTGCCATCGTTGAGCTGCGCAATCGAATTGCACCGACCGTGAAAATCGAGGCCGGCATCTCGACCGCGTTCGGCTGCACCATTCAAGGCGATGTGCCCGAAGCCGACGTGGTGCGGATGGCGGTCGCGGTGGTTGGCGCGGGTGTCGATGAATCGGGGTTGTCCGATACCACCGGCTACGCGAATCCGGCACAGGTGCGGCGACTCTTCAATTTGGTGCGCGCCGAAATCGGCAACAAGACCGGGGCCGCGCATCTGCACAACACGCGCGGCCTGGGCCTCGCGAATTGCCTTGCTGCTTTCGATGCCGGTGTGCGCACCTTCGATTCCTCGCAAGGTGGATTGGGTGGCTGCCCCTATGCGCCGGGTGCCTCGGGCAATGTCGTCACCGAGGATTTGGTGTTCATGTTCGAGGCGATGGGTGTTGCCACGGGGGTCGATATTGATTACCTGATCGCCGCGCGCGAGGCATTGAAGGCGGGCTTGCCGGGCGAAGCAATTTACGGCATGACGCCGGAAGCGGGATTGCCGAAGGGCTTTCATTCGACGTCAACGTCAAACGTGATTTCTGCATGAGCGACACCACCTCCACTCCACCGCTACCGCTCGCGGGCATTCGCGTGGTCGAATTCACGCACATGGTCATGGGCCCCACCTGCGGCATGGTGCTGGGCGATCTCGGCGCGGAAGTGATCAAGGTCGAGCCGATCGGTGGCGACAATACGCGCAAATTGTTGGGCTCGGGCGCTGGTTTTTTTGCGATGTTCAATCGCAACAAGAAAAGTATCGCGCTCGATATGTATACGCCCGAGGGCAAAGAAGCGGTATTGAAATTGATCGCGACGGCGGATGTGGTGAGTGAGAATTTCAAACCCGGCACGATGCAAAAACTCGGTCTCGATTACGCATCGCTTTCAAAACTGAACGAGCGGCTGATCTACGTGAGCCACAAGGGTTTTCTGCCCGGCCCCTACGACCATCGTACCGCGCTCGATGAAGTGGTGCAAATGATGGGTGGTCTCGCGTACATGACTGGCCGTCCCGGTGATCCGTTGCGCGCGGGTTCGAGCGTGAACGACATCATGGGCGGCATGTTCGGCGCAATTGGTGCAATGGCAGCGTTAATGCAGCGCACCCACACCGGTCGCGGACAAGAGGTGCAATCGGCGCTGTTTGAGAACAACGTGTTTCTGGTTGCGCAACACATGATGCAATTCGCCATCACTGGCAAGCCTGCCGCACCGATGCCGGCCCGCATCTCGGCGTGGGCGATCTACGATGTGTTCACCGTCAAAGACGGCGAGCAAATTTTCTTGGCGGTTGTGAGCGACACACAATGGGCGATTTTTTGCGATGCGTTTGGTTTTGCGGATTTGAAAAACGATGCGCGTGTTGTCACCAACAATGATCGTGTGACCGCACGCGAATGGCTGATGCCGGATTTGCGGTCGCGCCTCGCCTCGTATTCTGCCGCCGAGCTGGGCGCAGTTTTCGAGAAACACGGCCTGCCGTTCGCGCCGATCACCCGTCCGCAGGATTTGCTTGACGACCCGCATTTGATGGCGACCGGCGGTTTGGCACAGATCACGCTGCCGGATGGCAAAACCACCCGCACGCCACTGCTGCCGCTGACGCTGGCTGGTGTGCGCCCGGGGGTGCGATTCAATCCACCGAAATTCGGCGAGCACAATGAAGAATTGCTGCGCTCGCTTGGCTATTCAGTTGACGCGCTACGCCAGATGCGTGCCGATGGGATTATTTCCAGGGAAGAGAAGGCATGAAGTCGATCAAATTGTTAAGCGCGACCGGGCCTTCGCTGTTTGCGCCGGGCTTCGTTGTGGAGTGTGTCGGCCCGGAAAAAGTCATGGTCGCGGCGGGAACGTTTGATGCGTTGCACTTTCGTTTTGTCGATACCACCGGACAATTGCCGCAGGAGCATCCACCGTATGACGTGAGGTGTACGGCAGACAGCGATTACATTTTCCTGAAGGGCGGGGTGGCTATATGCAGACTTATTACGAGCTGGTTGAACTTTCGGTAGGTTGAAATGCGCCTTGTTGCACAAGGTGAATCGCCCGCCTCGTCCCGCGCCCGCTTGCACGTTGCGGCGAAAGTTGGGTTACGATGCCATCGGTGCTCGGGCTTTTCGGGCGCTACGTTCATCAATTTGATCGAGGAGAATTTTGTGTACAGCCTTTCCATTAATCGTCGTGCCGGCGCATTTGCCGGATTTGTCAAATTTGCCACCGGCGCATTGGTTGTGTCGACACTTTTCGCGGCGGCGTCCGCGGCGGCATTCGACAGTCTCAAATTCATGATTCCTGCCAATCCGGGCGGCGGCTGGGATCAGACCGGGCGCAATCTCGCGGCGGCCATGCAGAAAGCCGGCGTGGTCAAGAGTGTGCAGTTCGACAACAAAGGCGGGGCCGGGGGCACCATCGGGCTCGCGCAATTTGTCAACACATCAAAGGGTGACGGCAATACCATCATGACCGGCGGCATGGTCATGGTTGGCGGCATCATTTTGAACAAGTCAGCCGTCAATCTTGGCATGGTGACGCCGCTCGCCCGCCTTACTGGTGAATATGAAGTGCTGGTGGTGCCGGCGGCCTCACCGATCAAGACGCTGAAAGAATTGATCGACAAAGTGAAAGCGGATCCGGGATCGGTTTCGTGGGGCGGCGGCAGCGCGGGCGGCACCGATCATATTCTGGCGGGCATGATCCTGTCGGCGGTCGGCGTCGATGCCTCCAGGGTCAACTACATCCCTTACGCGGGTGGCGGCGAAGCGCAAGCGGCGATTTTGGGCGGACATGTGACCGTGGGTGTATCGGGCTACGGTGAATTCGCCGCGCAAATCAAGGCGGGGAAATTCCGCGCGCTGGCGTTGTCGTCCGACAAACGCGCGGCCGGTATCGACGTGCCCACATTGAAGGAGCAGGGTGTGAATGTCGAGCTTTTCAATTGGCGCGGGGTATTTGGCGCGCCGGGCATTACCGATGCGCAAAAGAAAGAATTGATTGCCGCCATTGATAAGACAGTGAAAGGGCCGGCGTGGAAAGAAGTGGTTGCCAAGAACGATTGGACTGACATATATCTTGCCGGCGATGATTTCAAGAAATATGTCGATGACGAAAACAAACGCATCGGCGACATTCTCAGCAAGCTGAATCTCAAAAAATAATCCGGCACTGCCCTCATTCGCGTCGAATGAGGGCAGTTTCAGTTTGGCGGCCACAAAAACAACCGGTTCGGCAAGGGGGCAATCATGGCACCATCGGAAACGCGAAAGGCTCGGGGCGCGCAACTCGCGGTTGGGTTCGGCGTGTTGGTACTCGGTATCTTGATGTCGCTTGGCACAATGCAATTGCCGGAGGCGACCGGTTACGCGAAAGTCGGCCCGCGCCTGATGCCGGCCATCGTTTCAGGTGCATTGGTTTTGCTCGGTTTGGTACTCTTGAAAGAAGCATGGTTCGGCGGTTTCAAGGGAGTCGATGAGGATGAGACCGCCGCGAATCCCACGGCATGGAAAGCGTTTGCCTGGATCAGTGGCGCGATGATTGTCAATGGCCTCCTGATGGTGCCGGCAGGATTCATCATTGCCGGCACGACCATGTTTGTGATGGCGGCGCGCGGCTTCAATAGCAAGCGCTGGCTGTTCAACGCGCTGACTGGTGCGATCATCGCCGCAGTCACCTACGCATTTTTCAACTATGGGCTCGGGCTGAATTTGCCCCGTGGCCTGTTGCCATTCTGAGCCGGGCGTCAGATGGAAATCCTCAATTCCCTAATGTCCGGTTTTTCGGTCGCGCTGACGCTGACCAATCTGATGTGGTGTTTTGTCGGCGTGACGCTCGGCACAGCGGTGGGCGTGCTGCCCGGTATTGGCCCGGCGGTGACGGTGGCATTGTTGCTGCCGGTGACCACCAAGGTTGATCCGTCCGGCGCACTCATCATGTTTGCCGGTATTTATTACGGTGCCATGTATGGCGGCTCAACCACGTCAATCTTGTTGAATACGCCGGGCGAATCGGCAACTATCATCACCGCCATGGAAGGCAACCAAATGGCCAAGAAAGGCCGTGCCGGTCCGGCGTTGGCAACGTCCGCCATTGGTTCCTTCGTCGCAGGCACCTTGGCCACCATCGCTCTCACGTTCGTGTCGCCGCTGGTGGTCGATGTGGCGCTGAGCTTCGGGCCGCCGGAATTTTTCGCGTTGATGGTGCTTGCGTTTGTGACGGTGTCTGCCGTGCTGGGCGGCTCGCCACTGCGTGGCCTGACGGCTCTGTTCATCGGCCTTGCCATCGGTCTGGTTGGCATCGACAGTCAATCCGGCACCGCGCGTTTCGCCTTCGATGTCCCACAATTGCTCGACGGGATTGAAGTGGTGACGGTGGCGGTGGGGCTGTTTGCCGTCGGCGAAACATTGTGGAGCGCAGCCAAGGATTACAAGGTCGAAGAATCGGTGATGCAAATGACCGGCTCGATCTGGATGAAAGCCGACGACTGGAAACGCTCGATCGGGCCGTGGCTGCGTGGTACCTTGATCGGGTTTCCATTCGGCGCAATGCCGGCGGGCGGTGCCGAGATTCCGACCTTTATTTCTTACGCACTGGAGAAAAAGCTCGCGAAAAATCCGGAAGAGTTCGGCCATGGTGCGATCGAAGGGGTCGCCGGGCCGGAGGCCGCCAACAACGCGTCGAGCACCGGCACCATGACGTCGCTACTGGCGCTCGGATTGCCGACCTCCGCCACGGCGGCCATTCTGCTCGCGGCGTTTCAACAATACGGTTTGCAACCCGGGCCGCTGCTGTTTGTGAATTCCGCCGATCTTGTTTGGGGCCTGATTGCCAGCATGTATATCGGCAACATCATGTTGCTGGTATTGAATCTTCCGCTAATCGGTATCTGGGTCAAGTTGCTGAAAATTCCCAAGCCCCAGTTGTACGCGGGCATCCTGATATTCGCCACGCTCGGTGTGTACGGTATGCGCCAGTCGGCGTTCGATATTTTCCTGTTGTATGGCATCGGCCTGCTCGGCTTTCTGATGCGCCGCTTCGATTTTCCGACCGCACCGGTCATCATCGGCATGATCCTCGGCCCGCTCGCGGAGGCTCAATTGCGCCGCGCGTTGTCGATCAGTCAGGGCGACTGGATGGTGTTCCTGACCAAGCCGCTATCGGCGACCTTGCTGGGCATTACCGCGTTGATGGTGGTCGGGCCATGGGTGTGGAAGAAGTTGAAAAAAGGATCCACCGCCGCACCGGGCTGAACACATAAAGTCTAGCATTGGTGCGGCGTTACAAGGCTTTTTGCCCGAAACGGCGCGCCAAATGGCGATCCGCGTATTTAGGCAATGTTGCTCACTGTGCAACACGCTCGCACGGGAACTTCCATGCCGCCATTTTGACAAAGATCAAGGACGCTTTGCCAACGCCGGTTAGCATTGATACGCAGATTTCTCCGATTTGAAATCGATCAGGTTCAATGAAACATTTATCCCGAAAACTCTGTAGTTTG
>JAYTUX010000173.1:0-6830 GCA_043744315.1 Betaproteobacteria bacterium | reverse complement strand
GCCCGAAACCGCTTGCCGCCAAAGAGCGTCGCGCGGCGCGATCAACGTCGCCGCAGGCAACGCCCAATTGCGCCGCAACAAAGGCAGCCGCCTGCGCCGCTTTTTCAGCGTTCCACACCGCGCGTTGGCGCTCGCTCGCCTCCCCGAAAACATAGGTGCGGGTGATATCGGATATGTAGCTTTCGAACTGGCAGCCGGTGTCGATCAACACCATGTCATTTTGCTTCAGGGTCTGCGGATCCTTGACGCCATGCGGAAACGCGGACGCCGCACCGAATAACACGATGCAAAAATACGAGCCCGAAGCGCCGACTTTTTTGTGCGCGTCGTGAATGAAGGCACTGACTTCTGTCGTGGTGATACCCACGCGCATGATGCTCGCCGCCGCTTCATGAACTTTCAATGTCATGTCTTTGGCGCGCTGCATAATTGCGATTTCACTGGCTGATTTGCGGGCGCGGCAGTGCGCCGTCACCGGTTTCGCATTGACAAAAACGTAACCTTCAGCTAATTGCGCGATGCCATCGACAACGAAGAACGGCGTGTCTTCGCTCAAGCCGATTCTTGGCGCGGCAGTGGCGTTGCCGGTGATGCCCATCTGGTTGAGTGTATGCAAAAGTAATCGATACGGGCTTTCGTGTTCATGCCAGACATTCACGTTGCCTTCGATCACCATGTAATCGCGTAGCGTGTTTTGCTCGAAGCACGGCGCGAGATATTCGATTGCGCCTCGCGCCGGAATGAGTGCGCCGACCATGCGTTCACTGGGGTGCCACCTGGTGCCGGTGAAGTACGTGAGATTGGTGCCGGCATGCACCCAGATCGCCGCGATGCCCTGTGCGCGCATGGCAGT
This sequence comes from Betaproteobacteria bacterium, assembly GCA_043744315.1. GTDB lineage: Bacteria > Pseudomonadota > Gammaproteobacteria > Burkholderiales > Usitatibacteraceae > UKL13-2. Next base: position 5,977 of record JAYTUX010000173.1, on the reverse strand, counting down.
CTGTGCATTGACGAGCCGCGCGGCATACTCAGTCTTGCCAATTGGTTGAACACCTGCCGTCATGCTCGACAGCCCGGCCAGCGCGGCCTCGATTTTTTTGCCGCCAACGCCAATGGTCATGCTTGAATCCTTTTCATTGATTGAAGTCTTCTCATTGTAAATACCGTGTTTCAAGATGCCGGCGATAATGCGCTGAATCGAGCGGCCCGCCAGTCGCGCGCGTGACCAGTTCATCAGTTGTCCAGCGGCTTCCCTGTCGCCAGATATTCTCGGCCAGCCAATCGAAAGCAGGCGCCAAATTACCGCTGGCGATGTTTGCATCCAGATCCGGGGTCAGCTTGCGAATGATCGCGAACCATTGCGCCGCGTACATGGCGCCAAGCGTGTAGCTCGGAAAATAACCGAAGAGGCCGCTTCCCCAGTGCACATCCTGCATGCAGCCATTGGTGAAATTACCGCGCGTGTCAATGTCCAGCAACGCCGCCATCGCCGCATCCCAGCGCGCGGGAATATCGTCTGTTTCGATGTGGCCTTCGATCAAATCGCGCTCGATTTCGTATCGCAAGATGATGTGCAATGGGTAGGTCAATTCGTCGGCTTCAACGTGGATGAAGCCCGGTTGCACGCGCGTGAGCCAGCGATACAGATTCTCGACCTCAAATGCCGGCTGGTTGCCGAAATGCGCCGCCATGCGTGGCGCGAGCAAGCCGATAAAAGGGCGCGACAGGCCGATTTGCATTTCAAAGCTTAAACTCTGACTTTCGTGAATCGCCGCACTGCGCGCCCATCCCACGGGTTGTCCCAACCAATCGCGCGGTAAATTCTGCTCGTAGCGGCCATGGCCGGTTTCATGCATCGTTCCCCAGAGGCTGCCGACAAAACTGTCTTCCCGATAGCGCGTGGTGAGGCGTGTATCTTCGGGCGAGCCGCCGCAAAATGGATGCGCGCTTTCGTCGAGACGGCCTGAATTGAAATCGAAGCCGAGTAACTTCATCGCCTCGACGCCCATTGCATATTGGGCGGATTTGGCGAATGGCCCAACGGGTACCACGACATTTTCGCGAGTCTGTTTTTCACGAACCTTTCGCACCAGCGCCGGTAGCCAGGATTGCAAATCGCCGAACAATTTGTCGACCTTCGCGCCCGTCATCCCCGGTTCGTAGACATCCATCAGGGCATCGTGCATGCCAAGACCGCTTTTGTCGGCCAGATGCCTGGCTTTTTCGCGTTCAAGCGTCAGTACTTCGCGGAAATTTTCTAAAAATCCGCGCCAATCATTGGCGGGCCGTTGCGTTTGCCACGCATGTTCGCAGCGCGCCCTGGCGAGCGACTGCGCTTGCACGAGCGCGACCGGTAGCGCATTGGCATGGCGCCAATCGCGGCGCATTTCGCGCAGGTTCGCTTGCTGCATCTCATTGAGTGGCTCGGCCTTGCTTCGATCGAAATGTGCAGCAATTGCCGGATCGGTGCGAATGCCATGCAAGAGACCATCCATTTCCGCCATCGCATCAGCGCGCGCGGCATTGCCGCCCGCAGGCATCAGTGCCGCACGGTCCCAGCCCGCGAGCGATTGTAAATGCGAAAAATGGTGCAGTCGCCGCCATGCGGTGGCGAGAGAATCGTAGGCAGGATGTGACATTTTGTGACCTCCGGAATCAGGCAGAACAAACGACATCAAGGTCGGCAGACGACATTGTGCCGCAAATGAAATCGTCGTCCTGCAATCGTTGCAGATTGGTACAAATCGGCACAGGTCATTGCATGCGTCTCGCGCACACTAAGGAACCGCTGATTAGGTCGCTTTCGACAAGATTGTGTTGAGATTGGGGCATATACAAGACGCGAGACGAAGGTGCGTTGCCTGTGCTACCGCACGAGGAGCGCAACGCCAGATGTCCCAAGATTGACGCAATATTTTCGGAATGGACTTGGTCAAAGGTTCCCTGAGTCGCGGGAACCTTTCGAGTGGGTCGCGGCAATGTAGAAAGTGCGTGACAGACTTATTCGCGTGTGCGTTGACGGACACGTGATGAACCCATCGTCGACGCAATAGACGCTCGCAAGATTGCGCAAATTCATTTATTCCACCACGGAGAAAACCTCATGAAACTATTGACTTCGATCGCACTTGCATCGAGCGCACTGCTCTCAGCGTGTGCGACTGTCGAAACCTCCACGCAAGGCGGATCTGCAAAAGGCAGCGATGCGTCGACCCTGTATTGCTGGAAGGGAAGACTGCAAACGTCCGGCGACAATTACTCATGCAACTGGGCGGTGAGCGCAAGAGTCGCGTGCGACCAATCCGGCCGCAGCAACGTCAACAAGAATTCCGTTGTCGGTGAACCCATCGACGCGAACCGCTGCGAAAACGGCCAGTGGCTGGTGCAAATCAGCAAGAAGTAACCGGCATAATCCAACTGCCGGATTGTCGGAGCGTTCGCCGGTGACATGAACTTGTCACATTTCCGACCGGCTAACTGCGATTCCAAATATTTGAAACGCCCGATCGCCATATCATCCGCCAACTCGCCCGCAGCCCACAGGCGGGGAGTTGATTCGCTGGCAAAAATCCCGCCAAACAGCTTACAATTCCTCCATGGCGAGACTATGTTGGAATGTAAACGGTCGATGGGTAAAAACACTCCGTGGAAATTCCGCACTGCGCGTTCAGGCGCAGTCTGCCGCCAAGTCAACTTTTTGAATTTACGGCATCGTTTCCACACATGGTCCAGCCCCCCAAACCTCCCGTCCGTCCGCCAAGCCGCAAAGTCAGTGTATTCGGCACCCCGTGGCCGCTCGATCCGCCGCAGTTGCGCGTGCGTCTGCGCTATATCACGGCGCGTTTTTTGCAAATGCCCGAACCACGAATTTCATTGCGCAACACCGATGAGATTCTCGGCTGGGTGCAGCAGATGCGCGACGACGGCACGCCGCGCGCGGCCACTGAATTGGTGCGGCTTGCGATAGAAGAAGATCCCGGTCAGCGATCGCTGTGGCTATATTTGATCGGTCAATCCTGCGAGGACGATAACGCCAGGGATTTTCATGAGTTGACGCAGGCGTTTTTCAATCAGTTTCCAAACGACGACGCCCGACCATTGATTGAAGCACTTGGCCAGCGATTCACGCGTGCACCGGGGACTGCCGTCATCACCGGCAATTTTGCGTCGCCTATCGCCTGGAGCGCCGCGTCCCTGTTGGGTCGCGCTGAGTCCGGACAGCGAGCACTGCATGCCGCGCTCGCACGCGCAACCCAGGCCGTGATGGGACAAGGTGCCCGGCCATGAGCGCATTCAATCCCGCTGCCGCGTGGCAGGCGAACCCGGCGGCGCAGGATGAAATCACCGGCAAGCACCGCGCACTGGAAAAGAATGTTGCTGGTTACACACCTGGCGACGCGACACGCGCCATCACGCAGGCCCTGCGTTACTTTGAAGACAACGCGCGCGCCGACCGAGAAGCATTGCTTAAGTCCGGCTTGCTCAAGACCAAACCCGAACAAACGACTTGTACCTGGATTGCCGAGCGCTACGATCACCTTGCCCGTCTCGCACGCGATTGCGTAATGCGCAATTTTGCCGAGAGCAGCACCGAAACCGCCGCGCGCGCGCCAGCTGCCGCACTGGCGATCCTGTTATCGGGACACGCCACCAAATGGCGGAAATTTTCCGGCACCCGGCCCGATCCCGTTGCACGTGAATGGCTGCACCAGATTTTTCGCACGGCAAGCGTTTTCAATATCGATTCAACCGCTCTCAGTATTCGCATCGACGACAAACAATTTGAAGTGACGGTGGAAGCGCTCTATGTGCGCGCATTGCTGCTCGATCGATTCTCCAGCGGGAATTTGTCGCCGAAGCGGCTGGAAATTCTCGATACCTGGTTGCTGGCATGGATGGGCGCGCTGTGGCTGACCAAAGAGCCGGTCGCCGGCGAGCCGACACTGAGCATCAACACCACTTCAGCCCAACGCGGCCTGACTCCGCACTCTCCCGACGCGCCAGACACGCTCGACAAGGGTGCGCAATTATTCCTCAGCCTGCGACCGTTGCAACGCCAATTGGATCGCACCATTCGCGAGTTTCATCTCGGTACCATCTTTCCCGGCTGGGGCATTGGTATGACTGCGGCAATGGAGGAACACGTCGCCGTGATCGAGTTTCTCGAGCGCGAATTTACCTTGATCGAAGCCGCGCGCAAACAGCGTAGCAAGCGCATGCCGATCGGTGTCAATTCGCCGGTGGGGGTATTTTTTGGTTTCGATGAAATTTGCAAGATAGCGTTTTCTCCAGAGCGGATGCATTCACTGGCTGGCGGTGGCGGCGAGATCGGCATTCGCAACGCAATTCAATTGGTCGATATCAGCGAAGGCGGCCTGGGCCTAGATATGGTCGATGACGATGCGCGGCGAGTGCATGTTGACGATCTGGTAGCGGTGCGTCTGGAGAAGGGACGTCCCTGTGTGCTCGGCGTGGTCGCACGCAAATCCAACTTGCAGCGCCCGACGGCAACATTGATCGGTATCAAAGTGCTGTCGAAAGCACCGATCTACCGCGCGATGGATCGGGTGGATGAAGCAAGCAATTCCTGGCAACCGACCGAAGGAATTTTGATCGCCGGCAACGCCGATGATGGCTTCGCGGATTCGATCATCGTCAGCGACAAAACCTACGTCGCAAATTCGCTGATATCGGTGACAATTGACGCACGCACGTTTGAAATGCAGCTGCGCCGGGTGAGGCAACAAGGTGCGGGATGGCGGATGGCCGCATTCGAGACCACGATCGTATAGCGGGCATTCACGCTTCTCCGTCGCCGTCTGATTCCGGTGACCGTGTTTTTACCGGCTTAGGATCGGCCACCGCCATCATTTCATCTGCCGGAAATGTCTGGCACATGCGCCGCGCTACTTCCGCATCCGCGCTCAACCAACGTGCGTAATCGTCGCGGCGAATAATCACCGGCATGCGTTTTTCCTCACCGGGACGGTGCATGCGCTGCATGATGGCGTGATCGTCCGCATTCACAGTCAGCATCGAAAAACTCATCACCTCTTTGCCATCACGATGCCAGCGTTCCCAGATGCCGGCCAACGCAAACACATGTCCGTCCTTCAGCGTCATTTTCCAGCGCATTGCTTTTCCCGTCTCCCAGCAAGGTTCGAAAAACGCCTCGACCGGAATCAGGCAACGCTGGCCGTTGTGCCAGGCGTGCTTGAAACTCGGCAACTGGCCCACCGTTTCGACACGCGCGTTGTGCGTCGCAAATCGGCGCGTCGGTTTTTCGACATCCTCGGGCTTCGACCAATACGGAATCAAACCAAAGCGTGCGGCAATGCATTCGCGACGTGGCGGATCGTCGCCGGATTGACGGATGATATTGCGCACGATAGGTGCGCCGTAGCCGGGGTAGGTTTCTTCGCGAAATTCAAATTCCGGAAGATCCACGCCGAACAGACCGCGCAGATATTTCAATTGAACGGCGGGGAGATAATTGGTACACATCGCGCGGATTTTACGGCATCAAGAGAATGAAATAATCGCGTGACCGCGAACTTCAGAAACGTTCGTTCGGCGGCAGATATCGCCACTGCCCCGCGGGCATTTTGCCCATCGAAATCTTGCCGATACGGATGCGCTTCATCGCGAGCACCTTGAATCCTACGCTCGCGCAAACGTGCGCGATCTGCCCCGGCTGCGGCCCTTTTACCGCGAAGCGCAGCCGCGTTTCATTCTGCCAACTCACCTTGGCCGGTGGCAACACGCGGCCATTGAAACTCAAGCCATGGTTCAGGCGCTTCAAGGCATGCGCATCCGCTGCCGCTCCTTCAGGGGACTCGACCTCCACCACATATTCTTGCTCAACCGTGGCCTCGTCCTCGACCAATTTACGCGTCACCCGCCAATCCTGCGTGAATACCGTCAAGCCACCGGCATTGGGCTGCAAAGGAAGCGTTGCGCTCAAGCGGGAAAAATGT
>JAYTUX010000172.1:0-6847 GCA_043744315.1 Betaproteobacteria bacterium | reverse complement strand
GTGAAGGAGTGAAGGGTGAGGGGTTAGGTGTGTAGGCTCCCAGTGTCATTCCCGCGAAGGCGGGAATCCAATTTGCTTTTAGGACAAGCAACAACCTTTAATTCTCGCCTTCGCGGGAACGACAACTAATATATATATGCACGAAGAATTTGTCGGCACCATGCCGGTTCAAGAAAAGCATCGCTTCGACGCCACCGCGCTGGAGCACTATATGCGCGAGCATGTCGAGGGATTTTCCGGCGCGCTGACGCTCGAGCAATTCAAAGGCGGGCAGTCGAATCCCACTTATCGTTTAAGCGCCGGCGGCAAACGCTATGTGCTGCGCCGCAAGCCGCCGGGAAAATTATTGCCTTCGGCCCACGCGGTGGATCGCGAATATCGCGTCATCACCGCATTGTATGAAGCGGGAATCCCCGTCGCGAAAACCTACGCGTTGTGCGAAGACGAAAACGTCATCGGCACGGCGTTTTACATCATGGATTGCGTTGAAGGTCGCGTGCTGTGGGATCAAGCGCTGCCGGGCATGAATCCGGACGAACGCAAAGCCATTTGGGATGAGATGAATCGCGTCATCGCCGCGTTACACCAAGTGAATTACCAAAAAATTGGACTCGACGATTTTGGCAAACCGGGCAATTATCTCGCGCGGCAAATCGGCCGTTGGACTAAGCAATACAAAGCCTCAGAAACGGAAAAAATCGACGCGATGGATGACCTCATCGCCTGGCTGCCGGAGAATATTCCATCTAGTGATGAGACCAGCATCGTCCACGGCGATTACCGCATGGATAACGTGATTTTCCACGCGACTGAACCGCGCATCGCCGCGATTCTCGATTGGGAACTCTCGACGCTCGGCCATCCCCTCGCAGACTTTTCCTATCACTGCATGAGCTGGCGCTTATCGCCAGGCGAGTTTCGCGGTATCGCCGGTTACGATTGGAAGGCGCTCGGCATTCCGACGGAAGAAGAATATGTCGCGGCGTATTTCACGCGCACTAACCGCGCGGCCATCGATCCGCGCCAGTGGGATTTTTATATGGCGTACAACATGTTCCGCCTTGCAGGGATTTTACAAGGCATCATGGGCCGCGTTGTCGACGGCACAGCGGCAAGCCAGCATGCGATTGAATCTGGCAAACGCGCGAGGCCGATGGCGGAAGCCGGTTGGCGGCAGGTGAAAAAAATCTTACGTTCATGACGAAGGCATTCGGTGAATTTCGTTTGGGACGACAAGAAAGCGACGGCAAATTTTACCAAGCATGGCGTACCGTTTGCAGAGGCATCTACCGTTTTTAAAGATGAGTTGTCCGCAACAGCGTTCGACCCGGATCACTCGGAGGGCGAAATGCGGTTTGTGACCTTTGGTATTTCATCGGAGGGACGATTATTTGTCGTTTCGCACACTGAAGAAGAAACGGATACGATCCGCGTTATTAGCGCGCGTCTTGCGACAAAAACCGAAAGGAAAATTTATGAAGAAGCCTAGTTCAGACGAACTGCGTCCAGAATATCAGCGCAGCGATTTTGGAAAAATTGTTCGAGGGAAGTACGCGAAACGCGTTAGTACCGCTAGTAACGTAATCGTATTGCGTCCCGAAGTCGCGCGCGCTTTTCCGAACGAAGACGCGGTAAACGACGCGTTGTCGTCGCTCATTGAGATCGCAAAAAAGTCGACGAAGCAAGTCGCAAAAACGTCCGTTTCTCGCGGCAAATAATGTAGGGTGCGCACCGCGCACCGTTTTTGATACCCGTGCGCAATGCGCACCCTACCTAGGAAATATGATGGATTTCGAATTCTCTGACAACGTTAAATCGCTTCAAGAACGCCTCGTGCATTTCATGAATGAGCACATTTATCCGAATGAGGCGGAATTTCATCGGCAGGTGAATAGCGGCGATCGCTGGCAGCCGGTGCAATTGATGGAAGATTTAAAAATCAAGGCACGCGCGGTGGGCTTGTGGAATTTATTCTTGCCGCATTCCGATCGCGGCGCGGGCTTGAACAATCTCGAATACGCGCCGCTGTGCGAAATCATGGGGCGCGTGCTCTGGGCGCCGGAAGTGTTCAACTGTAATGCGCCGGATACCGGCAACATGGAAACCATCGAGCGCTACGGCAATGACGCGCAAAAACGCGAATGGTTGGATCCGCTGTTGGATGGAAAAATCCGCTCAGCATTCGCCATGACCGAGCCGGCTGTCGCATCGAGTGATGCGACCAACATTCAAATGAGCATGGTGCGCGACGGCAAAGATTGGGTGATTAATGGCACCAAGTGGTGGATCACCGGCGCGCCGCATCCGAACTGCAAAATATTTATCGTGATGGGTAAGACTGATCCGAACAATTCCAGCCGCCACAATCAGCAATCGATGATTCTCGTGCCGCGCGACACAAAGGGCTTGACCGTCGTGCGCCCGCTCACGGTGCTCGGCTATGACGATGCGCCCCACGGCCACGCGGAAGTGAAGTTCGACAACGTGCGCGTGCCGTACGAAAACATTATGCTTGGCGAAGGCCGCGGATTCGAAATCGCACAAGGTCGCTTAGGCCCGGGCCGCATACACCATTGCATGCGCGCCATCGGCGTCGCCGAGCGCGCGCTGGAATACATGTGCAAACGCGCGATGAGCCGCGTCGCGTTTGGTAAAGCGGTGTCGGAACAAGGTGTAACGCAAGAGCGCGTCGCCGAGGCGCGCATCATGATCGACTCGGCGCGCTTGCTGGTGCTGAAAGCCGCCGACATGATGGACAAAGTCGGCAACAAAGTTGCGCGCGCAGAGATCGCTATGATTAAAGTGTACGTGCCGAATATCGCCCAACAAATTATCGAATGGGCGATCCAAGCCCATGGTGCCGGCGGCCTGAGCGAGGATTTCCCGCTCGCCGAGTTTTATGCTCACAATCGCACGCTACGCCTGGCAGACGGCCCGGACGAAGTCCATCGCAACGCGATTGCCAAAGTAGAATTCGGCAAATACATGGCGGAAAAAGGCATGGCGAAGAAAGCCTAGGCGGATGAGCGGCAAAGCAGTGCGCGCAAGCCTCGGAAATATAAGGAAATATCGAAAAGTCATTGAATACTTGCAACTTTTTCCGCATTTATCTATTCTAACCGTCTGATTTTTACTTAAACAGGAGCAACAGAAAGATATGGAACCCAACATCCCAATGGCATCTGGTTCAACCACGCTAGGACTCGCGCAGAATCGCGTCCTACGCAATACCTATTTGCTGCTGGCTATAGCGCTGGTTCCCACGGTAATCGGCGCCATGGTCGGAGTGAATATGAACTTCGGCTTTATGCGCGCCAGCCCGATGATGATGGCGATCGGCACGATCGCGATTTTCTATGGCTGGATCTGGGCAATCGAAAAAAACCGCGATAGCTCGCTCGGCGTAGGACTACTTCTCGGCTTTACTTTCTTCCTCGGCCTACTCCTTGGCCCGTTGCTTCAGCGCATTCTTGGCATGAGCAATGGCGGTCAGTTGATCGGCCTCGCGGCGGGCGGAACGGCGGCGGTGTTCTTCGCCATGGCCGGTATCGCAACGACGACGAAGCGCGATCTGTCCGGCCTGGGAAAATTCCTCGGCATCGGCGTAATCGTCGCGATGGTGTTAGTGATTGCGAATATTTTCTTCCAATCCTCGGCGATGCATTTGACTATCCTCGCGATCTTCATCCCGCTGTCCGCGATGTTGATGCTTTATCAATTGCACTCGGTGGTTACCGGCGGTGAAACCAATTACATCAGTGCGACGTTAAGTATTTTCATCAGCATCTATAACTTGTTCACAAGTTTGCTGCAAATGCTTGGAATCTTCGGCGGCGACGACTAAGCATCCATCGCCTAACGAAAAAGCCACCTTCGGGTGGTTTTTTTATTGCTCGAATAACGCAATAGACTCGACGTGCCCCGTGTGCGGAAACATATTGATGACGCCGGCGGCTTTTAGTTTGTAGCCCTTCGTGTTGACTAACACGCCGGCGTCGCGCGCCAACGTTGCAGGGCTGCACGATACATAAACGATGCTGCGCGGAAACGGCGCTTCAATCGCTTTCACCACCTCAACCGCGCCATCGCGCGGCGGATCGATCAATAACTTATCGAACTTACCCAACGCGCGCAGCGTTTGATCGGTATCGCCGGCGAACAGATTCGCTGCAATAAATTTTGTATTTTCGGCTAAACCGTTCTTGCGCGAATTGTCTGATGCCTGAAGAACAAGCCCTGGCGCGCCTTCCAGGCCGATCACCTGCGCGCCGCTGCGCGCGATGGCGAGACTGAAATTGCCCAACCCGCAAAACAAATCGGCGATGCGCTCATTCGGTTGCGGATCGAGCAGAGTCATCGCGCGCTTCACCAGTGCGCGATTCACCGCATGATTCACTTGCGTAAAATCCGTCGGCGAAAAATATAGCTTGAGATCGAACTCGGGAATTGAATAGTAAAGCGGCGGCGCATTGAGCGGCCAAAACGGCTGCGCGGTGTCAGGGCCTTTGGACTGCAACCAAAACTGAATACCGTGAAGATCCGCGAATTGCTTGAGCCGCAGCGCATCCTGCTCCAAGATCGGCTCCAGATTTCGCACTACGAGGACTGTCACCTCCGTGCCGCATGCCAGCTCGATCTGCGGCAATCGGTCGCGCAAATCCATGCTCATAATCAGATCCGATAATTTCGGAATCAACGCAGCGATATTCGGCGGCAACACCTCACACGTTTCCATATCGGCGACGAAACTCGATTTTTTCTCGTGGAAACCGACCAGCACTTTTCCCTTCTTTTCCACCCACCGCACCGATAATCGCGCGCGCTGGCGATAACCCCAAGCGGGACCGTAAATCGGCGGCAACAACACATCGGGCGTCACTTTACCGATGCGCTTGAGATTATCTTCGAGGATGCGTTGCTTGGATGCGACCTGGGCGGAAAATTCCGCGTGCTGCATGTTACAGCCGCCGCACACGCCATAATGCCGGCAACGCGGCGTGGTGCGCACGGCGCTGGATTGTTCGATCGAGACAATTTGCGCGAATTCGAAGCTAGGTTTTTTTCGATACGGCGAATAGGTAATTGTTTCGCCCGGCAACGCGCCATCGATAAAAATTGCCTTACCATCGTTGTGCGCGACGCCGCGGCCTTCGTGATCGAGGGATTCGACGAATACGCTCATGGAATGTGTGAAAGATGTATTGGGACTGTTATCGCGTGGCGCTTCAACGCGACGAGGTGATCTAGGTGTCATTGTCAATTTGCAGACCTAAAACGTTCCGTTGTCATTCCCGCAAAGGCGGGAATCCATTTGGCCCAACTATTGGCACCGACACTATGGATTCCCGCCTTCGCGGGAATGACAGGAGAAAAGTCACTGATATAAAGTCGGCGAACGATGTTCGCCACGGTGGATCCGCTGCGCTTGATCCACCCGACCACGCTTACGAAGCTGATGGCACGTGAGCGGTATTGGCCGCGCCGATGCAGGCACCTCACAATGAGGCGAGAAACAGTTATAGAAAACATTTTAGAGACCATGGCGATGCATGAGTAGATCGGAAACACTACTCGCCCACTCGGAAAACTCCGGCTTATCAAGCAACGGCGCGCGGATCGCGCGCTGCAAATCACTGACTAACATGATTCCTAACTCCCGTTGCGGAAACAGCTTCGCGTAACGCAACACGTGGCCGATCATCGCATCGCAGCCAGGCTTTCCCGATTCACGCACCACGCGCCGCACCAGCGACGAAGCCACGGCATACTGCAAATCAATCGCACCGGGCATCGCACTACTTTTCCCATTTGCAATCGCTTCGATATCGGGTAAATCGCGGATGTAGTCCATATACGCTTTGAACTCGATTCCCGCCGCCGCGCCGACGCAGGCTTGCAATCCGTCGAGGAGTAATTCCGGCGCATCGCCAAATTTTTTCAGCGCCCGATCGGCATACTCCCACGTGCGCGGGCTTGGAAAAGCCGACAACGTCGTGCTCGATTTCATTTCGAATAAGAGCTCGGGTCGAAAGCGTAAAAACGCCATCACGCGCTCGTCGATGTCGTTGCGATAGGCCCAGGCGATCCAATCGTCGAGATCGGCGTGCAATTCGTAGTGGGCAAAGCGATTCGCCAGCGGCGCCGGCATTGCGTAAGTGACGCCGCGATCACCGTGGCGATTCCCGGCAGCAAAAATCGCCCAGCCTTCCGGCACATAGTATTCGCCGAGGCGGCGATCAAGAATCAATTGATACGCTGCAGCGGTCACGGTTGGCGGAGCCGACGTAATTTCATCGAGAAACAAAATGCCGCGCGCGCCATGACGCTTCGCATTCGGTAACAGGGCGGGAATCGACCACACCACCGTATCGCCGTCACGAAACGGAATGCCACGCAAATCCGTCGGCTCCATTTGCGATAGGCGAATATCGATGACAGGCACGCCTTGCTTACTCGCCACTTGAGCGACGATTTGCGACTTACCGATGCCCGGTGGACCCCACACCATCACCGGCGTCGGAACGTTGCCTTGGGCAGACAAAAACTCCCGCTCCAAAATGGCGGTGAGGTGGGAAGGGCGCATTGCTAAGGGTGAATTTGATTCGGAGGCGTATTGTGGCGCGAGCCGAGGGCTTCGGCAAGGCGCACGACGCCGAGCCACTGCTGCCGCCAAAATCCCGCGCCGTAGTCACGGCCGGTTAACTGATCGCTGACGCCGGTCGCGAATTTATTGTCGGTGAAATTCGCTGTGCGAAACACCACATCCCACAGAGAAAACGTTTTCGCGAAATTGACGCCACGCGCTGCGCCTTCGTGACCCAATCCAATCGCGTGATGCACACGATGA
>JAYTUX010000171.1:0-2134 GCA_043744315.1 Betaproteobacteria bacterium | reverse complement strand
CAGCCGCGGCGTTACTGCCATTTTTGGGATTCAAGAATACCTTCATCGTTCTCGGGCTCGCGGTGTTCACGTGCGGCATTGTCTTCGCGTGGCTTTATATACCGCGTCGTTCTGCGCCAGAAATCGTGGCAGCATCGGCAGCAGCCGAATGACCATGCGCCGCCGACATTTTTTGCTGGCCACCACTGCGCTCGCAATGGCGCCTGTGCTGCGCGCGCAGACGGTAAAACCGCTGAAAACCGCCGGGCCAGCGCGGATTTACATGGTCACATGGCGCGGCGAAACTGCTGTTGAAAAAGGCTTTCGTGACTTTTGGAAAACGCACCGCGCCGATGTCGAATTTATCGTGCGCGATGCCGGGCAGAGCCGTGCTCGACTGGTCGAATTTGCCGCTGAAATCGTGCGCGAAAAACCCGACCTTGTATACGCGTGGGGCACGCCGCCCACTGTTGGTCTGGCCGGCACATTCGACAACCCGCATGCCGTTATCGGCAAAACTATCCCGCTGGTGTTCGCGGCGGTCACCGATCCAATAGGTGCAAGAATTGTTGCCTCCCTTGCTTCACCCGGTCGCAACCTGACCGGTGTCACGCATGTGGCGCCGCTCGAAGCGCAACTGAAAGCGATGCGTGCCTATGGCGGCGTCAAAGGCGTCGCGGTCATGTATAACAAACTCGAATCGAACTCGCTGGGAATCGTTGACGAATGGCGACGCATTGGATTACGCGACAATATTGTGGTGGCGGCTGATAGTTTTGCGCTCAATGCAGACGGCAAACCCACGCCGGACATGCTTGAAGAAAAGCTGGCACGTCTCAAAACTGCAGGTGCGGACTGGCTGTATCTGCCACCCGATTCGTATGTATCCACGCAGGGCGACGCAATCGCGCGCATCGCGACCGGCCTGGGTCTGAAATCGTTCGCGTCGGTGGAGACCTTACTCAATGTGAAGGGCCCGGTATTGATGGGCCTGGTATCAAAGTTTTATCAGGTCGGACAATTCGCGGCCTACAAAGCCGAGCAAAAACTCAGCGGCGTGGCGAGCGTGCCGGTGGAAACATTGAAGCGTTTCTCACTGATCGTGCGTATGGATACTGCGAAAGCGCTGGGTGCGATGCCGCCTTTGGGGCTGGTCGAGTATGCGGAGTTTCAGACCTAGCCCTGACCCTCATGTCACTCGGTTAAGCAATTGTTGAGCAAGTCCCGGAGCGCATACGTTGCGCCAGTTTTGCCGGACATCTCAAAAATTCGTCGTCCCAGCCCCCGATTCAAGCATTCGAGGGCTGGAATGACGGGCTTTGAGGCTTAACCGAGTGCGATGAAGCCCTGATACGACTTATCAACTCTCGCATCGGCAAGCAAACGCGCTTTCAGGTTTGCTTTCAGGAGAGTGTTGATATCGTCGCCCGGCGGGCGACCCCACAACACGAAACTCTTGAGGTTCGCGCGAAATACTGAATTGTGGCTGAACAGTGCATCCCGGCAAATTTTATATGCCGCCTGATCGCTCACCGGTTTGACAGGACATTTCGCCGTCAACTCGGCCATCACTCTTGCCGCAAGTGCGTTTACCTTGGCGCTATCTTCAGGCGATGGCTGATAGATTTCAGTTTCCGCCCACGCGGCACCACAGGCGAAAAGAAATGTAAAAAACAAAGTGCGCATAAGAATGTTCATTGAAGTTTTCCTGAAAAACAAAAACGTGCGCCTCCAGTGTGTCAAACCCGGAACCGCTTCGGTAGCATTCTTCGCATGGTGTCATCGTGCACTTTGTAGTGGTGGTACAACGCAGCCATTGCGTGCATGCCGATCAGGAAGTAAGCGATAGCTGCACCTGTTTCATGCAAATCCTTCATCTGCTTGGCCAGCGCTTTGTCCGGCTCGATCAGAAACGGTAAATCGAACAAAAACAAATGTACCGGTTTCCCCGCTGCGCTCAGCGCCAGATAGCCGAGTACCGGTAGGGAAATCATGTATGCATAGAGAAACAAATGCATAGCCTTCGCGAGCACCACCTGCCAGGCCGGTGGCGGTGGTGTGATCGGTGGCGTAACGCCGGTAAGACGAATCAACAGGCGCGGCCATGCCAGCGCGAAAATAACCAGACCCAGCAAGTAATGCAGCAGCGCCATGT
>JAYTUX010000170.1:0-2141 GCA_043744315.1 Betaproteobacteria bacterium | reverse complement strand
GCATGCGAAAACTGGTGACCATCATGAACGCTATCCTCAAATCCGGTACGCCGTGGACGGCAAAAAACGCTTGACGTTGAACACGGTTGCTTCGCCGGGACGACAGAATTTACAAACGTCACCAGGCATCGGCTATCGCACAGATGCCTATGTAAATGCCATCCGAATCACGCACCATTTTCGCTATTCAATTCACGCCCCCTTGATTCCCCTCAACCAGTTCATCACCGGCATTGCCGCCTCAAACGTATTCGCAATTTTTACCGCCAGGTCTTTGGTCGATTGCTTTGAAAGGTCTATCGTGGCCTCGCAAAAATAGTGGCGATTCATCAGGTACGTAGCCAGCGGATGATCCTTCTCGTATCCCTTTGGCACACGGCTCATGCGGTCTACGCTGGAAAGGTCGCCAAACGTTTTCCTGAATGACGCGTTCGCCAGCACTCGCGTGAGTGCGGCCGGATGCGCGACGATGTCATCGCGAATGAGCGTCAATACTTCGCGTGGCGGGCAATAAATGCCTGAGGAAATGAGCAGGCGGGCGTTGTGATCGATTTGAAAATAATTCACCGGCCGCAACTTGTCCGACATATTCCGCTCGCCAATCACAGCACCGAAATGGGTCTTGTACGGCGATTTGTCTTTGGCAAAACGCACATCGCGATAAATGCGGAACACGGCCTTCTTCGGCTCGAAGGGCGGAAGTGTCTGATCAAATTTCCGCACCTGCTCACCGACCTCGGCGACAAATTCGGTGAACTCTTCATTCAGGATGTCGAAGTGTGGTTTGTTGTGCAGGAACCAGGGGCGGTTGTTATTTTCGTGCAGGCCGTTGAGGAATTGAAAGAGCGAGGGAAAGTGCATGATGGTGTCGGCGGTTTGTCGTGAGCAAATCAGAGGTGCTGCGTTCGACAACGTTCCACGAAAACTACTTGTCGAGTCAAAGGCGGATTGGCAAGTTTAATCGCACAAGACACGCTTGCGGGTCGTCCGCATGCAGATCGCCGCATCACGGGCCCAAGTGGCAATTTTCAGGCGGAAAACATTGCCGGCTAAAGTGTCCATAGCGTTGATACGGTAATACAGGTGACCGTACGGCAATGAGGAGTCAGTCCCAATGTTGTTCGCTTAAGCCTCGTTCGCCCCGAGGTATCGACGGGCTGTTTGCAACCATGCCCTTCGATACCTCAGGGCGAACGGTCAATATTGGTCTAATCGAACAGTATCGGAGTTAGCCCTGCAAGGTAGCAAAGTACACGCACCACGGAATTAGTAAAATCCCGCCTCGCAAAAAGCGCCATTTGGCGCGCACTTTTTAAGCATCAAATGGCCAGACACCATCCGCCAGGCTTCGCAAAAAAAAACGGCGCAACAACGTGCGCCGTTTTCTTTCACGCGAAAAAAAAGACTTACACGCGTGAACGAACCGACTGTCCCGGTTCGGAAATCACCACTTCCACGCGGCGATTGATCGCGCGATTGGTATCGGTGTCATTGGATGCGACCGGAAAATTCTTGCCGTATCCCACGGTGGAGATCCGGTCGCCGGCAATGCCCATTCCGACCAGCTGCGATTTCACTGCGTCCGCACGTCGCTGCGAGAGCTCGGTGTTATAGGCGGGCGTGCCAATATTGTCGGTGTGACCTTCGATAGAGACACGTCGATCCGGGTACTGCTTCATGAAATCGGCCAGTTGCGACATGCGTGCATTCGAAGTCGATTTGACATCGGCCCGATTGAATTCAAACAGCACGTCACCCAATGTAATTACCATTCCACGTTCAGTTTTCAACGCTTCGAGTACCACGAGCTGACGCGCAAGGCTCGCGGCATAGGCATCCGAGGCAGCTGCCTGGCTTTGCGCCGTCGCGGCCTGGTTCTGCGCCGTTGTAACCTGATTTTGTGCATTCGCTGCCTGCGCTTGCGCGGCGGCGGCGTCGCTGGCGGAATTGGCTGCGTCGCGCCGGGCGATTAGCGCCTGTTGCTGAGCACTGGCGGTTTGTGCCTGGGCATTGGCAGCCTGATCGCGCTGGAAATTGGCATCGGCACGCGCATCGCGCGCGTCCGCACGGGCATTGGACGCCGCGGCTTGAGCACGCTGTGCTTCACGTTCGCGCGCGTTGGCGCGGGTGCGTTCGCGTTC
>JAYTUX010000169.1:0-6924 GCA_043744315.1 Betaproteobacteria bacterium | reverse complement strand
GGCCGTATCAATTCACCCACACCGCCGCGCACATGGCGTGGTACGCCTCGGTCAATGCACTGTTCGGCAATTTCAAGAAATTCAAAGTCGATTATTCGGTCGTGCCGTGGGCGACATTTACCGATCCGGAAGTCGCGCGCGTCGGCATCAACGAGCAGGAAGCGAAGGAAAAAAATATCGCGCACGACGTGCATGTGTACGGCATCGATGATCTTGACCGCGCCATTGCCGACGGTGAGGCGCATGGCTTTGTGAAAGTGATCACACCGAAAGGTTCCGACAAAATACTCGGTGCTACCATCGTCGGCGAACACGCGGGCGATTTGCTGGTGGAGTTCGTGGCGGCGATGAAACACGGCTTCGGGTTGGAAGGTATTCTCGGCACGATTCACACCTATCCCACACTCGGTGAAGCCAACAAATTTGCTGCCGGCGTGTACAAGCGCTCGACCGCGACCGTCGGCAAACTTGCCGTGGCGAAAGCGATGAACGATTGGACACGTGGCGAAGGCAGCTTGTTCACTGTAATCGGAAAGGCGGTCTCGCTCGTTGTTTCACCGGATAACACGCCGGCGTATCCCAAGGTTGAGCACCACTGAAACACCGACCCCTCCCTCGCCGGCGGTGATCGAGACAGTCGGTAAACAATTGCGACATCGCAAGAACAGGACCTTCCATCATGAAAAAAATCATCTTTGCTTTCGCAGCGTTGCTGTTTGCATCCCTTGCCTCTGCCCAATCCTTCGACCATTCGCACGCCGCCCTCACAACGTTGCTGAAGAAACACGTGGTCGTCCTCGATGGTGGCAAGGCCTCACAGGTGAAGTATGCAGAACTGAAAAAAGACCAGCCGCAATTGAAAACCTATCTTGAAACGCTTTCAAAAGTGAGCGAGTCCGAATTCAATGGCTGGTCGACGCCGCAGCGCATGGCGTTCCTGATCAACGCCTACAACGGCTACACGCTCGAACTCATCCTGCAAAACTATCCGGTGAAATCGATCAAAGACATCGGCGGCGTGTTCGACAATCGCTGGAAACGCAAGTTTTTTAAACTGCTTGGGCAGGATTCGTTCCTCGACAAAATCGAACATGAAACGCTGCGCAAGCCCGGCGCCTACAACGAGCCGCGCGTGCATTACGCGGTCAATTGCGCCTCGATCGGCTGCCCGCCGCTGCGCGAAGAAGCGTTTACCGCCGACAAACTCAACGCGCAGCTGGAAGAGCAAGCGGTGCGTTTTCTGTCGGATCGCTCGCGCAATCGTTACGCCAACGGCAAGCTGGAAGTATCGATGATATTCAACTGGTTCAAGGAAGACTGGGCCAGCGGCTATACGGGGTTCGACGGTAAGACCCCCGCCATCAAATCACGCGAGGAATATTTCGCCCGCTACGCCAAACAGCTGGCGGATTTGCCCGCCGATCAAAAAGTCATTGCGGATGGCAAGGCAACGATTTCGCATCTCGATTACGATTGGAATTTGAACGGCGCGAATTGATTCCACGTTGATCGTATCGGAACTGTCATCCTGAGCAACGCGAAGGATCTCGGTACATTCACAAGATCCTTCGCGTTGCTCAGGGTGACAACATGTTTGGAGAAGCGCGCAATTCCCACGATTTGAAGTGTGAAAACCTATATTTGGCGCGGCGCTCGGCACACAAATGCCTGGAAACCCTCACCAGTCCTAGACCTATCTGCCATCCAAGGCGAACGAAACGACTTGCGGAATGTGCGCGGGAAACGACTTGAGTTCGTGATCCCCGCCCTCGACGACGATCTGTCGGGTCCCTTCATAATATGAAATCGTTGCGCGGTGATCGAGCAATTCATCGCCCATTTCAACCATCAGCATATAACGCTCCGGACGTGTAATCGAGGCTACCGACAACGCCTCAAGTTCCGCAATGTGACTTTCGTCGAAGGTGAATTTCTCACCCGTGTACAGATTGGTCTGCTCACCGAGATGCTTCGACAACGTGGCATACGGTCTGATCGACGGATTCAACAGTACTGCGCGACAACCCAATTTTTCAGCCAGCACCACCGCATAGAAACCGCCCAGCGAGGAGCCGGCAATGGTCAAATTCTCAGGCGCGATCCCGAGGCAAGCCCACTGCAATTGCGAGATCGCCTGCGTCGGGCGAAAATTCAAGTCAGGGGCAAGATAGCGAATGTCGGGATGATGCGCGCGCAAATATTCGGCCAGTTGCGTAGCCTTGCGCGAGGTTGAGGAACTGCGAAATCCATGCGCGTAAATGATGGTGCGCATCAATTACCGCCACTTCCGCGCATCAATGATGCGTCAGAATGTAAAGTACGGTTACCACACCGACGACACCGATCACTTTCAACCAAAGCGGAAAATGCGTGTCGGGTTGCCCAAGCCCATGTGGTACTGCGTGCATTGACTCACCCACCGGCGCAACCACTACCGTTTTTTCGCCACCCAATTTTCCCGCAAACTTGCCGAAAAAATCGGCCGCCATTTTTCGCGCCGCGGCATCGATCAAACGCGACCCCACTTGCGCGAGTTTGCCGCCGACCTGCGCATTCGCGGTGTATTCAAGCGCGGTGCCGCCATTCGTGGCGTCGGTGAGGCTGACGCGCGCAGTGCCACGCCCGAATCCCGCCGGCCCGCCCTGACCATCAAAGTTTAGCGTGTAGCCGTTCGGCGCATCGACTTCCAGCAACGTTACTTTTGCCTTGAAGCGCGCCTTCACCGGGCCGACGCTCGCGGTCACGGCACAGGCAAATTCATGGTCGCTGACGCGATCAAAACTTTCGCAACCGGCGATGCAGCTTTTCAATACCGCCGGATCGTTGAGCGCGTTCCAGACGGTTTGCCGGTCAACGGGCAATGTGTAGCGGTCGGTCAGTTCCATGTTCCACCTGCGGAGGTTTTTGCGGTTGAAAGAATCCTGCCCAGTGCCGTGAGGCTATCGATATTGTGCACCGGAAGGAAGCGATCCACATGCGGCAGCATCTCACGCACGCCGGCGGGCTTGGCTTCAAACTCGGCATAGCGCAACAGTGGATTCAACCAGATCAGCTCGCGGGTGGATCGTTTTAGTCGTGCCATCTCGGTGGCAAGCACGCCGCCATCATCGCGGTCGAGACCATCGGTGATGAGCAACACCGTCGCACGATTGGCGAGCACACGGCGCGACCACTCGAAATTAAACATCTTCAAACACGGCCCGATGCGAGTACCACCACCCCAGTCGCTCACACAAACCTCCACCCGCAGTACGGCCTGGTCGATATCACGATGGGTGATTTCACGCGTGATGCGCGTCAGGCGTGTGCCAAACAGGAACGTCTCGACGCGACGATTGCCGGAAGAAATCGCATGCAAAAAATACAGCAGCATGCGCGTGTAGCGTTCCATCGAGCCGGACACATCGGCCAGCACCACAAGTGGCGCAGGAATGGATTTCGAGCGACTCATCACCATCGGCCACACGTCGCCGCCAGCGCGGATCGATGCGCGCAGACTGGCTCTGAGATCGAGCGTATGGCCGCCCGTTGCGCGCTCGGTGCGGCGTGTCTTGATCGGTGCGATCGGCAATCGAAAGCGCGCAATCATTGCTTTCGCCTCGGCCCACTCGACCGCACTCATGGTTTCAAAATCCGCGCGCCGCAGGCGCTCCTCTGCGGAGAATGTGAGTGCCGCGTCGAACTGGATTTCCTGTGTGCCTGTGGGTACGGCGGGTTTGTTGGCGGCGTGCGGAAAAAATGCCGCCGCGAGACGGCGATTCGCCATTGGCGATTTTTGCTGGCCGGTGCGGCTCTCGACTTGCGGCAACAACATCGCGCGTACCTTTGATTCGAGATCGGGATCACGCCAGAATATGCGAAACGCTTCATCGAAAATCGGCCGCTCTTCGCGCGAACGCGTGAGCGTTGCGGCAAGTGTCGCATGCACGTCGCGACGATGATCCAGCCCCGAAAGCGTCAACGCATTGAGTGCGTCTTGCACACGATCCGGACCGATCGCCAAACCCGACGCGCGCAGAATGCGGGCGAAGTGCATGACGTTTTCGGCGAGACGGGTCATGCGCGTTTGCCTTGGCTATGCCTCGCGAATCTCCGCGACGATTTCGGCCGCGTGTTCGCCATGCACCTTCTGGATATCTTCCTGATACTTGAGCAACGCACCTAACGTCGCATCCACCGTCGCCGGGTCAAGTGCGATCGCATCGAGCGCCGTTAACGCACGCGACCAATCGAGCGTCTCGGCAATGCCGGGGGCTTTGAACAAATCCATGCGACGCAAGCGCTGCACAAAGGCGACCACTTCGCGCGACAATTTTTCCGCAACGTCCGGCGCTCGTGTCGCGATGATTCTCCATTCGCGATCCGCGTCCGGATAATCGACCCAGTGATACAGGCAGCGCCGTTTCAGCGCGTCGTGAATTTCCCGCGTTCGGTTGGAGGTGAGAATGACGATGGGGCGCGCGTTGTCTGGCGCTCGCACGGTGCCGAGTTCGGGAATGGTGATTTGAAAATCTGAAAGGACCTCCAGCAGGAACGCTTCAAACGGCTCATCCGCGCGATCGAGTTCATCGATCAGCAATACCGGCGGTGTGCCGGCGATCGCCAGATCTAACGCTTGCAGCAGTGGCCGCGCGGTGAGAAATTCGCGGCTGTATATATTGCGCTCGTCGATATCCGCGCTACCGCGCGCTTCCGCCAAACGGATCGCCAACATCTGCTTTGCAGCGTTCCATTCGTAGGCGGCGCTCGAAAGATCAAGGCCCTCGTAGCATTGCAGACGAATCAGCGGGCGCTGCAATACTTGTGCCAGCACTTTGGCGACTTCGGTTTTGCCGACACCGGCCTCACCTTCGAGAAAGAGCGGGCGGCCCATGCGCAGCGCCAAAAAAATCACCGTCGCCAATTCGCGGTTGGTGATGTAGTTCGCGCGCTCGAGGGCGGCGGCGGTGTCGTCGATGGTATTGGGAGAGTTGTGCAAAATATTCAGACTATTGAACGTAACGCGCCGCGCCCCACCTGCCTCCCCGGCGCATGCCGGGGCCTAAGTTGATGTTGCGAAAATTGGGCCCCGGCATGCGCCGGGGAGACACTCTTGGAGAATTGCCGCAACAGAGCCAGGTCGCGCTCAACTGTTGCTGACGTGACCGTTCTCTAACTTGCTGCCACTGCCCGCGCTGCCATCACCGACACCAGATGAGCACGATACGCGGCACTCGCATGCAAATCCGCGTTCATGTTCCCCGCATCGATTTTCACACCCTTGACCGCATCCGCCGACCATGATTTCGCGAGCGCGTCTTCTATCGCCTTCATGCGCGTCACGCCCGATTGCGAGGCACCGGTGACCGCGACCCGAATACCACTCGCACCCTGCGACACAAACACCCCGACAATCGCGAATCGCGAGGCCGGTTGCTTGAATTTCATGTATGCCGCGCGTTTCGCAATGGGGAAATGAACGGCTGCGATCAACTCGCCCTCCTGCAATGCGGTCTCATACATTCCCTTGAAAAAATCATCGGCGGCGATGCTGCGTTGGTTGGTGATGATGGTGGCACCAGCGCCTAAAACGGCGGCGGGCCAATCGGCGGCGGGATCGTTATTGGCGAGCGAGCCGCCGATGGTGCCGCGATTTCTGACTTGCCGATCGCCGATCAATTCCGCCAATGCGGCGAGCGCAGGAAATTTCGATTTCACCAACGCATCCACCGCAACATCGACGTGCGTGGTCATCGCACCTATGACGAGTTTGTCGCCCTCGACTTTGATGCCTTTCAATTCTGCCGCACCGGCGAGGTCGATAAGATCCGATGGCTCGGCCAATCGTAATTTCATGGTCGCGATCAGGCTCTGTCCACCGGCAAGAAACTTCGCGTCGGGCTTGCCGTTGATGAGGGACGCCGCTGATTGTGCCGACGTGGCTTTGTAATAGTTGAATGTGTACATGGGGTTCTCCTATTCCGCTGCCGCAGGCATTTTGGCCCGCTGCATCGCTTCCCACACACGGTGGCTGCTGGCCGGCATTTGCATGTCTTTCACACCCACCACCGCGAGCGCATCGACCACTGCATTCATGATTGCCGCCGGCGCGCCGATCGCACCCGCTTCGCCGCAACCCTTCACGCCGAGTGGATTGTGGGTGCACGGTGTGCAAGTGGTATCGAGCACATAGTTCGGCAAATTATCGGCACGTGGCATGGCGTAATCCATGTACGTGGCCGATAGTAATTGCCCGGTTTCCTTGTCATACACCGCGTTTTCCAATAGCGCCTGACCGATGCCCTGGGTAATGCCGCCATGCACCTGGCCTTCGACGATCATCGGATTGATGATGTTGCCGAAGTCATCCACCGCCGTGAATTTATCAACCTTCACCTCGCCTGTCTCCGAGTCGATTTCCACTTCGGTGATGTAGGTACCCGCCGGATAGGTGAAATTGGTCGGGTCGTAGAACGCGTTTTCGTTGAGTCCTGGCTCCAATTTATCGAGTGGGTAGTTGTGTGGCACGTAGGCCGTTAACGCAACTTCGGCGAAGGTTTTTTTCTTGTCGGTGCCCGCGACTTTGAATTCGCCGTTGGTAAATTCGATATCAGTGTCAGCCGCCTCCAATAAATGCGCGGCGATTTTTTTGCCCTTGGCGATGATCTTGTCAGCCGCTTTCACGATTGCCGACCCGCCGACCGCGAGTGAGCGCGACCCATAGGTCCCCATCCCGAACGGCACGCGTCCTGTATCGCCGTGGACGATGTCGATATCCTCCACTGGGATGCCGAGTTTGCTGGAGACCACTTGCGCGAACGTGGTTTCATGGCCTTGACCATGGCTGTGCGAACCAGTGAACACGGTGACTTTGCCGGTCGGATGCACACGCACTTCACCCGCCTCAAACAAACCCGCGCGCGCACCCAACGCCCCCGCGATGTT
>JAYTUX010000168.1:0-6925 GCA_043744315.1 Betaproteobacteria bacterium | reverse complement strand
GTCGAAGCGTGGATCAATCGCGCGACAGAACAAGAAATAGGGGAGGTCATCTGGCGCTATGGTGAAGAACGGTTTGCTAGGCAGATTGCAAGAGCGGTAGATGCGGCAAGGGTCATCGGACGTATTCGTACGACGCGCGAGCTTGCCGAGCTCGTGGGTAAAACCGTCCGGACGCGCGAGCCGGGCCAGCACCCCGCAACCCGCACGTTTCAGGCTCTTCGGATTTTCATCAATCAAGAGCTTGAAGAGATAGAGCAGGTACTGCCGCAAGCCATCGACGGTTTGCGGACTGGAGGCAGGTTGGTGGTGATTGCGTTTCACTCGCTGGAAGACCGGATCGTCAAGCGTTTTATGCAAAACGCGGCGAAGGCGGATCACCTACCCTCAAAATTGCCGATCCGGGCGAATGAAGTCGATGTCGCGACCCTGAACATCATCGGCAAACCGGTGCGTGCGTCGGACGCGGAAGTCGCTGCCAATCCCCGCGCCCGCTCGGCCATCATGCGCACGGCGGTGAAGCGATGACGCGCATCAATATTTTGCTGCTGCTGATTCTCATTGGCTGTGCGCTGTCGGTGGTGACGTCGCAACATCGGGCGCGTACATTGTTTGTGGCATTGCAAGCCGAGCAAGAGCAAGAGCGCAAGCTCGATAACGAGTGGCGCGAATTGCAGATCGAAGCGCAGACGCTGGGTAACGGTAAGCGCATCGAGCAAAAAGCCTCGCAGGAATTGGGGATGCGCGTGCCGGATGCGAAGAAAACGGTGATGGTGGTGCTTGACGATGTCAATACGTCAGTGAGTGGTCCGTCATCCCGGCCTTCTCCAAACGCAAGTCAGTTCCCCTCATTCCGGCCTTCTCCCAAGGGAGAAGGTGAGAAATGATGCTCGCGCGCTCGCACAGGACAAAGGAATGAACCACTCCTCGCGCCGGCTGGAGCCAAACTTGCGTCTGAAGCTGGAAGGCTGGCGCTCGCGTGGCGTGCTGGTGCTTTGCCTTGGTGGGTTCGTGATCTTGCTAGGCCGCGCATTTTTCTTGCAGGGGTTCGACAACGATTTTCTGCAAGCCAAAGGCGAAGCGCGTTTCATGCGCGTGGTGGAAATGCCCGCTTCACGCGGCGCGGTGATGGATCGCAACGGCAAACCGCTGGCGGTATCGACGCCGGTCGAATCGATCTGGGCAAGCCCCGCCGAGATGTCGCTCGATCTGGCGCAAATGGCGGCATTGGCTGGCGCATTGAATATGGATCGCAAATCGCTCAACACCCGGCTCGCAGAGAAGGATAAAAACTTCGTCTGGCTGAAGCGCCAGTTATCGCCGGCGGAAGCAAAGAAAGTGATCGCGTTGAAAATTCCCGGTGTGTTCCAGCAGCGCGAATACCGGCGCTTCTATCCTTCCGGCGATGTGGCCGCGCATGTGATCGGCTTCACCGGCAAGGAAGATCAGGGGCAGGAAGGCATCGAGCTCGCGCAACAGGCGCATCTGTCGGGCTCGCCCGGGCAGCGGCGCGTGATCAAAGATCGCAAGGGCCGCATCGTCGAGGATATCGAAAATCTGAAAGCGCCGCGCGAAGGAAAATCGCTGCGACTCTCGATCGACGAGCGTCTGCAATATCTCGCGCATCGCGAATTGAAAGCGGCAGTGGACGCCAACAAAGCCAAAGGCGGCGCGATGGTGGTGCTCGATGCGCATACCGGCGAAGTGTTGGCACTGGTGAATCAGCCCGATTTCAATCCAAACAATCGCGTCAACTGGAATCCGCAGCAGGCGCGCAATCGTAGCGTCACCGACACGTTCGAGCCCGGCTCCACGTTCAAACCGTTCGCAGTATCTGCGGCACTGGAAGCCGGCATCGTCAAACCCGAGACCATCATCACGACCGGTCCCGGGCTCACCATTGGGCCAAAGACCATCACCGATTTGCCGCATCGCTCCGACAAATTATCAGTCGCCGAGATCATCCAGAAATCGAGCAACATCGGCACCGCAAAAATTGCACTGCAATTGCCTTCCGAGCAACTGTGGAATTTGTACAACGACCTGGGCTTTGGGGCTTCGCCAAAGACAGGTTTTCCCGGCGAAGCCAGCGGAAAATTGCGCGCTGTAAAAACGTGGAAACCGATCGAACAGGCGACGATGGGTTATGGATATGGCGTATCGGTGAGCGCATTGCAATTGGCGCGCGCGTACACGATTTTCGCCAATGATGGCGTGTTGCTGCCGGCTACGTTTATCAAGCGCGAAGGTGAGGTCATCGGTAAGCAGATCATTTCGCCGAAGACCGCGAAGACGATGTCGCGCATGCTGGAGACGGTGACGCAAGTTGGCGGCACCGCCACCAAAGGTCAGGTGCCGGGCTATCGCATCGCGGGCAAGACCGGTACCGCGCACAAATTGCTGAATGGTCAATACGCAGAAAACCTTTACGTGTCGTCGTTCGTCGGCTATGGTCCGGCGTCGAATCCGCGCTACATCATTGCGGTGATGATTGATGAACCAGCCGCCGGCAAACACTTTGGCGGTGATGTTTCGGCACCGGTGTTTTCCAACATGATGTCGCAGGCATTGCGCATGTCGGGCGTGGCACCGGATGCTCCGCAATTGCGCGAAGCCAGTGCTGCGCCAATGATGAACGCGAAGGAACGTGGATGATGGACACGCCGACGCGAAATCACCACGGCCCCACTGCCACCAACGGCGCCAT
This sequence comes from Betaproteobacteria bacterium, assembly GCA_043744315.1. GTDB lineage: Bacteria > Pseudomonadota > Gammaproteobacteria > Burkholderiales > Usitatibacteraceae > UKL13-2. Next base: position 4,221 of record JAYTUX010000168.1, on the reverse strand, counting down.
CACACGCGAGGTCGTGCTGGCCCCCGATTTTTCCGAAGTGCAACTGGCGAACGCGCTCGCGAGCCTGCCCGCGCCGGTCGATGAGGTGACCTCGACCAGCCGCGAAGCGCGTCGCGGCTTTGCGTTTCTGGCCTATCCCGGTGCGGCGCGCGATGGCCGCGAGTTCATCACGGATGCGGTTGCGCGCGGCGCGTCGGCAGTGCTCTACGACACTCGCGGGTTCACCTGGAATACCGATTGGAAAGTGCCACATCTGGGTGTGCCGGATCTGAAGAATCACGCGAGCCAGATTGCCGGGCATGTCTATGGGCACCCCGCCGAGGCTTTGTGGATGACCGGCGTGACCGGCACCAACGGCAAGACCTCCGTCTCGCAGTGGGTCGCAGCCGGCATGGAAATGGCGGGCAAAAAATCGGCCGTGATCGGCACCATCGGCAACGGTTTTGTCGGCAATGATATGAGTGCACTGCAACCATCCGACAACACCACGCCGGACGCCGTCGCGCTACAACGCATGTTGCGCGATTACCTGCGCGCGGGTGCCACTGCGTGCGCGATGGAAGTCTCCAGCCACGGTCTTGATCAGGGTCGGGTCGCCGACATCAAATTCGATTGCGCGATCTTCACCAATCTCACCCGCGATCACCTCGATTACCACGGCACGATGGAAGCCTACGGCGCGGCCAAGGCGCGCCTGTTCGAGATGCGTGGTGTGAAGCACGTGGTGATCAATATCGACGATGCCTTCGGCGCGATGCTTGCTCGGAAACTTGGCAATCATGCGGGCGTGGAATTGATTCGCACCAGCATGCGCCAGAATGGCGCCATCGCCGATCTCGCCGCGAAGAGTGTTGCCGTTTCTCCCGGCGGCCTGAGTTTTGAAGTGACGGGAAAATTTGGCATTGCGCATGTCGAATCCGAAATCCTTGGCGCATTTAATATTGGAAATCTGCTTGCTGTGATTGGCGCGCTGATTGCCAGTGGAACAAGTCTTGCGAAGGCCGCGGAAATCGTTGGCCGATTGGCACCGGTGCCGGGCCGCATGCAGACGGTACGACCGATCGGCGGACAAACCAACAAACCGCTGGTGGTAGTGGATTACGCCCACACGCCGGATGCGCTCGAGAAAGCGCTGTCGACGATTTCCGCCATTGTCCCGGAACACGGTCGATTGATTTCTGTTTTTGGTTGCGGCGGCGACCGCGACCGCGGCAAGCGTCCGCAAATGGGTGCGATCTCGGCGCGCTATGCCGATCTCACCATCATCACGTCAGACAATCCGCGTTCGGAAGACCCCACCGCAATCATTGCCGACATCGAGACCGGGATCCATTCGCGCGTCGATAGCGGCGCGAAGACCGCTTCTGCGGTATGGCGTGCCGTCGCGGATCGCCATCAGGCAATCTTTGAAGCATTGAATGAAGCCAACGCTGGCGACATCGTCGTCATCGCCGGCAAAGGGCACGAAACGTATCAAATCGTCGGCGACGCCAAGTTGCATTTCAGCGATGTTGAAGTGGCGCAGGAGGCGTTGTCGGCCTGGCGCGGAGGTCGCGCATGAACATGGGTTTTTCATTGCGTATGGCAGAGATCGCCACCGCGCTGGGCGCAGGGTCTGCGACGGGAACGTGGGACGGAATTGAAATCGCTGGCGTCTCCACCGATACGCGCACCTTGAGATCGGGTGAGTTGTTCATCGCGATCAAGGGCGAAAATTTCGATGGCCACGAGCACTTGGCGAAAGCGCGTGCGCGTGGCGCAGCGGCGGCCGTGGTCGAGCGCTCAGTGCCCGATGAATCGCCGCCGCAACTCATCGTCGCCAACACGCGCGTGGCCTTTGGCCAGATCGGTGCGTTGTGGCGCAAACGCTTTCATCCACTCTCGCTGGCGTTGACCGGTAGCAACGGCAAGACCACCGTGAAAGAAATGTTGCGCGCGATTCTCGCGGCACATACCGGCGATACCGATGACATTCTGGCCACCGAAGGGAATCTCAACAACGATGTCGGCGTGCCGCAAATGCTGTTGCGATTGCGTGCGCGGCATCGCTACGCGGTATTCGAGCTCGGCATGAATCACCTGGGCGAAATCGATACGCTCACGCGCCTGGTCGAACCGGATGTGGCGATGGTGACGATGGCGGGTACCGCGCACATTGGCGAGCTCGGCAGCCGTGAAGCGATCGCGCAGGCCAAGGGCGAGATTTTCGGCGCGCTGAGGGCGGGTGGCATTGCCGTTGTCAATATGCATGATCGCTTCGGCAATTTCTGGCGGGCAAGCATCGCGGCGGCCGCGAAAAATCATCGAGTTATCAGCTTCGGCGTGGCATCGGAAGACGATGTGCAGGGTCGCTTCGGCAACGATGCGATGCACATACGTTGGCAGGGTGCCGAGATCAATGTGCGTCTGCAAGTACCCGGCGAACACAATCAGGCCAATGCGCTGGCCGCCGCCGCCGGTGCTTGTGCGCTGGGCGTGCCGTTGGAGGCAATCCGCCGAGGGCTGGAAAATTTTTCGGCGGTGGCGGGCCGGCTGCGCACTTTCACTGGCCACAATTCCGCCACCATCATCGACGACACTTACAACGCGAATCCGGATTCAGTGAAGGCTGCGATTCGCGTACTTGCGGCCCGCCAACCACCCCGCTATCTGGTGCTGGGCGACATGGGCGAGCTGGGTACCGAGAGTGCATTGATGCACCGCGAAGTCGGCGAGTATGCGCGCGCGGCGGGCATCGAGAATTTATTCGCGATAGGCGAGCTATCGCGCGAAACCGTCTCGGCGGCAGCGGCGGGCATGCATGCCGCGCACTTCGACTCGCCCGAGACATTGGCCGAATCGCTGCTGCCGTCATTGGGGCCGCGCACCACGGTACTGGTGAAAGGCTCACGCTTCATGAAGATGGAGCGCGTGGTCGAAAAACTGGTGCCTCACTACGGCGGAGGCCATCACTAAATGTTGCTTGAACTATTTCAATGGCTGGGCCGCGACATGCAACTGCGCCCCTTCAATGTTTTCCAGTACATCACGTTGCGCGCGGTGCTGGCGGCGATGACGGCGCTGGCGATTTCGTTTCTGATCGGCCCACGCATGATCAAGAAACTCACCGATATGAAGATCGGTCAATCGGTGCGTGACGACGGCCCTCAATCGCATTTGATCAAAGCCGGCACACCGACCATGGGCGGTGCGCTCATATTGGTGTCCGTCGCGATCACGACATTATTGTGGGGCGACCTGGAAAATCGTTATGTGTGGGCGTGCCTGGTCACGACCATCGGCTTCGGCGCAATCGGCTGGGTGGATGACTATCGCAAGGTGGTACATCGCAATCCGAAGGGTCTGTCGGCCGGCAAGAAAATGTTTTGGCAAACGGTCATCGCGGCATTGGCTCTCTCGTATCTTGCGTATCGCGCGAACCTGCCGCAGCAAACCGATTTGATTGTGCCGTTTTTCAAAACCGTGGCGATTCCACTCGGCACCATCGGCTTCATTGTGCTGGGATGGTTTGTGGTGGTCGGTTTTTCCAACGCGGTCAATCTTACCGATGGCCTTGATGGGCTCGCCATCATGCCGACTGTCATGGTGGCCTCCGCGCTTGCGATCTTCGCGTACGTGGCGGGCAACAAGGTTTTTGCAGCCTACCTCGGCGTGCCGCATATCGCCGGTGCCGGTGAGCTCGCGATTTTTTGCGGCGCGATTGCGGGTGCGGGTCTCGCGTTCTTGTGGTTCAACGCGTACCCGGCGGAAGTCTTCATGGGTGACGTCGGCGCGCTCGCATTGGGCGGCGCACTCGGCTTGATCGCCGTGATCTGCCGTCAGGAAATCGTGCTGATCATCATGGGAGGTGTGTTTGTGGTTGAAACGCTGTCGGTGATTATTCAGGTGATCAGTTTCAAGCTCACGGGCAAGCGCGTGTTCCGCATGGCGCCGCTGCATCACCACTACGAATTGAAAGGCTGGAAAGAAAATCAGGTGGTGGTGCGGTTCTGGATCATCACGATGCTGCTGGTGTTGTTTGGGCTTTCGACGTTGAAATTGCGGTGATTTGAGCGTGACGAGTGACAGGTGACAGGTGACGCAATTGGTGAATATTGTGATGAAAAACACCAGCGCTGGCGGGCCTTTCAGGCTATTTATGCCTGAAACGCCGCACCAGGGCTCGACTTTCCCGGTTTTTCGCTAGGCGATGGAGCAGCGAGGTGGAGTGGCATGACAAAA
>JAYTUX010000167.1:0-2147 GCA_043744315.1 Betaproteobacteria bacterium | reverse complement strand
CCGCCATGATCATTCCCGATTGACAAAAGCCGCATTGCGGCACGTCGAGCGCGACCCAGGCTCTTTGCAAGGGATGCGAGCCATCGGGCGAAAGGCCTTCGATGGTGACGATTTTTTCGGTCGCTTTCACGCTGGCCGCCGGCCGCACGCAACTCCTCACCGGCGCGCCATCGATCAACACCGTACACGCGCCGCATTGCGCGATGCCGCAGCCGTATTTGGTGCCAGTGAGTGCGAGTTGTTCGCGCAGCACCCATAGAAGCGGTGTGCCGTCGTCTGCCGTGTAATCGCGGTTCTTGCTGTTGACATTCAGGTTGGGCATGTAGGTTTCCAGTCGGGTGAAATTTGTGAGGCCAATGGATTGATAGTCAAATGGCACAATGGCTCGACGCGCATGTTAGCAAACTCCATGCTTCCTTCCCCCCCGGCGAAGGCGGGGGCCCAATTGTCGTTGGGTCATATTGAAGATATTGGACCCCCGCCTTTGCGGGGGAAGGGGTTTGGCAGTTTCACTAGAACTAGCACTAGCACTGGCGCGGCGTTCGGAGCAAAAACATCTGAAACGCCCCACCAGTGCTAGACTTTAGCGAATCGCAAAGGGCTGTGCGAATATTCGTCACCTTTTGTCGCCGCATGCAAAAAACCCGAATCGGAAAACCGGATATGCCGCCAACATTTGTCCCCATGAAAGAATTCGCCGCGTCCGCAGAGAAAAGTTTCTTATGGACGGGTCTGGCGCACGGGTTTCGACAATGAGCAGCGTCCTGCCGATGCCGATTCCGCCCTCTCGCATGGACGACGACGCCTGGGACGACCTCCTCAATTACATCGAGGAAAAGCGCGTCATCCCGATCATCGGCCCGGAATTGCTCAAGGTCGATACCGATACCGGCCCGTGCCTGCTCTACGATTGGATCGCCGAAAAGCTCGCGGCGAAATTGAATGTTGATATCGCGAAATTGCCACAGCCGTACACCCTGAACGATGTGGTGTGCTGGCATCTTTCCACGCATGGCCGGCGCGAGGACACCTACACGCGCATGCGCACCATCCTGCGCGAGGCGACGTTTGCGCCGCCGTTGGCACTGCGCCAACTCGCGCAAATCACCGATTTCGATTTGTTCGTCACCACCACGTTTGACGGCTATTTGGAGCAGGCGATCAACGCCGAGCGATTCGGCGGCGCGCAATCGACCGAGGTGATCGGCTATGCGCCCAATCGCGTTGCCGATCTCTCGACCGAGCGCGAAAATTTAACGCGGCCCGTTGTCTATCACTTGCTGGGCCGCGTGTCGGCCTCACCGACGTATGTGATTTCGGATGAAGACACGCTCGAATTCGTCTGCGCCCTGCAAAGCGAACACCTCACGCCGGAGAAACTTTTTCATGAACTCGAATACAACCATCTCCTGCTGATCGGCAGCAATTTTTCCAATTGGTTGGTGCGGCTGTTTTTGCGCATGGCCAAGCGGCGGCGCTTGTCGGATCCGCGCGATGTCGGCGAAGTGCTGGCGGACGATCACTCGGGATCGGATGTGCGCTTGATGGCATTCTTGCAGCAGGTGAGTTTGCGCACCCGCGTGTACTCGGGCGCGGAAGATTTCGTCGCGGAATTGCATAAACGCTGGATGGCGCGTAATGGAAAATCAAATGTCGTGACTCTCGATCAGCCCGCGCGCTTCTTGCCGCCCGAACGCGAGATGCCCGACAACGCCGTCTTCGTCAGCTACGCACGTGAAGATTTGCCCGCCGTTCATACCCTCAAAGCGGCACTCGATCAGGCCGGCATCAAAGTCTGGTTTGATATGGAGCGGCTGGAAAGCGGCGACGATTACGACCGCAAAATCCAGAAGAATATTGCGCGCTGCGCGTACTTCATCCCGATCATTTCCGCCAATACCGAGCGGCGGCTGGAAGCGTACTTTCGCCGCGAGTGGAGCTACGCGATCGACCGCACGCGCAACATGGCCGACGGCGCGGTATTTATTTTGCCGGTGTGCATCGACGACATCAATGAAGGCCACGCGCAGGTGCCGGATAAATTCAAGGCCGCGCACTTTACGAAGTTGTTGGGCGGTGACGCAATGCCCGCGTTTGTGGAGCGGTTGAAGATGTTGTTTTCGGGGCGGATGTGATGCGACGGCCTC
>JAYTUX010000166.1:0-6947 GCA_043744315.1 Betaproteobacteria bacterium | reverse complement strand
AAATTTTTGGCCACCGAGGCCAAGCCCGATAGCCGCCCGATCCTGGAGCGCCTTGGATTTATGCCACTGTCTACTCTCGCGTTCTACGAAAAAAACGTCGACTGAAGATGAAAACTTTCGTCATCGACAGCATCAGCACAGTGACTGCCGAAATGCGCGGTCAGATCGTCGTCACCGGTTCGCACGGCGGCATCAGTGCGGCGCATTTGGCGCTGGCTCATCCGCCCGGCCTCGCCGTCTTCAACGATGCAGGTATGGGTCTCGACAATGCGGGCATCAAGGGGCTCGAAATATTGAACGCAGCTGGTGTCGCGGCCTGCGCGGTAAGCCACGAGACGGCGCGCATCGGCGAAGCACAAAGCACACTCGCAACCGGACGGATTAGCGCGGTGAATTCAGGCGCAGCAGGGTATGGGATTCGTATTGGTCAGGCCTGCGCAGACGCGATCAGCTTTTTTAGTCTAGCCCTTGCTAAATTGGGGCAAGATGACTGAATTAGCATTTATCGACTTTTGACATTTATGACTGCTAGCCCCGGTGCAGACGTGCTTTTCGCACAAAGCTGAATGCCTCAACAGGTTCGTAGGGTGTGCACCACAGTGCGCACTATTGGTTCGAATTATCAATGATGGATAGGCGCGGAGAGGGTGCGCATTTTGATGCGCGTCCTACTTGCTACTCGCCACCACGTCCACGACCATTCAAGGCTTCGGCAACGCGCGTTCAACCTCCGCGAGAAATCGATTAAACGTCGGCGTGATCACCAGCTCATTGACACAGGTGTGCGCAGGCATTTCAGCGAGAAACAATATCGCCTTGCCCATGTCCGCAGGCTGGATCATGCGCGCGCGTTGCGCTTCTGTGGGCGGCACCGGCCGCTTGTCGAGAATCGGTGTTGCCACTTCGCCGGGCACCAGTGACGTCGCGCGAATGCCGTGCGCGAATTCCTCGATGTTTATCGATTCGGTGAGCGCAATGACCGCGCGTTTGGTTGCGTTGTACGCCGCGCCAGTCATGCGCGAGGGATTGCGCGCGGCGGTGGAGGCCACGTTGATGATCAACCCGCCACCCGCTTTGCGCATCAGAGGCAGCACAGCATGCACAACGTAGAACACGCCTGAGAGATTGATGTTGACGACATCGTCCCAGGCGTCAAGCGTGAGCGCGTCAAGGTTGCGCTTCGGGGTGTTGATGCCCGCGCTGTTGACGACGATATCGATGAAACCATGCTCGGCAACAATCGCGCTCGCCGTCGCCAGCACCGCGTGCTTGTCGGCCACGTCGAGGACAATGGCGCGTGCGCTGCCTGGCCCGGGCAATGATTGCATCGTTTTCAGCGCGGCAGCCGTCGTGTCCGGGTTGCGCCCGGAAATCACCACATGCGCGCCCGCGTTGACAAGCTCAATCGCGCCGGCCAGGCCTATTCCGCTGCCGCCGCCAGTGATCCATGCGACTTTGTTTTCTAGTGAAGTGCTCATGATTGGTTCTCGACTTTGCGTTTGAAATAGCGAAACGGAGCGTATGGTACGCGGCCCCTTTTTTTCGCCTGAGGTTGTTCCGACTACGCTGCCAGCCGCTGCGAAAGCGCTTCCTGGACGAGCGTGTTCAGGCTCTTGCCCTCGGCTTCTGCGACGATTGCGAGTTTCTCGTGCAACTCGGCGGGGATACGGAGATTGAATTTGCCTGAGTAGCTGCGTCGCGGCTCGATGCTCTTCTCGAGGCAAACGTCAAGAAAGACTTGCAACGACTTCTTGAACTCGCCGCGAAGTTCCTTCGGATTCTTGCCGTAAAAATCAGCACCTCCGGTGAGGCCAAGAATCTCGCCCCGGAACAGATCGAGTTCCGCGTCGTAATCGATCTTTGCGCTGGATTCGTTGAGATTCATCAGAATGATATCGGTTCAACAGATCGACAGTGACGGGGAGCAAACGTGGTGCGCACAAATGCGATACCTTCGCTAACGAAGAATACGTGAAGCGCTAGCCAAACAACTTCGCCAAGTTCGCCAGTTCCTTTCGACATCTAGCAATCCGTAGCACTTCACTCTTGGACGGAGTCAGAACCAAAAGCGAAGCAACTTGCGGTATCGTCAGTGTCGCCGAACTGCCCTGATTGGATGCCAACGCTCTCAATCGCGCTTCAATCAATTGCGCGGTGCACTAGAGATCGATCCTGTTGTCCTTGGGTCTGAGCACTGCTCCATGATGGTTGCAGTAAAAACGCCCACTCTCAATAACTTGAACGCTACCGGAGCTGCCGTCCATAGCTAGTAATAGTGCGGGCCCCTCGAACAAGGTCGCTGGTTCGCCATTCTCCCGCAGCAACCCAAGTGAAACGTGAAATCGCGGAGCCTTCGCGCCACCACCGTACACGGGTGTGCCCCCTGTAGACACTACAAATCTGTAGATGGCGGCTTCTGTAAGGTGTTGATTTCCCTTTTCGACATCGAAAATATCGGAAAGCGGTTTTGCACCGCTTTTCTTGGTGTGTCCGCCCGCGATGAGAAGTTCGGTAGCAAGAAGTGCCTCTACGCATTCTTTTGGTGACGCCTGAAATGTTCGCTTCCCGGCGACGACTGCAGACACGTGCGCAACGTCAGAAACCCACTTTGCGATGGACTTTGGGGCTTCGACGTTTCGCAGCAAGACGTCTGGCAGTAAAGGCACACCACGTGCCCGTAAATCCCTACAGATAGAACCGAACCGAAACTTGCCATACTTCGGCGGCAACACATTCCCCGCTTCATCAACAGAATTTGTAGGCACCTTGCCGTCTATTAACGCCGCTTTAAGTTTGCTCGGACGAGCGAGCCGTCTCTCGTCAATCCAACCAGCCAAGTCGTCATGTAACCACATGCCAGTGTTGGAAACGCGATCAGTTCGATATCGCTTGTCGCTGTTAGCAAATCCATCATTATCAACGACAAAAAACCTAATTTCTTCCCGCCCGATTGCAGCAACGAGCGCAGACCAATCTCGCGACTCAACAGGGACAGGTTTTGATCTACGCGCAAAAATTATGATTGCGGTGCGTTGTTGGGTGTACGGTGCAAACGCGTGCCTAGGAAGCGCAATCACGTCCGTAACCTTGCATTGACGGAGCAGTTCGAACCGGATCGCCTCGGAACGCGGATTTTCAATCGTTCCCGTTGGAAGCACGACGCACCCCCAGCCGATGCCAGGCTTCAAGAGCTCAATGATCTTGCTCAGAAATGCCTCTTCAATTCGCCCGTCGTGGTACCGCCCATACGGAGGGTTTGTCGCGATGATGTCGAATGATTTTGACTTCAGCGACGCGTTGGACAGAGTGTCAACCCCTCCCTCAATTTCGCTAAAACCGTCGCCAGCGAAGTACATATTTACGCGCGCGCGGGACGCATTAGCGTAACTGAGGTCGTACCCATAAAAAGCTTTTCTCGCAAATGCGCCGATTTGCGATTCCTTCAGCGAAAAATGACGTTTCGTTAGGCGTAGCATCTCTGTCAAGAACCCACCGGTGCCGCACGCAATGTCAGCCATCTTCTTCTTGGATGTAACTGCAAATGAATTGGTAAGACCGGCGCGTTCGAACAGTATCGGTAGAACCCCCGCGATGATGTGTCTGCCGGTAAAGAATTCTCCTAATTTTTTCTTGGTAACTTCGTCACCAAGCCCTTGGTAGACCTCGCCAAAAACATCAAAATCGGCACCATGCAAAGGGGGCAACCGATCAAGCAACGCAAACAGTTTTTCAAAATGGTGGCGCCCCGGTTGAATCGAATCGACCAGAGCCAAGAAATCAAAGCTCTCGTCAGTGCTTGCCGCCTCTTTGAAAGAAAATATATCGCCATAGCGAGCCCTCAAATCAGAGTCGGTCAACACTCGTCGTGCCAGTTGCGTAAGACGCTCCGAAATTGCATGGTCGACGGATCTAGCCCCGCCCAACAATCTTGGTTGTTCGGCCCAAACACCCCAATTCGGCTCTGTCTCAAGCACCAACTTCAACGTCAGCAAAGCGACTGTAAAGTCGATTGGCGACCCTCCGCTAGCAAGCTTCGGAATCGTTCGGTATAACGTCTTCAACTCAGGCAGAATTGCCCGCAGATCGGCGGCTGTTGCCGCACCATTGGGTGCTATTAACTCGCCGGTTGCACTAACTCCTAACGTCAAGAGCTCCAGACGGACGAAGAAATTTCTTAGTTCCGCGCCAGCAAACACTAAAGGGCGCCATTTGCCGTCGTTACCGTACACAGAAACACGAAGATTTACGCCGTTATACCCAACGGCAAATCGCGGGAGCCCTGGGTGATTGGGAAGCGCAGTGCGCAAGCCTTCGACGTAAAACTTGGCTTCATTGAGCGCGCCTTCAGCGGACTCCATCGGATTCTTGTTCTCCCAGACGCAACTCAAATGATCACTTGCGCCGTCGTACAGCAACAGGTCAGGATAGCCGCGCACGCGCCCTGCCGATCCGCTCTTGCTTGGCCAGTTTTTATTTAGATATTTATTGCGACAACTACGTTGCGTGATGCCGAACCCGTGCTTCTTAAGCTGTAAGATCGCAAACGTCTCAACCTCTGGTTCGTTGGACGCATTGGCTTTTTTTTCAAACGAGATTAGTGCATCTGATTTCATCGTAACTCCAGAATTTTCTTGCCATACGTCGGCATGATGGTTACCCTCCCGCGCGCGCCGAGAACCTTAGTACATGATTTCTACCCTTCCACAACCCCGGGCTTAGTGCTAGATACTTCCCCAAACCACACACCTCTCTTCTTTTGTCGTAACCACTTGCTTTGAAGTCCAAATCCCGCAGCGCTACAAATATTGGAGGCACCAATTGTGACCAACGAGGGTAAGTCACAGGCGCACGGAATGACCGCGAACGAAACCGCCAGCTAGAACATCTCTTTTCGGCATCCTCGATTCACAAGCATAACACCGTAAATACTGTTTATTTATACAGTAAACTGTACTCATGCTACGTGCCGTGTAGAAGCGACTCCTTTTATGCATCAACGAATCCGATGCGCCGGGTCTAGCCGAGCACTCGACCTCCGCGTCGAAACGCACGCGGGAAGCGGATGCCGCCGGAAGACCCTACGCATCCACCTTAACGTTAGCTTCCTTAACCACCCGCGCCCACTTCGCGCGTTCGGCTTTCATGAAGTCCCCGAATTGCTGCGTCGTGCCACCACCGTCTTCTGCGCCGACGCCTGCGAGACGCTCTTTCACGTCGGGCATTGCCATCGCTGCATTGATGTCGCGGTTGATGCGTGCGACGACATCAGGGGCCATTTTCGCGGGGCCGATCAGGCCGTACCACGTCGTCGCGTCGAAGCCCGGATAACCGCTCTCGGCGACGGTTGGCAAATCAGGGTACGACGCGGAACGCTTGGGCCGCGTCTGCGCTACGGCGTACACCTTGCCGCCTTTCACGTGGGGCGTCACAGCCGCCATCGTGTCGAAGGAGTAATTGATCTGTCCGCCCATCAAATCGGTCAACAGCGGCGCGCTGCCTTTGTACGGGACGTGCAGGACGTCAATGCCTGCGGCCACCTTGAAAAGCTCCAACGCCAGGTGTTGCGCGCTGCCGCTGCCTGCGGAGCCGAACGACAACGTGCCCGGTTTTGCCTTGGCCAGCGCGACAATGTCCTTCACGGTTTTTGCCGGTGCGTTAGGATGGGAGATCAGGACGTTTGGCGTTACGCCGACGAGCGCCAATGGCGAAAAATCGGTTTCCGCGTTGTACGGCATTTTCGGGTTCAATGCCGGACCGATGCCATGTGAATTGATGTGCCCCATCAAGAGCGTCAAGCCGTCAGTCGATTTGGCGACGATGTCAGCGGCCAACACGCCAGCCACGCCTGCGCGGTTTTCAACGATGACCTGTTGGCCCCACATGACTGTAAGCTTCGGCGCGAGGATGCGGGCCAGCGCATCGGTGCCACCACCGGGTGGGAAGCCGACGATGATCTTTACGGTGCCGGTGGGCCACGCGGGTTGCGCCCGAATTGCGCTGGTGCTGAGCAATGGCGCTGCGGCGATGGCTTTGATTAGCTGTCGGCGGGTTTGATCGGTAGGCATAAATTTCTTTCCAAAATAAGCAACATATTTCAAACCGCCGTCATTCTCGCCATAGGCGGGAATCCAAGCCGGTGGCGACGGTGAACTCAATGGCGAAACTCGCATTTCGCCACGGTCTGGATCCCCGGCTTGAGGCCGACGATGACAGCATAAAAATAGTACGCGAGGCCACGAGCTGCACACCCTAAAAATTACGCAGCGACTTTGAGCGCAGCGGGGGCAGCGACAGCAGGTGTGCGCAAAACTGCCATCGCCGCCACCGCGCCGCTGCCGTTGAGCTTCACGCCAGTCCTGGCGAGGCTCATTTCGACGATGCAGATCGTGCCCATGAGCGATACGTCGTTGCATTCGCCCAAATGACCGATGCGGAAAATTTTGCCTTTGACTTTTCCCAACCCCTGCCCGAGCGAGGTGTCGTATTCGTCTTGCGCGATCTTCCTGACGGCATCGGCATCAATGCCCGCAGGCATCACCACGCCAGTCAAAATCGGCGAGTGACATGCCTCGTCGAGGCACTGAATTTCCAGACCCCAGGCGCTGACCGCAGCGCGACAGGCGGCGGCCAGCCGCTGATGGCGCGCGAACACGGTGTCCAGCCCTTCGGCGGCAATCATGTCGAGCACTTCATGCAAACCGTAGAGCAGATTGGTCGCGGGCGTGGACGGGAAGTAACCGGTCTTGTTCATCTCCAGCATTTCGTCCCAGGCCCAATAAGCCTTGGGCAACTTCGCCGTTTTGCTGGCGGCAATGGCTTTTTGCGAGAGCGCGTTGAAGCCAAGTCCGGGCGGCAACATGAGACCCTTTTGTGAGCCAGCGATGGACACGTCTACGCCCCACGCATCATGTTCATAGTCAGCGCCTCCGAGGCCCGAAACAGTGTCC
>JAYTUX010000165.1:0-2151 GCA_043744315.1 Betaproteobacteria bacterium | reverse complement strand
AAACCAATCTCGAGTTCCTCGCGCAACTGGTGCAGCATCCCGCGTTTCTGGCGGGCGACACCGATACCGGCTTCATCGCGAAGCACCGCGATGCGCTGATGGCGAAACCTGCGCTGGACGACCTCACGCTTGCCGCCGCGTGCGCGCGCGTGTTACACGACGAGGCGGCGCATATCGGTGCCGATCCGTGGTCACAAAACAGCGGCTGGCGGGTCAATGGATTTGCCGGGCGATTGTTCGAGTTCAAATCCGCGGGTACCGCCGAACCGATCGAATGCCATGTCGATCTCGACGGCGGCGTACGTTACTTTCGTCGCGCCGGGGAGCGCCAGGAATTCGCGTGGTTGCTTCGCGATGACGGCACGCTCAAGGTCACATTGGGCAGCGTTAAATCGGCCACACGCGTACTGCGCGCGGGCGATGCGTTAAGTGTGATTACGCCATCGGGCCGTCATGCGTTGACAATATTCGATCCGTTCCATTTCGAGCAGGAAGACAGCGGCGCGGCGGGACGATTGACGGCGATGATGCCGGGCCGTGTCGTGAAAGTGATGGCGAATGCGGGCGATACGGTGAAGAAAGGTCAGCCACTCATCATTTTGGAAGCGATGAAAATGGAACACACGATTGTCAGTCCGAAGGACGGCGTGGTCGATCGCGTGGCGTTCAAGGAAAATGATCTGGTGCCGGCGGATGCGGTGTTATTTGCGTTTGTAGAAACGGCATGATTGCATCCCACTTTTTCAGATTGTCATCCTGGGAGAAGCAAAGGATCTTGCCGCATTGCCGAGATCCTTTGCTTCACTCGGGATGACAAATTTTTTTCGATACAGGCGACATTTTCATCGACCAAGAAAAACGCCGCTCAACGGAGCGGCGTTTTTCGTTTCTGCCATCAGGATCAGTAGCGATTCCCATACGATGGCGAAGGTGCGCGATAGCTGGGCCGCACGTCCACATTCACCGGCATCGTCTGGCCCGGATCGTAGGCAAGGCGCGTGGTGTATTCGCGGTTGCCGTAGCGGTAGCGCACGTCGTAGCCACGCACTTCTTCGCGGTAATCGTTGACCACATTGCAGCGTTGCACGTCGCGTGTCACCGGCACCCGCTCCACATCGTAGGCGGCGCGGCGATAGTTACTGTCGCGGTAGTTACCGTCGTTGTATGAGCCGCTGCCGCGATTGTCATTCTCAATACTGTGCCCGATCAAACCACCGATCACCGCACCTGCCGCCGTACCGCGGTCGCGGCCACCGGAACTATTGCCGAATTGATGACCAACGACACCGCCGATGATCGCGCCTAGCACGGTGCCTGCACCGGTGTTTTCGCGACCACTGCCCGAACGCACGTAGTTGCGCGATTCATCGTACGAATCCGGTTGCACGCGGCGCACACGGCGCTCATCGTAGGTAGAGACTTGCTCGTTGAAGCATTCCCGACGCGGTGCAGACACCCGCTCGTAAACCGGTGTCGATGAAATGACGGTGGCCACATCGGCATATTCAGCGGCAGACGCGTTGACGCCAACGCCCAGCGTGGAGAAAACGGCAACGGCAAGAATCGATTTCATGTAGGGGCTCCATTGAAAAAAGTTGGGATGCGCCCGAAAAACGGCCCGGCAAGGAATCCGGTTGACCGGCAATGTGTGTCAATTTGCAACAAGGCCAAATTACCGGTCATGTCAGACAAAATGTGTGCGCCAAGTCACACTTCACAGGTGGATTTTTCGCGCACGCGAATCGACAAACACCAGCATTAGCGCGCTTTTCTGCGCCTTTTCGTCCCGAGAAGCGCGCGGATACTGGTGATCTTTGTTTCTGCGAGGACCAAATCCTAAGGCGACTGTCTCCCCGGCGCACAACCACAGGGGTTGCGCCGGGCCGAGGCCAATCTATTTTCCGATAACTGATCGCATTTTCATGTTCCTTCAGTGGTAATCAACGATTTCATCAAGCGTTAATAGTCTCAGCGTCATTTGGCCCATGATCGGTGCATCGACATGAAATATATCCGCGACCGCACATTTGATTTTGCTACGGCACCACCATCCCCGCCCGCGCCTTCACCGCACTCACATCCGCACTTGAGATGGTTCCATTCGCATTGATGTCGTACTTGAAGTTTGCATTCGTCACCGCTTGGTTCACC
>JAYTUX010000164.1:0-2154 GCA_043744315.1 Betaproteobacteria bacterium | reverse complement strand
CCGAGATCGAATTCGGCGCCGAGTTCGCGGTCGATTCCTGGTTTTTCGACCCTGGCGTCCCAGCCGTCATCACGCCGATTGCCGAATGGCGTGCGGGCAGCGAGCCGGATAAAACAATAGAGGCGAAGGCGCGATGAGCGCGTCAGTCAGCGTCGTCGTCGGCATGTCCGGCGGGGTGGATTCTGCCGTCGCGGCGCTGCTGCTCAAGCGCGCCGGCTATCACGTGACCGGTCTTTTCATGAAAAATTGGGAAGACGATGACGACAGCGAGTACTGTTCGACGCGCGAAGATTTGGTGGATGCTGCTGCCGCTGCGGACGTCATCGGCATCGACTTCGAGGCGGTCAATTTTGCCGCCGAGTACAAGGATCGCGTGTTTGCCGACTTTTTGCGCGAGTATTCAGCCGGGCGCACGCCTAACCCAGACGTGCTGTGCAATGCCGAGATCAAGTTCAAGGCGTTCCTCGATCATGCCGTCAAATTGGGCGCAGAAAAAATTGCCACCGGGCATTACGCCGGCGTGCGCGAGCAGCGCGCCGGCAGTGTTGAATCGGGGCCCGCCGCAAGATTCGAATTGCTGCGCGCCGCTGATACCAGCAAAGATCAAAGCTATTTTTTGCATCGGCTGAATCAGTCGCAGTTGTCAAGCGTTCTGTTCCCGCTTGCTGACATCAAAAAATCCGAAGTGCGCCGCATCGCCGCCGAGGCCGGGCTGGGGAATCACGCCAAAAAAGATTCAACCGGCATTTGTTTTATTGGCGAGCGGCCATTTCGTGAATTTCTGAACCGTTATTTGCCCAGACAGCCCGGCGCCATGCTGGACGAGCACGGCAACACCATCGGCGAGCACATCGGCTTGATGTTCTACACTATCGGTCAGCGCAAGGGCATTGGCGTCGGCGGGAAAAAGACCGGGTCAGGCGAGCCGTGGTTCGTGGCGCAAAAAAATGTCGAGGCCAACACCATTACGGTGGTGCAGGGGCATGATCACCGGTTGTTGCAGGCTCACGGGCTGGACGCGGAAAATGCGAGCTGGGTGGCAGGAACGGCGCCGGCAGAAAATAGTTTTGGCGCGAAGACGCGCTATCGCCAGACTGATTCGCCCTGTCAACTGTCGGGGGCGGGTAACGGTGTTTTCGATTTGCGCTTCGATGTGCCGCAATGGGCTGCAACGCCGGGGCAGTCAGCCGTGCTGTACGACGGCGAGGTGTGTCTGGGTGGCGGGATTATTTCTGCCGCTTTTGCCTAGGGCGGTGGTGTGTGCGGTCCAGCCTCAACCCTGGGGCACTGTATCTGCAAAAGACGGGCGCGTTGCCAGCTTGGTGGCCAGCTTGGCTAGGTTGGGGTATTGCTTGCGCCACTCAATTTGCGGGAAGCGGAAATCAAGATAACCCAATGCAACACCAGTGGATATGTCCGCCAGGCTGAAGGTGTTAGCCGAGCACCAGGGCTTGTCGCCCAAACCGCGGGCCGCCGCGGCGAGCGCTTGATCGACCTTGCCAAGCTGGCGCGTAATCCATTCGGCGCTCTGCTGATTTTTCGAGCGGCTGGACTCGCGGCGCGCCGCAATCGCGGCATCGCAAATACCATCGGCCAATGCCTCCCAGCAGCGCACTTCGACACGGGCGCGGCCTGATTGCGGAATCAACTTGTTTACCGGATTGATGGTGTCGAGATATTCAACGATCACGCGCGAGTCGAATACTGCGCCGCCGTCATCCATCACCAGCGCAGGAATTTTGCCCAGGGGGTTGAATTCGGGAACTGTGGAGGCGGCATCAAACGGGTTGTCGAGAACGAATTCGTACTCGATCTTTTTTTCCGCCATCACGATGCGGGTCTTGCGAACATACGGGCTGCCGAGGGCGCCGATCAGTTTCATGCTGAAATTCTTTTCGAGAAGCCCCGCGTCGGGATGCCGTATGGCCGGGCCGTGGTGCGCGGTGAGCTGAACTTATTTGCGACGATTATATCATCGCGATTTTGGCGTTCTTCGAGAGTAAAATGCGCATTTTCGCACGTATTTTCCCCATAAAAGCCTTTCTCATGCCGACCGCCCTGACCGCACTTTCACCGCTCGATGGCCGCTATGCCGCCAAGCTTGACGCTCTGCGCCCATATCTTTCCGAATTTGCACTGCTGCACCATCGCGTG
>JAYTUX010000163.1:0-26871 GCA_043744315.1 Betaproteobacteria bacterium | reverse complement strand
GCGACCGGTCGGGTCTTCAAGGGCAAGGCGTTTGTCTGCGATCCGCACGCGCCCAACCAGCGCGGTACCAACGAAAACCAGATCGGTATGATGCGCGCCGACTTGCCAAAGGGGGTGAGCATGGACAATCTCACCCCGGCAAAGGTGAAGCAACTACAGGATAAATACAACCACCGCCCTCGCAAGTCGTTAGGTTTCCTGACCCCCTATGAGGTAGCATTCAACCGCCGACCGCGTGTCGGGACTCGTACTTGAATCCGCGTAAATGTGCCGAACGGCGCGCCAGACCTTGTGTTTCATTCTGACTTTCTCAATTTCCCAATGTTGAAATTTAGAAAGACATCTCCAGCATCATCCGATAGTCTTCCGCCGTTGCCTCGCGCGGATTGGTTTTGTGGCAGTGGTCAACCAACGCACCTTGAATGACTTTGTCGAACATTTCACGCTGCACGCCAATCTGGCTGAGGCGCGTGGGCAAGCTTAGGCGTGTACACATTTGCACGATTTCCTCAGCGATATCCGCATCCGCCGTAAGGCGCATCGCGTGCTTGAGTCGCTCGATGCGTTTTTCGCGAATTACCGATGGCGCCGAGACGTTGAAGCGCAATACGGCGGGCATCACGATCGCATTCAGGGTGCCGTGATGCAATCCGGTTTTGCCGTCAATCTTGAGTCCGCCCAGCGGGTGCGACAACGAATGCACGGCCCCCAGCCCCTTCTGAAACGCCATCGCGCCCTGCATTGACGCCGACATCATGTTGAGGCGCGCATCCACGTTGCTGCCGTCCTTGGTGGCGAGTTCAATATTCGCCCAGGCGCGTTCCAGCCCGTCGAGCGCAATGCCATCGGCGGGCGGGTTGAATGCCGGCGCGAGAAATGTTTCAACGCAATGCGCAATCGCGTCCATGCCGGTGGCGGCGGTGAGATAAGGCGGCAGGCCCAACGTGAGCAACGGATCGCAAATCGATGAGCGCGGCAACAAATGCCAGGCGTGAAAACCAAGTTTGCGACCGTCGTTGACGATAATAATCGAGCCGCGCGCCACTTCGCTGCCGGTGCCGGCGGTGGTGGGGATGGCGATGAGCGGTGCCGCTTTGTCGGTAATTTTGGTACTGCCGCCTTCGATGGTGGCGTATTCCTTCAGCTCACCCGTATGGGTGGCAAGAATCGCCACACCTTTGGCCAAATCAATCGAGGAGCCACCGCCAACGGCGATCAAGCCATCGCATTTTGAGGCGCGAAAAAGATCGGCCGCGTCGCGAACTTTATTCTCAGTCGGGTTTGAGGGCGTGTCGTCAAATAATGTACAGGTAAGCGACCCGAGTTTCTCTGTGACGCGACCGACGATTCCCGCCGCGACCACGCCTTTGTCGGACACGATCATCGGGCGCTTGATGCCGATGCGCTCACATTCCGAGGGCAACATTTGCAGACTATCGGCACCAATATGAATGTGCGTCAGGTAAAAGATGAACGCCATGGAATGCTCCTTCGATTCTGTTGGGTGAGTGGTGTAAATCAGGGGATATGGGTTATTTCTGCACCCATTTTTTTTCAAAATCCCAGACCTCTTTGAAGCCGATCAATTCGCAAAACTCCATGAAATCAAATATTGCTTGATCCGGACTCTGGCTGAGTCCCGTATCTTTTAGCCTTCGCAAAGACTGCTCCATCGCGCTCGCCGCCGACAGACTCGTGAGCGAGGGATAGATGGCAAATGCGTAGCCGATTTCCGCCAATGTTTTTGCGGGCAGTATGGGGGTCTTACCACCATCCGCCATGTTAGCCATCATCGGCAAGTCAAACGCTTCGCAGGCGCGGCTCATTTCTTCTACCGAGTGCGGCGCTTCAAAAAACAAAATGTCTGCGCCTGCATTCGCATAAGCCTCGAGCCTTCGCAGCGCAGCATCGACACCTTCGCTTGCGCGGATATCGGTTCGGGTGATAATCAGAAAATTTTCTTTATCCTCGCGCGCATCGACGGCAACTTTTATTTTCAGCACCATGTCTTCAACCGGGATACAGCGTTTGAACGGCGTGTGCCCGCATTTTTTGGGAAACTCCTGATCCTCCAATTGGATCGCGGTGACACCTGCCGCCTCGTAGCCGCGCACCGTGTACTGTACATTTAGCAACCCGCCGTAGCCGGTATCGGCGTCGGCAATGACGGCGGCATTGCTGGTTTTCACCAATGTGGCCATGCGATCCAGCATTTGGGTGTAGGTCGCTATACCAGCATCCGGCAGGCCATAGGCGGATGCGGTCAGCCAGTATCCGGTGCCGTAGACAATATCGAATCCCACCTTGTTGGCGATAACGGTTGAGATCATGTCGTGCATGCCGGGTACCACAAAGAAACTCTTGCTGGCGAGCTTTTGCCTGAAGATGGGGTTTGCCATGTTTTTGAATCCCGTTTTTGCTTACGTTTACGTTGCGTTCGATGTGTAGAGCCACGGCATGCGCTGCCGCTGGCGTGCTTCAAAGGCGGCGATATTGCCGGCTTCCTGATTCAGGATAATGGCGATATCGTCCCAGCCATTCAACAATGCCTCGCGCCGCCATTCGGCAATCTCAAAAATAATTTCTTCGCCATTGGCACGGACAATACGGCGATTTTTCAGGTCAATGGTCAGCAGGCCTTGATTGTCCGCATCGGCATGTAGCGCCAGCAATTGCGGCGCGCCAACCACGATAGGCAGAATGCCATTCTGAAAGCAATTGGAGTAGAAAATCTCGCCGAAGCGCGTAGAGATCACGCAGCGAATGCCGAAATCGCGCAATGCCCATGGTGCCTGTTCACGGCTTGATCCGCAACCAAAGTTGTCGCCGGCAATGAGAATATTTGCCGAGGACCAGGGTTGACGATTGAGCGGGTGGTTCGGATATTCAGCGCCATGTTCATCAAAGCGTTTTTCGTGAAACGCATATTTAGCGAGCCCTTTTTTTTGCGTCAACAACAGAAAACGCGCGGGAAAAATAATATCGGTATCGATGTTGGCTTCCGGCAGCGATGCGGCAATCGAGGTGAGTACGGTGAATGCTTCCATCGGCTATCAGTCTTCAGCGAATCAGATTGCGGACATCGCTAATTGAACCTGTGACTGCTGCGGCAGCCGCCATCGCCGGACTCATCAGATGCGTTCGCGCGCCGACGCCCTGGCGGCCTTCAAAATTACGATTGGAAGTCGATGCGCAACGCGCACCTTGAGGCAGGCGATCATTGTTCATCGCCACACACAGCGAACAACCCGATTGCCGCCATTCAAATCCGGCATCGATAAAGACTTGATCCAGGCCTTCCGCTTCCGCTGCTGTCCTGACCTGCCCCGAACCGGGAACGACGATAGCGGTGACCGATCCGGAGACTTTCCGATCCTTGACAATCGCGGCGGCACTGCGAAGGTCTTCAATGCGCCCGTTGGTGCATGAGCCAATAAACACATGGTCAATGGCAATACCCGCCAGCGGCGTGCCCGGCAATAGCCCCATGTATCGATTTGCATTCGCAACCTTGTCAGCCAAGAGACTATCGGACATGTCGGCTGGATCCGGAACGTGCCCGTTCACCGGCAATACTTGATCGGGACTGGTGCCCCAGGTGACTTGCGGTGCCAGCGTACCGACATCAAGTTCGATGGCGCGATCAAAGTGAGCATTGTGGGCGCTCGCCAAGGTTCGCCAATAGCGCAATGCCTGCTGCCAGTCGTTGCCGGTCGGCACCATCGCTCGCCCCTTCATGTAGTCAAACGTTGTTTCGTCCGGCGCAATCAGCCCGGTGCGTGAGCCCGCTTCGATGGTCATATTGCACAAGGTCATGCGCGCTTCCATCGACATTTGGCGAATCGTATTGCCGTCGTATTCAATGGCATAACCTACCGCGCCTGACGCACCGATAGTGCCGATCAATGCGAGGATGACATCCTTCGCTGAAACACCCGGCATCAACGTACCATCTACGGAGACGCGCATATTGCGCGCGCGCTTTTGACGCAGTGTTTGTGTGGCCAGAACACATTCGCACTCGCTCGCACCGATCCCGAACGCGAGCGCACCAAAGGCACCGTGAGTCGACGTGTGTGAATCACCGCAGACCAGCGTGATTCCCGGCTGGGTAAATCCCAGCTCCGGGCCAATCACATGCACGATGCCATGCTGTATTGCGCGCAAGGGAATGTACTGCATGCGGAAGTCGCCGGTGTTTTGTACCAGCATTTCCACTTGTGCCCTTGCCAGAGGATCGGCGATGGGCTGGTCACGATCGCGTGTAGGCACGGCGTGGTCGGCTACTGCCAAGTGGGATTCTGTACGATGTACTTTCACGCCACGCTGACGCACGCCTTCGAATGCCTGTGGGCTGCTGACTTCGTGAATGAGTTGCCTGTCTATGTAGAGCAGACTCATACCCTCCGC
Organism: Betaproteobacteria bacterium; assembly: GCA_043744315.1. GTDB lineage: Bacteria > Pseudomonadota > Gammaproteobacteria > Burkholderiales > Usitatibacteraceae > UKL13-2. The sequence continues at coordinate 22,461 of JAYTUX010000163.1, read as the reverse complement.
ATAATCACTGACGACGTGGGACTCCCAGAGTTTGTCGTATAGCGTTTTGCCATTCATCATGATTCGCGGTTGTCGGGGGACTGCATGCTAGTTGAGATTTCGATTGGAAGGTGTATTGATGATGGCATGTGTCAGTACACTTTCGCGTTGCCAAGCGCTTCTGCCGATGCAGGTCAAGTTGATCTGCAATGCTCGCCTCGCATCATCGATCACAATGCACCATAGCGCGAATCGATCGCCATTGCCGAGTTCCCCGAAACGGTTATCCGCGATGCGGATATTGCTGTGTCCAGTGATCTTTTTCCTACATGTCATGCCCAGAAAATTCCTGTTGCCGTCTTTGATGGCATTGCAGCGCGAAAGGTATCAATTCGCTCTGCGAGAAACAAAATGGAATAGGTTGTGAATTTTGGTCGGCGCGCTAGCATGGGCAAATGAAAAAATCACACCTATTTGAAGATGTTCGAGACGGCGTACGGGCGGTTTGCAAACCGTTCGGCTCGGCCTATTGGCAGCGCATCGATGATGCAAGAGGGTTCCCCGAAGAATTTGTAAACGCACTTACCGAAGCCGGCTGGCTGTCCGCGCTCATTCCTGAGGAGTACGGAGGATCGGGCCTCAATCTCACCGCTGCATCGGTCATCATGGAAGAGATCAATCGCTCCGGCGGGAACTCCGGTGCGTGTCATGGCCAGATGTACAACATGGGTACATTGCTGCGTCACGGTTCAAAGGCGCAAAAGGATTTCTACCTGCCGAAGATTGCATCTGGTGCGCTTCGCCTGCAATCGATGGCCGTCACAGAACCGACGGCCGGCACCGACACAACTCAACTCAAGACGACCGCACGAAAAACAGGCGATCGATACATCATCAACGGTCAAAAGGTGTGGATTTCGCGAATTCAACATTCGGATCTGATGATCCTTCTCGCGCGCACGGCGCCGCTGGCGGAGGTCGAGAGGAAGTCTGCGGGCATGTCGATTTTTGTTGTCGATTTGCGCGATGCCATCGGCCACGGTCTCACCGTCAAGCCGATTCGCAATATGGTCAATCACGAAACCAATGAACTCTTTTTTGACAACCTTGAAATACCAGTTGAAAACCTTATTGGCGAAGAAGGTCGCGGATTCAAATATATTCTCGATGGCCTCAACGCGGAGCGCTCGCTCATTGCCGCCGAATGCATTGGTGACGGTTACTGGTTTATCGAGAAGGCTACCGCGTATGCAAAGGATCGGGTGGTATTCGGGCGACCGATTGGAAAGAACCAGGGCATCCAGTTTCCGCTTGCAGAGAGCTACATGGAAATCGAGGCCGCTAACCTCATGCGCTACAAAGCTTGCGAGCTTTTTGATGCCCACCAACCGTGTGGTACCGAAGCCAATATGGCGAAACATTTGGCCGCCAAGGCATCGTGGGCCGCTGCCAACGCTTGCCTTCAAACACATGGGGGATTCGGCTTCGCATGTGAATATGACGTTGAGCGAAAATTCCGGGAAACGCGCCTCTATCAAGTCGCCCCAATTTCGACCAATCTCATCCTTTCATATGTTGCAGAGCATGTATTGGGATTGCCCCGATCGTTCTAAAGCAACTTAGACTAAAAATATTTTTGCGTCGCGTGTTGCGCAATGCAGTGCGTGTACGCACCGTTGCTGCCTCATTTTTTTCGCGCCAAAAAAAATTGATTGCCTTTGCGCTTGTTGCTACTCAATCTGTCCGCATGGCGGATATACGGCAGCATATTTTTGATGGTCTACTTGATCGTCTGTACATTGACTTGATAAGCGGATCGTAAATTCCGACTGTTCAATCGCAATCGTTCAAGGAGTTATGCTTGACACAACAAGAACTCGCTCAAGCGCCGTCATCGGTTGACATTGAGAACCGAGCGCAGATTGCCCGTGTGACATGCGGATGGAAAAAACAGCACCTGTCGCTGGATGTCGTCAGACGATACTGGCGGGATGTACATAGCCCGGCGATTTCCCGTCGCGCCGGCCTCTACGAATATCGACATCACCAGTACAACGCGGTCGAGAACGATTTGTTTTCGCCTATACCCGGCATGCGCTATGAGTGTGCATTGTCCGAGCAATTGATGTGGCTCTCGGACGTCAGGTATCGCAATCAGGCGGGTCTTGATGCGTTTGGAGAGTCACCTGAAATTGGCGTCAAAAATCTTTTGCTTGCTGACATTGAAATCATTGTCGACAAAAGCTCAACCTATAAGGCAGTTGGCGAAAATGCCATTACATATTTAGATGTCACCGGCAATCCTACGCCGCAGGGGCCGCCGAGCGCGTTGAGCTATTCAATATTTTTCCGGCAAGCGGCTGATGGGAAACACCTTCATGAATGTGCGCGCATGCTGGCGAAGCTTTGGGCCACCAAGCCGGGCATTCAACGCGTACGTTTGAATATTTTTGAAGCGCCTAATATCGAAGCGGAAAAAAGTGCTGGCTATCCCATCAAGACCCATCCGCCTGAAATGCAATATCAGGCATGGATAGAAATTGTCATGAGCAGTCGATCCGATGCAAAGGCACTACTGTTGCCATCAGATGGAATTGATTTTGCGGCCATCAGTGAGATTCACGCATATCCCGTTTTTGCCACTTACACATCGGTATATGCCGGCCTTCCGACATTTGTCGGCTTGCGTGGCTATCCCGCATTTGACGCCATGCGTTCGCTGGGCGCGGTCAATCAGCAGGATATTCGATTGCTGACGTGGATGTGCGGAGACATCGCAAAGGCAGGGATTGCCGGCGGATTGATGTAATGGCGCACACGGTTTCCGAGCGCCTTGTCGCATTCATGCGCACCCAAATTGTTGACGGCGTACCTGATGATGTATTGCACGAGACCAAACGCCTCGTTCTGAATCAGTTAAAGGCATCTGTTGGCGCATACAACCACTTGGCAGTCCAACAATTGCAGAAATGGGCTGTGCGAAATTTCGCTGCAACGGGAGAGTCATCTCACATTCTTTGGATCGGTTGCGAAGCGCATTCCGCGGGAGCGGCGGTTGTCAACGGAGCGATGTTTGAAGTTCTCGACTTTCATGACACATACATCCCGACGTTCATGCATGCCGTATCCGGCGTGTTGCCTGCGGTTCTCGCAATTGCCGAGGCGCGCGGCAAAACGGGAAAGGAATTTCTGGTCGCATTGGCGATCGGCCTCGAGGTGGAACTTGCCTGCGCAACCATGCTGATGCCGACGAGCTATTACCGGGGTTATGTTCCCGCAGGTTTGGTGGGCGGCGTTGGCGCAGCCGCAGCATGCGCCGTACTGGCAGGCCTAGATGATGAGCGCATGTGCCATGCATTGGGAATCGCGATGTGTACGGCCTTTGGAACATACGAATCCGTGGGCAGCGATACGCTCGCCTACATTACCGGTGCCACAGCGCGCTCGGGTCTTACGGCGTTTGAACTCGCCGAATCCGGATTGACCTCACCGAGAACCGCCTTTGAGGGTGAGAAAGGTATGTTCGTCACGCATTCCGACGAGTCAGCCGACAAGGTGGACGGGGTCTTGAATTCGCTTGGATCCCATTGGCGCATATTTGGGCAAAGCTACAAAACTGTTCCCACAGAGACCATTACCCATCCGCCCATCGAGTTGGTGCTCAACATCAAGCAACGCGCCAATGGTCGCGAAATTTCAACAATGCGATTCGGCGTTGAGGCAATCGTCGTCAAGATCGTCAAAGAACGAATGGCAAGGTTTGGCAATCCCGCAAGCGATCTTCAGGCTCGTTTTGATTTGTGCTACTGCGCGGCGGCCGCTTGGGTGCGTGGGCAATTCACGCTCGCGGAAATGCAGGCACAGGCATATACAGATCCAAATATTCTGGCACTTCGCTCAAGAATCGAATTGATCGCCGATCCCGAGCGCAAGACTTTTGAAGGCGCTTGGCTTGAAGTTGAATTCAGCGATGGCTCGGTAGAGAGGGAAAGTGTTGATGCATTCCTGGGAACGCCCGACAACCGCATGACCGATGCGCAACTTTCCAACGTATTCCTGCAATCCGCGAAAGGTATTTTGTCCGATACGCACGCCGGGGAAATCGTTAAGTCGGTTTGGACGCTCGAAGCCGAAAAAAATATGCGCAATTTTGTCACTCGTTTAAGCGTCAATTAGAGGGCACCGCATGGCGACAATCAATTTGCCCGGTGGGGCCACTATTTGGTACCAGAAGAGCGGTACTGGCGCGCCCCTGGTGCATATTCACGGCTCCGCCTTCGGGCATCGCAATTTTGAAAAGCTATCGCCACTCGTTGCAAAACATTTCGAGGTGGTTGATTTTGATTTGCCCGGCTACGGCCAAAGCAAAGGCGGACCGGAAAAGCCCGATATGGCCGCGATTGCCGATCTGGTATTTGAATTCATTCGCGCACTTGGTTTTGAAAAGGTTCATCTTCACGGTACCTCGTTTGGCGCAATGATAGGTATCACCCTCGCGGCACGCCATCCCGAGGTGATTGATCGTCTTGTGCTGAGTTGTTGCCTCGCGCGCTATGATCAGGCGGCACGCATGATGCGCAGTACGTGGAAACGCGCGGCGCGTGACAGTGGCATGGACGCCGTTGCCGATCTCACCTCTGTTGCCGGGTTTGCGCGCAGCTTTTATGATCGACCAGAAGCCAATGCGCAACTTGCCTCGATGCGAATCGCATTCAGCGACACCAAGCCTGATGCCTTCATTGCCGGCACCGAAGCCATTGAAAAAACTGATCTCACTCCACTGCTTAGTCGCGTCGCCGCAAGAACGTTACTGCTCGCCGGGCAAGAAGACAATATGACGCCATTCACGCCTTCCCCCAGCGGGGTGGGATTTTCTTCCATCAAGGATCAGATCACTTCCTGCAGCTTGCAAGTCATCCCCGATTGCGGCCACTATCTGGTGATTGAGCAACCGCAACGCGCGGCAGATTCCATTTTCAAGTTTCTGAATTCGTGATGCATTGCGCACCAATCCATTGCGTAGGCATTCGCATTTACGCGAATCGCTTAAGCGAAATTGGTGTCGTCCATGGCGCGCGTTGCGCCCACCGAGCTGCCGATTGTTGAACTGACCATTGTCAACGCACCACATTGCGGAAATCGCCGATGAATACGAAGTCAATGGGCATCTCACGCGGCTACGTGAACGGCCAATTCGGACAGGTTCATTTTTGGGAAACCGGCTCACACCAGGATCGGCCAACACTATATTGCCTTCACGCAACTGCCTATTCCGGACAATCTTTCCTGCCTTTGATGGTGCGCCTTGGAGCGGATCGGCACGTGGTCGCAATTGATACACCGGGATATGGTTCATCTGACGGTCCAACGCAGGAAATTGATTTTTCTGCTTATGCTGGCGCTATCGCTGAAGCGATATATCTCACCAAGTCTCCCAATACTTCAACTGTCGACATTTTCGGATTTCATACCGGCGCGCTGCTGGCAACAGAGATCGCCGCACTTCAACCTGAATTAATCCGCCGACTCATCCTGATGGGTGTCCCTTACTTTACCGGTGCCGACAAGAAAACTTGGCAACAAAAACTGGTTCACAAAACTGAATTGACAGAATCGTTTGATCAATTTCGACATCGCTGGGACTACTTCATCACCAACCGAACCGCCGGCCTCTCGCTGGCGCGCGCTTATGAATGCTTCGTCGATGAACTGCGTGCCTATCCTCGGGACTGGTGGGCACACGCGGCGCTTTTTGACTACTCGCCGGAAACGCGACTGCCACTCGTTGAATCACCGACATTAATATTTAATAGTGTGAGCCCACTGGCGCCATTTTCCCGCGCGGCCGCGCCCTTGATGCCTCATGCAAAAGTCATTGAGCTGCCGCATGTGAATGGCGCGCCATTCGACACGGCGCCAGAGCTACTCGCGGCAGAATTCAAGCGTTTTCTTGACTGCACCGATGATCAAGTAAAGTGCAAGAACGAATGAAAAGTCAAAGCCTTTCCAGGCTGACTGCGACTGAGGCCGCGAAGCGTCTGCGATTGGGACAATGCTCCGTCGAAGAGCTGGCGGATGATTGCCTCGCGCAGATTTCATTGCGCGAACCTGATATTCACGCGTGGTCATACCTTGACCCGGATTTTGTGCGGGCACAAGCTCGCGAACTTGATCGGGAAGGCAAGACCGGCGTCAAAGGCTTGTTGCACGGCATACCAATCGGCGTCAAGGATGTGATTTTGACCCACGACATGCCGACGCAATACAACTCACTGATCTATCAGGGGTTCCACCCGCATATCGACGCGGCATGCATTGCGCTACTGCGCAATGCGGGCGCACTGATTTTCGGCAAGACACACGCAGTTGAATTTGCCTCAACCGGTCGCAAGCCGCCAACCTGTAACCCTCGCGACGTCAATCGCACACCTGGCGGCTCATCGAGCGGATCCGCCGCCTCGGTCGCTGACTTTCATGTGCCCATTGCGCTGGGAACTCAAACCGGCGGTTCCATGATTCGTCCCGCGTCGTACTGCGGCGTATACGCGATCAAACCGACATGGAATCTCGTCAACCGCGACGGCATCAAAGTTTATTCAGCCACATTGGACACGCTGGGATGGTATGGGCGTTGCGCCGAGGATCTGGCACTCCTCTACGACGTATTTGATGCGGAGAAGAGCCCTTCCACAGATTTGCAATTGGGACTTTCGCGCGTTGCAGTTTGCCGTTCTCCCTATTGGAAATTGGCGGATGAGTGCAGCCGGAACGCGCTGACCATCGTCGCAGAAAAATTGCGGAGTGCCGGCGCGTCGGTTTTGGAGTTGACCTTGCCTTCCGACTTTGACGACCTGCTTCAACAACAATCCATCATCATGCATATGGAAGGCCAGAGCGCATTTCTTGCCGAATACCAGGTCAATCGCGAGCTCATTCACCCGAGCATTCGTGCACAGGTTGAAAACACGGCGGGGCATACACGATCGCAACTTTGCGCCGCCTACGACAATGCGGCACGTTGCCGCCATTCCTTTGACGATCTTGCAAACCCATTTGACGCGGTGCTCACACTAAGCGCGGTCGGTGAAGCACCCATCGGCCTCGCTTCGACGGGTGACATGACGTTCAATGCAATGTGGACTTTGTTACACGCACCTTGCATCAATATTCCCTGCTGCGTGGGGCCGAATGGAATGCCCATCGGCATCACACTGACCGGCCCGCGATTTGGCGATAGACGTTTGCTTGCTGCGGCCATTGCCGTAGGACGCTTGTTCGCCGAACCCATCTCGACACTGCATTAGTGCAATGCCACGATTTTCACCAAGCGAAGCAGCCCGCCAATTTTGCGGGTTCTCTAAACTATCAGGCACACGCAACCGCAGCGAAAGGCGGGCCACAATTCATGCGTGATGAAAGCCAAATCTCAATTGCCACGCAACTCGGTGTGCATCGCTATTTCCTGTCAGTTGGCAACAGGCGCATTCACTTTGTTCGGGCCGGAAATGGACCCCCGGTCGTTCTCATCCACGCATCACCCGCCAATGTTTGGGAGATGCTGCCGGCCATCGAATATCTTTCGCCAAAATTCACTTGCTTTGCGATTGACATACCGGGACTGGGACTTTCCGAGCCGTTGGATCTAGCGGAGCTCTCACTATCGGATTTGGCCGATGTGTTTGCTGAAAGCATGCGATTGATTGGTTTGCCGCCATGCCCAATCTACGGTCGCCATACCGGTGCCGCGATCGCATTGGAGTTAGCTGTGGGTCACCAGGCACAGGTCACAGGTGTGGTACTGGATGGACTATCCATATTTACCGATAGTGAATGCGAATCAATTTTCAAAGGCTATTTCCCGCCCATGCCGGTGGACGAATTGGGCGGGCACTTTGCGCAGACGTGGACGCGTTTTCGCGATCACTTGATCTGGTTTCCTTGGTTCAAGCGGCGACCGGAAAATCTTAATCAGTATGACCTTGCACCGCCGGCGCGAATTCAGAACCTCGTGATGATGTATTACTATGCGGCAAAGGCTTACCAGCCGGTTTACCGTGCGGCACTTTCCCATGGCAAACGCGCATTCGCAGCGGTGCTGCAACTGGAATCGCCTGCGGTATTCACCGCACTCGAAACCGATATGCTTTACCCACATCTTGACCGCCTTCCCACGCTTAAATCCACGCAAGAAATCCGCCAAATCGGGCAATCGGTGGATCGCAAGCACGCCCTCATTGCGGAGAGCTTCATACGCTTTAGTGCGGCATCGTCTGCCCTCATAGCCAAATCCGCAATGGGTAGTTCGATAGCAGTGGCGCGTCAGTTCATTGATGTCATGTGTGGCGAAACTGAGACGCAATTGCACGTGAGATACGCAGGTAATATCTTGTCGCCGCCGCTGCTGCTGCTACACGATGCGCCCGGCTCTGCCTTGTTTCTTGAACCACTGATTGTTCAGCTGAGTTCACGCTTCTTCGTATGTGCACCCGACATGCCGGGCTGCGGCGAATCCGCGCCGCTGACGGGGAAGTCAGGCGAAATAGCCGATTTTGCCGCGATCATGCTTGATCTGTGTGCCAGAGTCGACCTCAACCGCCCACTCGTCTACGGAATTGGCTTTGGTTCATCGGTGGCAGTCGATATCGCCAACACCACGCCCAGCAACTTGTCCGGACTAATCGTGCGCAGCGTGCTGTTGGCGGATGCCGAACGGGTTTCACAAATGCGCCAGCGCTTTGCACCGGAAATCACACTCGAGAAAGATGGAAGTCATTGGTATCGCACCTGGCAAATGTTGCGGGATTCATATGTCTACTGGCCGTGGTATGACACGCGCAAACAATCGCAACATGGTATATGCAGCGATTTTAACGCGGAAAAACTTCACGCATGGACGTTTGATTTGATGAAACAGCCCTCTAGCCATCGGCAGATAATTTATGCAGCGCTTCGCTACGATGCCGGGGCGGCATTGGCACAGGTCAATGTACCGCTAGTGATTTGCAGCGATCCATGTGCACCACTATCGGCTTTTGATGAAAGCCTTCGTTTACGCTACCCCAAACATGTCCATTTGCAGGCAAGCGACGATGTCGAACATGCAAACGCGATTCTCGAAAAAATTGGCACACTCCGAAGTTCCGCCCACGCCGGGTGAAATCTGAAATTTCAAGCGTAACCATGCAGTACTGATAGAGTGCAAGCCAAGCGAAAATGACATAATATTTATCCATCGGGTAGGCTTATCCTATAAAACCACAGCGCCCGACTGTTCAATCACATTTCTTTGAAAAGGGATATCACATGGAACGAGGCATCCCGGTTCGATCAATATGTCGAGGCATTTCCGCACTTCAGGCCATCAACCGCCATGGGTCACTGTCGCTGATGGAAATCGCGAAAATGATTGGCCTTCCGTATCCGACTGCGTATCGAATCGTCCAGACCCTTGTTGTTGAGGGACTGATCGAGTGTGAGCCCTCCAGAAAATATTATCGGGCAACCGCTCTGGCGCAATCGCTTTCAAGCGGCTTCGTCTACGAGGGCAAATTGCTGACAGTTGCTCGACCGCATATTGTTGCCCTCACACAGAAAATCACCTGGCCAGTTTCCATCGCGACACATGTCGGCCAATGGATGATGGTGCGCGATACCACCAACTCGTTGACCTCGCTGGCTTTCAGCACGTACCACCCGGGACATACGTTTCCGATTCTGGAATGCGCGTCCGGACTCGTCTACATGGCCTTTTCGGCAGATGAAGAGCGTGAATGCATTATCAAAGGCATTACGTCACTCGATGGTCGATCACCAACCATGGCCATCTTTGAATCACGCAAATTACTTGAGCGCATCAGAGAGGATGGCTTCGCCACCAACGATCGTACCCGTCACACACTGACGCCTGGCAAAACATCCGGTATCAGTGCACCCATTTTCGAGGATGGCAAAGTTGCCGCAACGCTGACCATGAGTTTCTTTTCCTCGGCGATGCGAATGGAAGAGGCGGTTCGGCGCTTTGCGCCCGATGTGAAGAGAGTTGCAGCAGATATTACCGCCGCATTGGAATCACCGGTGACGCTCGACGGACTCGGTAACTCGAAAAACGTCGACACATCCGTGGAATTCGCCAAAGTTGTTTCCGAAAAACAAAATCGGCAGCGGCGAAATTCAAAATCTGATGCGCGCGAAGTGAGTAAAGGCACGGCCCGGGCCTGATCCACCGTTAAAGCCGTTTTCACTTGTAAATTGAAGTCTTCCGCAACGATTCCAGTTTCTCTGCCGATAGGTCATAGCCAAAACATATCAAGAAACTTGCCGCACTGACAAACGCGGGGAACATGGCTGTTATGTAGCGAATTGCCTCCAGTGCCTCGGGCGGTTGGACGACGTTGACACCGCGCGATTGAATATAGCCGGCCGCACTCAGCATGGCTCCCACAACCGTTATGCCTATGGCTGACGACAACTTTTCAACGGTTGTGTAAAAACCGGCAAACGTGCCTTCACGACGCATACCGGTGGTGAGGAAGTCATACTCCATCGTATCGGGCAGCAGCGCCTGCCCCATCAATAAAGAGCCGCCGGAAAGAAACCCAGCCAGCGCTCCTCGAAACATGACCAGGGCGATGGGTTCGCCATTGCCGGCAAGCAACCAGCTTATCCACAACGGCACGGCTAAACCCAGTGCCAGCAGGAAACAACTTTTCTTGCCGATGCGGCGACTGAACCAGTACCAAAATGGCTGAGAAAAGACCAGCAACGAAGAAAACCAGAGGAAATAGTAGCCAAGATAAATATCGGACACCCCCAGGATTCGCGTAAAAAAATATGGAAATATCGCTTGGGCCCCGAGCGCGGAAAGCAACATGAGCTTCACGGAAATCAGCGTAAAGAATGGTTTATTGGCAAAGGCAAGTTTTACTTGCGCGATGAAATTGTGCTGGCTATGTGTCGGCTTGGTTGTGAAGGGCGCTGACTTGGTGGAGTAGTAGCAGACCAACCCCGAAACCAGAATGATCGGCGCGAGCGCAAGTGCCATGGCCAAGTGCCCCGCTTGACCGCCGCCGAATTGGACGATCAGGAATGGCCCAAAGGATGTCGCAAGGACCTGCGACAGGCCCACCGCGTAGACGCGATAGGTCATCAGCTCGGAGCGTTGATGATAGTTGGTCGTTATTTCCCCGGACATTGCCATATAAGGCACGTTGTAGATTGAGTAGGATGTTGCGTAAATCAATACGCTCATCCCAACGTAGAAGACCCGCAGCTCTGGTGCAATGTCGTTCGGCATCCAGAAAAGCAGGATCATTGAAATCGACATCAGGATGCCGCCAGTGAACACAAAGGGGCGTCGCCGACTCGCAACACTTTTGACACGATCACTCCAAATGCCAACAGCCGGATCGCAAAACACATCGTAAAGTTTTGAGGCCGCAAACAATGTCGCCGCCAATCCCGCCGCGATACCGACAACATCGGTCAGGTAGCGAAGAAATAGTGCGTTGGTCACGCTGACCAATATGACGGGACAAAGCGTGCCAAATCCCCAACCGAGCATGATGTATCGGGAAAGCAGCTTTTCCGACGGTGCTGAAGTTGACGCCGATGCCATGTCTATTTCCTCTTGTTCGTCAGGTTGACGTATTGATCGGTATCAGTGCCACCTGCAGGTGGTCGCGACTACTCTGCGTTTGTAATTTTCTAGAATTTTGCCGGTCGTTTGGAGTTAATTGACGGTTTCCCCTGAGATTCGCGCGGCACCCCAACGGCCAATGCGGATTCAATTTGCGAGCATCCCGAACGTGCAACCGTTGTGGGTCCGCACGCGAATGCCTTGCCATCATGTGAAATAGGCCAACGCGTGTCATGTCCATGCGCCAGTCTGCCCGCAGTGCGAATAAGTCGAGACACAATCACCACGAAAATTTCGCGAACGGCAATCATTAAAACAACGCAATGATCGTTCGGCCTAGCATGGCAAATCCTGAAAATTCCTTTTCTGCGTCACCACATTGATCGATACATAATGACATGCACATGACCCCGGAAATCCGCATTGGCGTTATTGTGCCCAAGGGAAACTCGATCCACGAGAATGAGTTCATGCGCTTGGATTCAGAAGGCGTGCGGTTTCGATTCACACCTTTTTCTTACCCCGGTTTCAACAGTACGGATTTTTGCGGCGATTTAAGTGCGGGAATGTCTGCCCCCATTGCGGAACTACGCGCATGGGGTGCAGAGGCTATTCTCATCGGCTGCACCACCGCATCGATGGTCTGCGGCTCTCAACGGTGGCGGAAGGATTTGGAGCACATGGCGAATGTGCCTGTGGTGACCGCAGCGGAAGCATCCCGCCAAGCAATCGCGGCACTGGGTGTGACAAATATCGCCGTCGCCACGCCGTATGGCGATGCGGGCAATCAAACAGTCAACAATTTCCTCGTCGAAAACGGTTTCACGGTAGCGACTATCAAGGGACTGGGATTGGATCGCTCGATTGAAGCGTGGCTCAGTGAAGCACCGAACTTATCGGCAAAGGAATTATTCGATTTCAGCCTCACTGTCGACTCGGCCCGGGCAGAAGCCATCTATTTGCCGTGCGTCGGCATCAACTCGCTTGAGGTATTGGATCAATTGGAAAAAAAAACCGGTAAACCGGCGTTCAGTTCAGTGCAAGCGGGTTACTGGTCGATCCTCCGTCGAGTGGGAGCAGATGGCCGTGCGAGTGGCTTTGGACGATTAATTGAAATCTGGAACTTTTAAGTCGCAGTCGCCTGCCACGCGGATGCGATTTGCTTTTGCAAGTATCCGTCGTGCGGACATCTGCAGGGCGAGTCCCAAAGTATCATTGCTTGAATTTAATTCGACTTCGCCTGACTTATTTTTTTGGAGGTGCGGCGCTGTCTGCTTTCTCATTTCAAAAGGATCAAGAAAAATGAATTCAAACTTGTTTCGTCGTCACGTTCATTTCTTAATTACATTTGCCGCCGCCTCAGCAACAGCCGCCACAACTACAACGGCCACACCCAAATGCCCAAGCGGCGGATTGAGTCTGAAACCAGGTATCGAGGTCATCGAGGCAATAAGGTCGTACACCGGTGCCGACGGTAATACGCAATTGGAAAAAGTGGAGATCAAAGGCACCACAAAAAGTTTTTATAACAACAAAACCACGCTCACGCAATTTGACCTCGGTGATCCGACAAGAGCCGTGATTGTGTATGGGCATCCCAACATGGAGATTCCCCAGCACCCGGCACCCTACCCCGAGAAATTTCTCATCATCGCCGGTTCATCGACCATCGAGTTGCCGAATGGCACCAAGCACGAAATCAAACCGGGTACCTTGTTTATTTCGGAAGACACGACCGGTACCGGGCGCTCAGGCCGATCAGGTCCCTGCGGCTACGTGGCGATTGATTTTCAGTACAAGGACGCGAAGCCAAAATGAAAAGCGCCATTAATTTGGAAAAGTCTTTTTGATCCAGGCGTCGATGTCGGTCGCGAGGATATCCTTTGATTCGCGCAATCCATGCGTGCCATTCGCATATCGAATGAGATCGAATTTTCCCCGGTAAGCGGCACGCATACGGTCCAGCACCATTGGTGCACTAAACAGATAGTCGTGCGCCCCAACGATGGCCAAGCCGGGAATGGAAAACTGCGCCATGCGCTCGGGGTGGGAAAGGGCTTCCGGTCGGTGGCTGTCGTACACCAGAATGGCGCTTTGCAAGCCGAAGACTTTGGCCGTTCCCTGGCCTTTTTCCACCGCAGATTTTGCTTCTTCGTATTCGGCCACAATCTTTGGATCGGCTTTGCGCTCTTCCCATGTTTTCACGTTGGCCGTCGGGGCCATATACACCATGCCAACGATACGCGGGTCTTGTGTGATGGCCTTGTAGTCGGAGATCCAGATGCCCCCATTCGAGTGACCGGTGGCGATCACTTTTTTGTAACCCAGACTATCCATGGTCGTCATCCACGCTGCGATGTCCTCGGTCACCTCGGCGCGTGTGCTGGTCTCGATACCCGTGACACCAGAAATTCGCAGGGATGGTGCAAGTACCACATAGCCCTTCTGCGCCAATCGCCATCCCATCCAATGGGTTGATGACTGAATAATGTCGCCGCTTCGTCCGTGCGTCATGAGCAGTGCGGGTTTGCGCGGATCAATTTTTTCGGGCAGATACAAGATTCCCGGCAATACACGCCCTTTCACGGTGGTCGCATCGACAAACTGTTCAACGATTCGGCTTCGCGGCCCAACGCCATGTTCAACCAACCACTTGAATATGTCCGCCGTGGTGCGATCAAACAGGCGAGTATTGCGTCCGTCCGCGTCAACATCCGGATAGGTGATGAGATCGACCGGGCTATCTTTGCGTACATCCGCTTTCACCGCTTTCAATTTGGCCACTGAGACAGTCGGATTTTTTTCACGGGCAATGATCAGCGCCGGGACGGGCATGGTGCGCAGTGCCTGTTCATTGCGCTTGACCGCCTCGGGCCCCCAATAATCCAGAAACGCCTCTGCAGGTGCCACAAAATTTCCGCTGCCAAGCCAGGAGTCACCGGCAATGCCGCGTGCCACTTCAAGTGTCGCGCCGGGGGGGAAGCTGTTCCGCCCGGTTGCGAAAGCGGCCTTCGCTTTTTCCATCATCGCTTCGTAGTCCTTTGACAACTCGATGCCGGGATAGTGACGAACTTCTGTCAGCGGATCAATCAACACCACCGCCTTGACGCGGCGCTCGCCCGCCTTGTCAAGCGACGCGTCGGGCGTAGTCGCCACATAGTGGGCAGCGGCGATCGCGCCGTAACTTTGCCCGGCCAGGATGAAATCCTCATAGCCTCGCGCCTCAAGCGCCGATAGTGCGGCAGCGATTTCAAACGCCGTTTCCTTGAATTCAAACAGCGGGAAACCACGATCCATATGTGACTGAATGCTGAGTACCGTATAGCCCTTTGCCACCAGCCTGGTTGCCGCCCAGCGCGTTGCGTCTGAGGCCAACGCCGGATTGGAACCCGGCCCGGCACCCACGATCACAATGGCCGGTCCACGGATATTTTCTCCCAACGCGGGCGTAAACAATATTGCCGGCGTCAGCACCCGACCGCCGCCCGGCGCTTCGCGAACGACACCGGGGGGATCACTCGCGAGCGCAAAAATTTGAATTCGCACGCCGGAAGTCTGCGA
This sequence comes from Betaproteobacteria bacterium, assembly GCA_043744315.1. Lineage (GTDB taxonomy): Bacteria > Pseudomonadota > Gammaproteobacteria > Burkholderiales > Usitatibacteraceae > UKL13-2. The sequence continues at coordinate 7,286 of JAYTUX010000163.1, read as the reverse complement.
CACCGGCTTGCTGGCGGCATTCGCCTGCTTCGCAAGGCAAAGGCTCAGGTAAAGACAAAGCACACACGCAAGTGCGAAACGGGATGCAATCATTTGCAAGGACTTCTCCTCAATGTCACCAGATCGCATCAAGGATTTAACTGTCCCTGAACACGGCCCCACGTTGCGGGATTATTGGCGTCACCACTGCCCAAATACTTTGGCCAATCCGGGTAGGGGTATACCGGGTGCGCCCGATCATACAAACCTGCCGCAAGCGGATGACGCGGCATTTTCGTATAAGGCGAGCCTGAGTCATTCGGCCCGCGCGGAACGGAAATGTACGGCTCCTTTAGCATGTGATGCGCCGTGACCTGCTCCGGTGGCTGGCCTTTTTCCACCCAATTTTCCAGCGCCGTTATCCAATCGACCTCGCCGCCGCCAATCCCGTACCGACAGTGATCCGTGCCCGACGGCAGAAACAAACGCATGAATTCCTGCGTTGGTTTCAGGCCGCCCATGGTGCGCGAAACCATCTCATAGTAGTCAATCAGACCGTACGCCCGGCAGCAGGTGTCGTCCCACCCACCATAAAAAATCAATTTTCCACCCAGCGATTTGAAGTTTCGCAGATCAGGATTAGTGTGATGAAAAAAAGTCTCCACCGTGGCGAGCCCCGCAATGTCACGGTCAATATTGAAACTATTGTCGTCATAGCCCGGCCCTTTTGTGGTGACGACGCCCCAATACTTTGCCTGCGAGTTGCCATCGCCCGACGGTGGCTTCAAGTCGTATGCCCATTTGAGTTCGCTACCGCGCGGCAAACCGGAGTTACCAAAATACATCGGCTTGCCGTCAGACCACGTGGCACCCTGATAGATTTTTTCGACAACCGATACCTCCTCTGGTGTAAGGCAGTTGGCGTTTGCCGCACCTTTGCATTGAATCTGCTTCGGTTCCCATTTGCACAACGGCGGATGTTGCAGCACACCGTCCTTCAATCCGTCGAGCGCATCGCAGGCGTCAAGTACCGCCTTGTGAATCATCGGCAACTTGGCCTCTGACAATATCTGCTTGCCATTTGGATTGTTCACCTTGGCCGCCCAATTTTGCACCAGCGATTGCCAACCGGTCTGCGTCATTGGCGGGGCACCGGCGAGGATTCCGTCAAAATCCTTCGGGTATCGTTGCGCGGCGATCAACCCTTGGCGGCCACCTGTCGAGCAGCCGGCAAAGTAATTTTTTTGCGCCGGTTTACCGTAGTACGTTTTGACAATTTCTTTTGCCGCCACTGCCGTGACGTGTGTGGCGCGGAAGCCAAAATCAATCATCCCTTGCAGGTTGTTGTAGCCGAAAGCCCATCCAGTGCCTTTGTGTCCCAGATCCGTTGTGACGACCGCATAGTTTCTGACCAGCGCCGGATCCATGCGATCTTCCAGATAGTTTCCACACGGGCCGCCACAACCGCCCATCATGAATTTGCCGTTCCAGCTTTTGGTCGGCATGCGCAGCAAAAATCCAACCGTTGGCGCGACTTGTCCTTCAACCCGGCAGATTTCCGGAAGGTCATCCTGCACCACACTCCCATCACCACCCGCAGGAACGATTTTTGCGGAAATGATGTTTGCCGGCGCATCGGGGATTTGCGCAAACACGCTGCCGTACTTGCCCCCGGAAAAAAAAGTCGGCAACAGCGATTCACATGCTGCCGGGGAGGGAATCACACTTTGGGTAACCGCGTTCGAGGTGGATGTTGCCAGCCCAACCACAGCGATCGCAAATACGAGGACGGATTGTAATCTCATGTAATGTCACCGATCTTTTAGTTGCCGCAATACAAATTGCACTTACTCAATTAATTCTGGCTGCGGAATTTTTGAGGTCTTGTCTCGAAGATCGAAAATTTTTTCCGGCCCAAGATCAGTGCTGTAATACTTGCAGAAAATGATCGATGGACTGTACTGCGCGTTGCCATGTCGACTATTCGGTGGGCGGAAAAGATAGCAAGGCTGATCGTACACAACGTGCCCCAGCACTTCCCCAAGGTAGTCGTAGGTCGGGCCGTGACACTCGACAAAATACGCTTCTTCATAATGAGGATGAATCCAGGTTTGCCCCGGATTGAAAATTCCCTGCTTGTGGCAAATCTGATAGACAAGTGTGCAGTTCGCCTCTTCATCGACGCGCAATGTCAGCTTGCTCCAATCGTTCCCCATGTGCGAATTGCCGCCGGTGGTGGCATGGCAATCCTGCACAAACAACGCTTCGCGCGAGGACTTCTCACCGGTGCCGCCGGTAATCACCAGCATGACGGTTTCTTCCTCGGCAGAATACGGCCCGTATTTGACGCCCGCCGGACGGTATCCATACGAGCTCTTGGTAAACGTCTTGTCGCCGACCTTTACTTTTCCGCTAATGCAAAGCGTATCGCTATAGACCTGACTGACGGCCTCGCTCGCCATATAGCCTTTTTCATATTTGACCAATGCGGCCGTGGCACCCGTTCCGGGGTCACGCCCAAACACTTTGATCCATGACTTGCCTTTGGCACCTTCAGTCGCCATCGGGTTCCATGCCACGCTTTTTTCAAGTACCAAGTAACCGGGAGTAACTTTCATTCTGGTGATCCTGTTTGTTTTCGGCGCATGCGCACCGGTAAATTTCCGCTGATAATTTTGCGGCCCGCAAATCAAATTGGGATTGCGCGCGCGGTGGGTTTGACGAGCGTTACTGCACCAAATGGCCCATCGGTATGCCTTTTGTCTTGCGTGACAATTTGAAAATTTCATCCGGCGCAAGCTCAGTGCTGTAGTACTTGCAGAGTATGGTTGACGGGCAATACTGGGCGTTGCCGTGTCGACTTCCGGGAGGCCGATAAAGATAGCAAGGACTGGTGTACGCGACGTGGCCATCGATTTCACCCAAGTAGTCCAGTGATTCGCCGTGGCATTCGACGAAATAGGCTTCTTCGATATGCGGATGAACCCACGTTTCTCCGGGATTGAATATGCCGGCCTTGTGGCAAATCTGATACACCAATACGCACTCCGCCTCTTCATCCACTCGCAGCGTGAGCTTGCTCCAATCGCTACCCATGTGCGAACCACCTTCAATCGAGGCAACACAGTCCTGAACAAATACGGGCAAGGGTGAACATTTTTCGTCGATGCCGCCAGAAATAATCAGTTTCACGGTTTCTTCATCGGCAATCATCTGGCCGGCTTTTGTTCCTGCGGGTCGATAGCAATAGGTATTCTTTGCGAGACTTTTTCCGTCACCGCTCATTTTTCCGCTGATCACCAGCGTATCGGAATACACCGTACTCACCGACGCATCCATTCGGCAGCCTTTCGCGTATTTGACGAGCGCTGCCGTCGCTTTTGTCTCGGGGTCTCTGGCAAAAATCTTGATCCATGTGTTGCCGTGAGTTCCCGGAATGACGATGGGCGACCAGGCGATGCTCTCTTCGTGTACCAAATAAGACGGAAGCAGTTTCATTCTGAATTTCTTTCCTTGCTTTGGGTTTCATATCGAAAAATGCAGGCAGTCTGCAACTCGGTACCACAACTAAAACTTATCACTACCAACAATTCTTCAGAAAAAAATTCCGCGCTTAACCGCCTCGCGGATAAATCGCCGTGGTTTGCCTTGTGTGCAAATCGATATCGGTAACATCGGTTATCAATCGCGACTTCGGAGAATCGGCAATGGATGGCAAGGGACAGGAATTCAGGCGAGCCTGGCCAGTTCTCGTCGCATCAGCAATCGGTGCCGGCACCGGCGTCGCGCCGCTGGCTTTCTACAGCCTCGGCGCGTTTATCGATCCGCTGGTGAAAGAATTTTCCTGGAACCGCGCCCAGATCACCGCATCACTGGGATTTCTGACCGTCGCCATGTTCTTTGTCGGGGTGGCGGTCGGGGCGCTTGCGGATCGCTACGGCGCAAGGAGAATTGCGCTAACGTCGCAAGTGTTGCTGGTGTTAGCGCTTGCAACGATGACGCTGCTCACGCCACAAATCTGGACACTCTATGCCGCGTATTTCATGCTCGCCATCCTTGGTGCGGGTACGCTGCCGATCATATGGAGCCGACCAATCATTGGCTGGTTCAAAAACCGCCGCGGGCTGGCATTGGGACTTTCGCTGGTCGCAACGGGAATGGTCGGTGCACTATTGCCCTCATACGTGAACTGGCTGGATGCCGCAGCGGGATGGAGAGGGGCGTACCTCGGACTGGCGGCGCTGCCCTTGTTTTTCGGTATCCCAATGGTTTTTTGGCTTTTCCACGAGGCACCGGCGACCACGTCGCCTCCCTCAACACTTGCGGCAAATGTACAAGAAAGTCGGCAAGCGCATTCTCGCGAATTCACCTTTGCCGAGGCATTGCGGACCTGGCGCTTTTGGCAAATGTCATTGGCATTTTTCCTGGCGGCAAGTGCCATCGGCGCGGTACTGGTGCATGCAATGCCATTGTTGACAGATAAAGGAATTGATCGTGGCACAGCGGCCGCGATGACGGGCTTGTTGGGTCTCGCGGTGACCGTCGGCCGTCTGGTGAGTGGATACCTTCTCGATATTTACGGTGCGCCCAAAGTGGCGTTTGTTCTATTTGCGCTGCCATCGATGGCTTGCCTGTTGCTCGTCCTGGCAGGCGATAGTTTATTTTTGTGCGGTCTATCGATATTCATTGTCGGACTCGCCGGTGGTGCCGAATACGACATCGCGGCGTACTGCACGGCAGACTATTTCGGGCAGAAACATTACGGCGCAATTTACGGATTGGTGTACACGATGTACGGCTTGAGTTCCGGGTTTTCACCGTCCATTGCGGGTGCTGTCTTTGATGCAACCGGCAACTACCATATTGCACTTTACGCAGGGAGTGCATTGTTTTTGCTGGCAGCGATCTTGGCGGGCATGCTGAAGAACGACAAGCACACCGCACCGATACGCCGTCAAAAATGTTGAATTAACCACGGCGCGGATAAAACCGAAACCACCGTACCCGCACAGCCCACCGTACTGATACATTTGCCCGACAGCGCCACATCGTATGGTGTCAGCGCCAACGTCTGCCGCGACTGAGTCACCTGTCAGGCACCGTGAATTGTTTGACGATAAAACGACGGGATAAGCGTTCCATGGAGTATCGCCAACTCGGGAATTCAGGACTCACCGTTTCGCTGGTCGGCCTCGGCTGTAACAATTTCGGCGGTACCGCCGTCAATGCGCCGTCCGGAACCGTCTACGGCGTAATGGATCTTGAACAGACGCGGATCGTGGTGGATGCCGCATTCGATGCCGGCATCACGCTGTTTGATACCGCTGATGTCTATGGTCAGGGCGGCTCAGAAATTTTTCTAGGCGAGATCTTGGCCGATCGCCGCAGCCAAGTGGTGATCGCGACCAAATGGGGCTCCGGCATGGAAGCACATCCTGAGATTGCCTGGGGATCGCGTCGCTACATTCGGCAAGCGTGCGAAGCAAGTTTGCGCAGACTCAAAACAGACTACATCGATCTCTACCAGATGCATTGGCCGGATCCGCGCACGCCCATTGAGGCAACGCTCGCCGCACTTGACGAACTGATCAAGGAAGGCAAAGTCCGCTATATCGGCTCATCCCATTTCCAAGGCTGGCAAGTTGCCGATGCCGACTGGACTGCACACTCCCAACATCTCGAACGATTTGTCTCCGCGCAAAATCATTACAGCCTGATGGCACGGTCCGCCGAACGCGAACTGATACCAGCATGCGAGAGATTTGGCGTTGGCCTCCTGCCGTATTTTCCGCTTGAAAACGGGCTGCTCACGGGTAAGTACCGACGCCAGCGAGACACTCCGTCAGGCTCGCGCATGTCCGGACGCGCCATTGATATCAAGACCTACGACCTCATCGAACAACTGGTCGCTTTTTCTGAAAGTCTCGGCAGATCGCTCGTCGATGTCGCCATCGGCGCACTTGCGGCACAGAAGGCAGTCTCGTCGGTGATCACAGGCGCGACTAAGGCTGCGCAGATTGTCTCCAATGCGAATGCGGCTTCATGGAAACCTACACGCGAAGACTTGGTTGCGCTATACGCAGTTCTCGACGGGACTGAAACGCATGTTGTTGCTTAGTGCGTAAGACGTCGTTGCATTTTCACTTCATCATTGATCTGCGCCGCATGAACGATTCTGGAGAGTGACCGATGCCGTCCATGTCCCGCCTCTGGCAAATTGGCGTTGTGCTGGGCGCACTGCAATCTCTCGTTGCCATGCCTTCCACTGCGCCGCAATCATTCAAGGATTGCTTCGACTGTCCGGAGATGGTTGTCATTCCCGCCGGCAGCTTTGTTGCCGGTAGCACGGCCACCGAATCGGACGTGGAAAACCTGCCCAAGGATTTGGCACTGAGGGAACAACCACCGATGAAAGTCACGATTGCGCATCAGCTCGCGGTCGCAAAATTTGAAGTCACACGTGGGCAATTTTCAATTTTTGTGCGCGACACCCAATGGAATCCTGATGGTCCCTGCGCGGTGCTGGAAGGTGGCCCGGAAAATCGCTGGGGTCCGCGCGCCGACCGCGACTGGCGTAATCCGGGCTTTGATCAAACGGATCAGCATCCCGTGGTGTGCGTCAACGTCAAGGATGTCCGCGCCTATACCGATTGGCTGAGCCGAAAAACCGGCCGCCGCTATCGTTTGCCGAGTGGTGGCGAGTGGGAATATGCGTCGCGTGCCGGTACAACTACAGCACGTCCATGGGGGGATCAACTCTCCGGCGCATGCGCATACTCCAATGGATCAGATATCTCCCGTGCCAAGGAGCACAATCGCGGCGAGGTGGACCCGGCACGCTTTTTCCCATGCACTGACGGCCATGTTTATACCGCCCCTGTCGGCAGATTCAAAGCGAACGCCTTCGGCCTTCATGACATGCTTGGCAATGTGCTGGAGTGGACCAGCGATTGTTTGAACACCCGTCAGGCCGATTCGTTCACGGATGGACGCGCTCGCAGAACCGGTGATTGCCAATCGCAAATCAATCGGGGCGGCGCCTGGAACAACTCGCCAAAGTATGTGCGCTTCGCGACCCAGCACGCCGATCTGATCGATGCCCGCAACAGCGTTCTCGGCTTTCGTGTGGTACGAGAAATGGACTTGAATGAGGTGACGCGCACAACCAAGCCCAGCCGCTGATGGTGTGAAATTGAAATCCACTTATTTCACTAGTGTCCCAACGTTGGGAACAAGTTTCCTTGAGTACGCGAGCTGGTTGATTCATCCGGCTCAAAAGGCGGTTTGAGCAAGGTGGGGATGGGAGT
>JAYTUX010000162.1:0-2158 GCA_043744315.1 Betaproteobacteria bacterium | reverse complement strand
GTGTCAGGTGGAATGCATCGAAAGCGTTTTTGCGCCCGGCGATGAAAAGACCGAATTTGACGGTACTGACCAACGTGCACGCGACCAAAATTCGTCTCGCTCTGCGTGAGGGCCAACAGCAGGCGGTCGGCATCGAATTTATTCGCAACCACGAGATGTTTTTTGCCGAAGCGACGGGTGAAACGATTCTCGCCTCCGGCGCCATTAATTCGCCGCAGTTGTTGCAACTATCCGGCGTTGGTGCTGGCCGCTTGCTCAGGGAGCATGCCATCAACGTTACCCATGAGTTACCCGGCGTTGGCGAAAACCTGCAAGATCATCTGCAATTACGCATGGCATTCAAAGTGCAAGGCGTGCGCACGATGAATGAATGGTCAAACAGCTTGTTTGGCAAAGCACAAATGGCGCTGCAATACGCACTCCACCGCACCGGCCCGCTGACGATGGCACCTTCGCAATTGGGGGCATTCGCCAAATCGGATGTTGCACAAACTTCGGCCAACATTCAATATCACATTCAGCCTTTATCGCTCGACAAGTTCGGCGACCCGCCCCATCCGTTCCCGGCTTTTACCGCGAGTGTCTGCAATCTGCGTCCCGAAAGCCGCGGCTTTGTTCGCATCAAGGGCATCGATCCACAAACCTATCCGGTCATCCAGCCGAACTATCTTTCGACCGAGGTCGACCGAACAGTCGCGGTCAATTCGATGAAGCTCACGCGCAAAATTTCAACCGCCGCTGCACTCGCGAAATATCGGCCGGAGGAATTTATGCCCGGTCCATCGATCCAAACCGATGAGGAAATGGCCAACGCCGCAGGCAATATCGGCACAACAATTTTCCATCCGGTCGGCACCTGCAAGATGGGACCGGCATCGGACGCCAACGCGGTCGTCGATGCGCGCCTGCGCGTACACGGCATTGCGCGGCTGCGGGTCGTGGACGCATCGATCATGCCGACCATCACCTCGGGCAACACCAATTCGCCGACGATCATGATTGCAGAACAAGGCAGCCGATTTATTTTGGAGGATCGCAAGCGGGGATGAATCAACACAAGCTAAAAAATAGTGAAACTCTAGCATTGGCGGGTGTTTCAGATCATTTATGCCTGAAACGGCAAGCTGGGCGGGCACTTTGCCTTTAAGCATATGCACGTAAGCCAGCGACGCGGCGATGCCCTGCTCGCCTGGTACTTTGTCGTTATCTGGGGCTCTGGCTTCATTGCGACCAAAATCGGCATTCAATACGCCGCGCCTTTCACTTTCCTATCGATGCGTTTTGCGTTCGGCCTCATTTGTCTGATTCCGCTGGTGCTGTGGCTGAAACCCACATGGCCAACGACGCAACGCCAATGGTTTCACATTACCGTCGCCGGGCTATTGGTGCACGCCATACATTTGTCGGGCAGCCACTACGCGCAGTATCTGGGTATGTCGGCCGGCATTGCGGCTGTCATTCTGGCCTTGCAACCACTGGCAACTGCGCTGATTTCACGCGGGTCGGGCGAGCGTGTCACCGAGCGGCAATGGTTCGGTATCGCGCTCGGCTTTGCGGGTGTCGCGCTGATCGTGTGGCATAAGGTCGATATTCGCGCCGTCACCGTCGGCAGCTTGATTGCCGTACTCATCGCCTTAGTGGCATTGACCGTCGGCACGCTTTACCAGCGCAAATTCTGCCCAACGGTTGATTTGCGTGCGAGTGCACTCATTCAATTTGCAACATCGTTGGTGGTGTTGGTGCCGCTCAGCATCGCGTTCGAACCCGCGAAAGTGCAATGGTCGTGGCCGCTACTTGGGGCCATCGCTTTTCTGGTCGTGTTCGCCTCCATTCTTGCCGTCAATGCCTTGCACACACTCATGCGCCACGGCGAAGCAACCCGCGTGTCCAGCATGCTTTATCTGCCGCCGATTTTTGCGGTGGCAATGGAGTTCCTCGTGTTTGACGTGGTGCCTACACCGATTTCCCTCATCGGGATCGTCATCACGTCGATTGGCGTGGCGCTGGCGATGCAACGCGGGCCGGCACGATAAATCACCTAGCAGAAAGTACTCCACGCGATGTCCCCTTCCGCCTCAGCCATGCGCCCGCTGCCGTTACTCATCATCCTGATGGTGCTGGACCACATCGCATTCAACGGCAGCCGTGTATCAGCAAC
>JAYTUX010000161.1:0-2165 GCA_043744315.1 Betaproteobacteria bacterium | reverse complement strand
CCGACTTCTATCGCGCTGAATACAAATTGCGCGTGGATCGGCTGATTGCGCTGGGCTCGCGTCCTAGTCTGGCTGTTGTCATTGTTGGGTGTGATCCTGCGTCGCAGGTTTACGTACGCAATAAGGCGCGCGCTTGCGAGGCCATTGGCATGCACTCGGAAGTACATGCACTCCCGGCCGACATTTCGCAACGCGATCTCACCGCGTTTGTCGACACACTTAACGTGAATCCAGCCATTCACGGCATTCTTGTACAGTTGCCGTTGCCAACGCACATTGATGATCGTGTGGTGATCGAGGCAGTCGCATCGGACAAGGATGTCGATGGTTTTCATTATGCGAATATGGGCGCACTTGTTATTGATGAGAGCCGGTTTCCGCCCTGCACGCCGTATGGCGTCATGAAAATGCTTGAATATGAAGGCATCACCGTTGAAGGAAAACACGTGGTGGTCGTGGGACGTTCCAATATCGTCGGTAAGCCGCAGGCGATGCTGATGCTGAAAGCCGGAGGCACGGTGACGGTGTGCCACTCCAAGACGAAGGACTTGGCCAAATTTACGAGGGACGCTGATATTCTCGTCGTGGCAGTAGGCAAGGCCTGCATGATCAATGGCGACTTGATCAAGCCCGGCGCGGTAGTGATCGATGTAGGAATCAATCGGCTGGCCGATGGAAAATTAGTGGGTGATGTTGATTTTGAATCAGCAGTAAAGGTGGCCTCGGCAATTACGCCGGTGCCGGGCGGGGTAGGGCCGATGACGATAACGATGCTGCTGGGCAATACCTTGCGCGCGGCAGAGCACGCAGCGGGCATGGCTGGATCGAACCAAGAGACGATGTTGGCGTAAGGGAATGAGATTGGCCGCGATGATTCGCGCAAACTCATTGATAATAGACGGAGCAACTTTGCTTCGATCCGCGCCAGAGGTTTTGATGCCATGACTTCATCCGCACACGCATCGCCGTACGACCAAAGTCTGGACAAAAATCCAGCCAATTACACGCCGCTATCGCCGCTGTCATTTCTGCCAAAGGCCGCAGCAGTCTATCCCGACCGCCTCGCGGTGATTCATGGCGAGCGGCGTTTCACATGGGCTGAGGTTTATACGCGCGCCCGACGGCTGGCCAGCGCCTTGCAACAACACGGTATTGGCAAGGGGCACACGGTTACCGCCATGCTCGCTAATACACCGGAAATGGTAGAAATGCACTTCGGTCCGGCGATGATTGGCGCGGTATTGAACACCCTCAATACACGTCTCGACGCTGAAGCGATTGCCTTCATGCTCGACCACGCCGAGGCCAAGGTGTTGGTAACGGATCGTGAGTTCGCGCCGACAATTGAACGCGCACTTGAATTGTGCAAATCAAAACCATTAGTGATCGATGTGTTGGACCCGGTCTTCACCGGCGAGGGGAAAGCGCTCGGTAAAATCGATTACGAGGCTTTTATTGCTGCAGGTGACCCGGATTTTGCATTGTCGCCGCCGACTGACGAGTGGGAAGCTATTTCACTCAATTACACCTCCGGCACGACTGGCAACCCCAAGGGTGTGGTCTATCACCATCGCGGTGCGCATTTGAACGCTGTGGCCAATATTCTTGAATGGTCGATGCCGCGTCACAGCGTGTATCTCTGGACGTTGCCGATGTTCCATTGCAACGGCTGGTGTTTCCCGTGGACGATTGCCGCAAACGTCGGTACCCACGTGTGTCTGCGCAAGGTTGATCCAAAAGTGATTTTCGATCTAATCCGTGCGCACGGCGTCACGCACTATTGCGGCGCGCCAATCGTGCACAGCATGCTCATCAATGCGCCCGAAGAAATGAAGCGCAATATCAAGCAGAAGGTACATGCGATGGTTGCTGGTGCCGCACCTTCCGGCGCGATGATCGAAGGCATGGCTAAGCTGGGATTCGCACTGACGCACGTTTATGGCCTCACCGAAACCTATGGTCCTGCGGCGGTTTGTGCGAAGCATGACGAATGGCAAACGCTGGCTGTGGACGAGCAGGCGCGTCTCAACGGTCGTCAGGGCGTCGCCTATCTGCTTCAGGAGGGCATGACGGTGATGAATCCTGAAACCATGCGACCGGTTGCCGCAGATGGAGAAACCATGGGGGAAATCATGTTCCGTGGCAATATCACCATGAAGGGTTAC
>JAYTUX010000160.1:0-7027 GCA_043744315.1 Betaproteobacteria bacterium | reverse complement strand
TGTGCCGAATTTTCGATGTCATTAAGGAAAAAAATATGTACGGCAAGAAAGTGATGGGCATTCAGCGCTCGACATTCATCATTGATCGCGACGGCTCCATCGCGCGGGAGTGGCGCGGTGTCAAAGTCGACGGTCACGCGCTCGAAGTATTGAACGCCGTAAAATCCATGTCATAATGATTTCAACAAAAAGCACACCACTTCATTGATACCAAAATTCCCGATAAACCCTTTTGAGGCGCACCGCCTCAAGAGGGTTTTTCATTTTTCGGGGCAGCACGAATCTACTGCGCAGTCGTATTTCACGCCTGTGGTGCTCGGCGGGCACAAGCCCGCCTCTGCTCCTCGACGCGAACTGCAACCGCTCGCTACGATTCCTACTACCGCGATTTATTGACCGACGACCGAGAGGAAACCACTTGGCAACCAGACCCGCAACACCCAGAGCCTCCGCCCAAAAAGCGAGCGCCAAACTGTTTGTGCTCGACACCAATGTGCTGATGCATGACCCGACGTCGCTGTTCCGCTTTGAAGAACACGATGTCTATCTGCCGATGATCACGCTGGAGGAGTTGGACAACAACAAGAAGGGTATGACCGAGGTCGCGCGCAACGCCCGCCAGGCGAGCCGGTTTCTGGATGAGATCGTCTCCAGCACGGAAAGCGATATCGACAATGGCGTGCCGCTCTCGGGTTTTGGTACCAAGGAAGCGAGCGGAAAGTTGCTTTTGCAAACGCGCCCCGTGACGCTGGATTTCCCATCCGCGCTACCCGATAGCGGCAAGGCCGACAATCAGATTCTTGCCGTCGCGCTTGATCTGCAACACCACAATCCCAAGCGTAGCGTGGTGCTGGTGTCGAAAGACATCAACATGCGCATCAAGGCGCGCGCCATCGGCGTCGCCGCCGAGGATTATTTCAACGACAAGGTGCTGGAAGACACCGATCTGCTATTTACCGGCATGCGGGAATTGCCCAAGGATTTTTGGGACAAGCACGGCAAAGACATCGAATCCTGGCAGGAGCATGGCCGCACGCTGTATCGCATCAAAGGTCCACTCGTCGGTTCGTTGAGCCTGAATGAATTCGTCTATCAGGACGAAGACAAACCGTTTTATGCTTCGGTCGCCGCGCACGAAGGCAAGACGGCGGTATTGAAGACGCTGAAGGATTACACGCATCAGAAAAACAATATTTGGGGCATCGTCGCGCGCAATCGCGAACAGAATTTCGCGCTGAATATTTTGATGGATCCCGAAGTCGATTTCGTGACGTTGCTGGGTCAGGCGGGCACCGGCAAGACCTTGCTCACGCTTGCCTCGGCATTGATGCAAACGCTTGAGTTCAAGGTTTACACCGAAATCATCATCACCCGTGTGACGGTGCCGGTGGGCGAAGATATCGGTTTCCTGCCGGGAACCGAAGAGGAAAAAATGAATCCGTGGATGGGGGCATTGGAAGACAACCTCGATGTACTCAATGCCACCGACGACGAAGCCGGCGACTGGGGTCGTGCCGCGACACGCGATCTGATTCGTTCGCGTATCAAAGTGAAATCACTCAACTTCATGCGCGGTCGCACATTCCTGAATAAATTTCTGATCATCGACGAAGCGCAGAACCTCACACCAAAGCAGATGAAAACACTCATCACGCGCGCGGGACCGGGCACCAAGGTGGTATGTCTCGGCAATATTGCGCAGATCGATACGCCATACTTGACGGAAGGCTCATCGGGACTGACCTACGTCGTCGATCGTTTCAAGGATTGGTCGCATTCTGGGCATATCACGCTGCAACGCGGCGAGCGTTCGCGACTTGCCGATCACGCGGCTGAAGTGCTGTAGGCGTGCGCATCGGCGGCACATTGATTTCGCTGGCCGCCTTGATTTCCGGGCCGGCATTTTCGCAGACCACACCACCGGTAACACCAGAAAATCCGCCGATCGCACCGACCGCGAATCCATTGGATACGCCTGCTCAGGCGGCGGCCAAACGCCTGCCGAAGGTATGGGTCAATCAGACGCCGCAACGCTTTTCCGCTGCCGACAAGGCGCGCGTTGACGTGGTTACGCGCCTGGATGAAATTCTCATTTACGGGCAAATCGAGCCAGAGGATTACATCGGCGCGCGAAAATCGCCAATGATGCAATTACGCGATAGGCTCGAGCGCGACCGGCCCATGACGCCCAAGGAAAAAACACAACTTGCGCTCTGCTTCATTGGCCTGTGCGGCATCTATGGGCCGGACGGCACACCAATCGAACCGAGCCTCGATGCGCGCAGTGAAGCGCGCTTGAATCAATCGACCACGCAATTGAACAGCCAATTCAAGGGCACCTTGCAATGATGGCCAAACGCGCCGCACAGCGGCATCGGTTAAGATGCAGGCAACTCTAAATTCACCACAACGACGCTTGGAAACACAGGCGCGATCCAACCCACTCTCCAATCGATGAAACGCGGTTTTTACACCATCATGGCGGCGCAGTTTTTTTCCTCGCTCGCCGACAATGCGCTGTTCATCTCGTGCATCGCATTGATCCAGATGCTGAATGGGCCGGATTGGATGACACCCATGGTCAAATGGGGTTTCGCGGTGTCGTACGTCGTATTGGCGGCATTCGTCGGCGCGTTCGCCGATGCGATTCCGAAGGGCCGCGTAATGTTCATCACCAACACGATCAAGATCGTCGGTTGCTTTGCCATTTTCTTTTTTGACTTTATTAAACTTCCCGGCAACGGCGGCTTCTGGATTGTGTTTGCCGGATATATGATCGTCGGTATCGGCGCCGCAATGTATTCACCCGCCAAGTACGGCATTCTTACCGAGTTGCTGCCGCCCGAGCAATTAGTCAAGGGCAATGGCTGGATTGAGGGCCTTACGGTAGTCTCGATCATTTTCGGCACCGTGCTGGGTGGTGCGCTCATCAGCCCAAAAGTATCAAGCTGGCTATTGTCGTTTGACATGCCGTTTGTCAATACCGGCGTCGATACCCCGCCGGAAGCGGCGATCCTGGTGATCGCCGTGTTTTATGCGGTCGCGGCCATTTTTAATCTGAATATTCCCGACACCGGCGCACGTTATCCGAAACAGCAGACGCACCCGATAGTACTCATCACCGATTTTTGGCGGTGCGTCGCCACGTTATGGCGCGACAAGCTCGGCCAAATTTCACTCGCCGTCACCACGTTATTCTGGGGTGCCGGCGCGACGCTGCAGTTGATGGTACTGGAATGGGGCAAGCAGCACCTCGGCCTGCGTCTCGATCAAGCCTCGATGTTGATGGGGGTCGCGAGTGTCGGCACGATTGTCGGCGCGGTGATCGCCGGCAAATACATGACACTGAAAAATTCGCTTACGGTGCTGCCCTTCGGCATCGCCATGGGTTTCGCCGTGATGTTCATGCCCATCACCTATGCATTGCCGATTGTCTGCGTGCTGTTGATTCTGGTCGGCGGTCTCGGTGGCTTTTTCGTTGTGCCGATGAACGCATTACTTCAGCATCGCGGCCATGTGTTGTTGTCGGCCGGACACTCTATTGCGGTGCAGAATTTCAACGAGCAATTGAATATTTTGCTGATGGTTGCCGTGTATTCGGTGATGCTGTCGTTTCAACTGTCGATCAATACGATCATTGTGCTGTTTGGCGGATTCGTGGCGGCAATGATGGTGTTGATCATGCGCTGGAACCAGATCAATCACCGCCGACATCCGCAGATCGATCAATTGATCGGTATCGATAAGGGTGAGTCACCATCGCACTTTGTCGATCGACCGCATTAGGGGCCAAGCCCGCACTGATGCAGAAAAGTCAATATCGGGCGCGGCGTTTCGGCACAAAATGCCCTGAAAGGCGCGCCGATACTGGGAATTACCTAAAATTCCCGTCATTCCGGCGTTGCCGAAATAGAGCCCATCGCAAAAATCGATGAGTTACGAAAGACTGGGTACTGGCGCACGCCGGCACGACGTGGTTTGTAGAAGTACTCCTTTCGTCGTTAAATGATTACCGGCGTATCGGCCTGCTCGTTCTTTTCATCCCCGCGCGCCGGGAAACCATGCGCAAGCTCAGCGCTGATTTTTTCAATGCCCGTCACACTGCCACCGAGAAAATCGCCGCGCCGGTAACGCAATTCGATTTCTTTGCAGATGGCGCGCCAGCGCTCATCGCCGACCTTTCGATGAATGCCGCGATCCGCAATGATTTCAACTTTTCGATCGGCGAGCAGCACGTAAACCATCACACCGTTGTTTTCTTCGGTGTCCCAAATCCTGAGCGATGAAAAAACATCGATCGCCCGTTGACGCGAATTAACGCCCGCCCACAGTTGCGATGTGGTCAACTCCGCTTCGACGACAAACCGCACCTGACCGCGATGGGTTTTTTCACCGGCTGCGACCGCATGCTTCACGGCCTCCAGCGTCGCGTGCGGAAAAGCGCGACGCACCTGAATCGGCGACATCCATACGTGACGAAAGAATCGTTTCAGGAATTCCATGTGTTCACCAATCACCCGAGGCGCCGCCGCCGTCAAAGCTGCCGCCTCCGCCGCCGCTGAAACTGTCGGACGAGCCACCACCACCGCCACCGGAGAAGCCGCCACCACCCCAGCCGCCGCCAATTCCACCGCGTCCGCCGAGAAAATTCGCCGACCCCATCAACAGCACAATAAAGAAAAGTATTACGCCAGCGACAATTGGAAAGGCGAGACCACCGGCAATCCACCACGCGGCAGCGCCGGTCGCGGCACCGGTGGCGCCGGCACCCAGAAAGCGCCCCAGCAACGTACGCAGCAGCGGCCCGACCACGACGGCGGCAAGAACACCCAACATCAGGAAATTTTCGTAGCTGACATTCTTTGACGCCACGCGTTTTTTCTGCGGCGGCGGCAGCGCCTCGCCCTGCAATACGCCGATCATCTTTTCGACACCCGCATCGATGCCGGCCGCAAATTCTCCCGCGCGGAATTTCGGCCCGACAATTTCGGCGATGATGCGTTTCGACATCGCATCGGTCAATGTGCCCTGCACACCCGGGCCGGTGAGGATTTGCATCTTGCGGTCGTTCTTGGCGATCAAAAACAACACACCGTCATCAACGCCTTGGCGGCCGATTTTCCAATTTTCAGCTACGCGCAAGGCGTAATCGAAAATCGCCTCGGGTTGGGTCGTGCCGACGATCAACACGGCAATCTGCGCACCCGTGTTCGCCTCGAATTCCTTCAGGCGCGCGCCAATCCGCGCTTCGTCTGCGGCCGACAGCGTGGCCGTCAAATCGATGACACGCTTGTCGTACTTGGGAATCGGTTGTGGATCGCCTTCGGCGGCATAAGCGCCGAAAGCGAACAGTACCGCCAGCAAGGTGAACGCCCGCACCATCAGGCGACAGGCGTTCATGGGCAAGTGCTACTTTCCCGTCTCACAAATTACAGATTATTTTGCCGGCGCAGGTGTCGGCGCAGGCTTGGCACCAAAATCGACCTTCGGCGCGACTGAAATTGCCTTCTCGTTTTCCACCGTGAACTGTGGTTTGACGGAATAGCTGAATATCATCGCCGTCAGATTGGTCGGAAATTGGCGCGTGAGGATGTTGTATGATTCGATCGATTCGGTAAATCGTTTCCTCGCGACCGTGATGCGATTCTCGGTGCCTTCCAGTTGCGATTGCAGCTCACGGAAGTTGGCATCGGATTTCAATTGCGGATAATTTTCCGCTACCACCAGCAAACGCGACAGCGAACTCGACAGGTCGCCTTGCGCTTTCTGGAAATTCTGCATTGCCTGCGGATTATTCAGCACGCTTTCGTCGAGTTTCATCTGGCCAACGCGTGAGCGCGCCTCAGTCACGCCGAGCAACACGTCTTTCTCCTGCTGCGCATAGCCTTGCACCGTTGCCACCAAATTGGGGATGAGATCGGAGCGGCGCTGATATTGATTTAATACTTCCGCCCAGGATTTTTTGACCGCTTCGTCCTTGGTCTGAAAATCGTTGTAGCCACAGCCGGACAGCGACAAAATCGCCGTCAAACCCAATAACAAAGCCCATTTGCGCATGTTTGCTCCCGAATAAGTGCCGATCAAATGATCGCGCGTGGTAAATGAGTGCAATTCTAGCGTTTGCAAGGCCCGCCGAACGCCTGCTGCGATCCGGTGCGACGAATCACCGTTTGGCCGCGATCAATGTCCGTTTCGCGAACATCAAATCCTCCCACGCTTTCAGCTTGTCCGACAAATTGCGCAACAGGTACGCGGGATGATAGGTCGCCACCACCGGAATACCCCGGTATTCGTGCAGGGTGCCGCGCATCGAAGCCATGCTTGCGTCAGTGCCGGTGAGCCGTGCGAGTGCGATCTTGCCCAGCGCGACGATCAGTTGCGGCTGGATCAGGTCAATCTGCCGATCCAGCAGCGGCGCGCAGGCCAGCGCTTCGTCGCTGCTTGGATTGCGGTTTCCCGGCGGCCGACATTTAACGACGTTGGCGATATACACCTCACGACCGCGTTGCAGGCCCGCCGCCGCAAGCATTGCATCGAGCAATTTCCCCGCCGGGCCGACGAAAGGCTCGCCCTGTTCGTCTTCCTCGGAGCCCGGGCCTTCGCCGACAAACAGCCACGGCGCATCGACCGCCCCCTCGCCAACGACAGCTTGTTTTCTATGCTTGCACAAACCACACGCGGCGCAGGTTGCCGCTTCCGCAACGAGTGCGTCCCAATCGAGGCTGGCGATGCGTGCGACGCGCTCAGGGTCGAGCACACTGGAGCTGACCGCAATTGTTGAAGCGGAAACTATCGGCGTGGCGCGATCATTCCTGCGTTCGATGGCATTGGCCGGCGACGGACCACGAGCCGGGATCACGACTGGTGTCGTCATGGCAGGGCTTGGCGGCGGCAACGATTTTTGCTGCATCTCGAACAACGGCCACAATTCCAGTTCACGCAGTGCATCTTCGTTGTAGGGGAAATTTGTCTCGATCATAAAACCTTTTCCGCGAGATTCAGGCCGAGAAAAAAAGCATCTTCTCGA
>JAYTUX010000159.1:0-7071 GCA_043744315.1 Betaproteobacteria bacterium | reverse complement strand
GATTCCAGTTTCAAATCGGCACCAAATAAAATCGGCCGGAAAGCCGCACCAGTATTAGAGTTCACACGTATTCAATCTGATTTAACCGGACACTACTGCCAATTCGTTTTGGAAATCCCGTATGCGCATTTGCAGAGTCCTTCTCCCTTTTGCAAAGGGAGAAGTGCTCCGCATGGAACGCGCCAAACTTCAGTAAGTGCGAATTTCACTCGCACGAGTGTTTGGACTTAAGCCACCCACTTCCGTGCATTGCGAAACATCCGCATCCACGGGCTGAATGCCGGGCGGCGCAAGTCATCCGATGTGGGCCAATCGCGCGGACGCCAGGACAGATTCACATTGAGCGCGACCCGTTCCGGGTGCGGCATCATGATCGTGAAACGACCGTCGGGTGTGGTGAAGGCGGTCATGCCAAGCGGTGAGCCATTCGGATTCGCCGGAAATTGTTCGGTCGCGCGGCCACCGTTATCGATGAAATTTGCTGCGCACAGCCAACGTGCCGCATCACGCTGCGTGGAATCGCGGAACACCGCGCGGCCTTCGCCGTGCGCGGTCACCACCGGCAGACGCGAACCGGACATGCCGGTGAACAGGATCGATGGCGATTCGCCGATTTCCAGCAGCACCATGCGCGCCTCGTATTGTTCACTCGAGTTTTTTTCGAAGTGCGGCCAGTTTGTGGCTCCAGGAATGATGGCGTGCAAATTCGACATCATCTGGCAGCCGTTGCACACCCCCAGTGCGAACGAATCGGCGCGATTGAAAAATGCCTCGAATTCATCGCGCGCGCGCGGATTAAAGAGTATTGATTTCGCCCAGCCTTCGCCGGCACCCAGCACGTCGCCATAAGAGAAACCGCCGCAGGCGGCGAAGCCCCGGAAGTCTTGCAACGATTGCCGACCGGAAATAATGTCGCTCATGTGCACATCGATGGCGTCGAACCCGGCGCGGGTAAAGGCGTGCGCCATTTCGAGTTGACCGTTGACGCCTTGCTCCCGCAGTATCGCGATGCGCGGTTTTACCATGTTGATGAATGGCGCCGCGATGTTTTCGGCGGGGTCGAACGCGAGCGTTGCGCTCAGGCCTGGATCGGACGTGTTATTGATCCGCGCATTTTCTTGTTTCGCGGTGTCGGGGTTGTCGCGCATCGACTGGATCAGGTAACTGGTCTCGCTCCACGCCGATTGCAAGTCCACACGTTTCTCGGCGAGCAGCGGTTTGGTGGCGCGGATTACGCGCAATTCATCCTGGGTGTTGAGGTGGCCGATGACGTGACTGCATGCGCCCAGCCCCGCATCACGCAACACGCGCATCACCTCGGCGCGATCGGCCTTGCGGATTTGCAGTACCGCACCGAGTTCTTCGTTGAACAATGCCGCAAGTGCCGCGTCATTCTCGCCGAGTTTTTTTGCGGTCAGGCTCACGTCGTAGTCATCGACATCGGCTTCGCGTTCGGCATAGGTCAGCACGTCAAGATAAATCGTCAAACCGCAATGCGACGCGAACATCATTTCCGCCAGCGTGACCAGTAACCCGCCGTCTGAGCGATCGTGATAGGCGAATATTTTTTTATCCCGTGCCAGTGCGCGAATGGCGGCAAAAAATTGCCTCAGATGCAATGGTTCATCAAGATCTGGCGCGATGTCGCCGACTTGACCAAACACCTGTGCCAGCGCCGACGCACCGAGGCGATTGCGTCCGTGGCCGAGATCGATCAACACAAGTTCGGTCTCGTCGATTCCTCGAGCAAGTTCCGGCGTGAGCGTCAGACTGGCGTCTTGCACCCTTGCGAACGCGGAGATCACCAGCGACACCGGTGCGACCACTTGTTTCTTTGCGCCGCGATCGTCCCATGCCGTTTTCATCGACAGCGAATCCTTGCCAACCGGAATCGAGATGCCGAGCGCCGGGCACAATTCCATGCCGACCGCATGCACCGTCTCATAGAGGCGCACATCTTCGCCGGGAAAACCGGCGGCCGCCATCCAGTTGGCGCTGAGCTTGATGTCGCTGAGTGCGGCGACGTCCGCGGCAGCGATGTTGGTGATCGCCTCGCCAACCGCCATGCGGCCCGATGCGGCGGCATTGATCAGCGCAATCGGTGCCCGCTCGCCCATCGCCATCGCTTCGCCATTGAGCGTCTGAAAGCCCATCAGCGTCACCGCGCAATCGGCCACCGGCACCTGCCACGGTCCAACGAATTGATCGCGCGCGGTGAGTCCGCCGACCGAGCGGTCGCCGATGGTGATGAGAAACGATTTGTCGGCCACCGTCGGCAATTTCAGCACGCGATAGACGGCATCTTTCAGATTTATCGCGGATGTATCTAGCGGCGGCAAGACCGATTTGGCCGACACCACATTGCGATGCATGCGCGGCGGCTTGCCGAGCAGCACGTCCATTTCCATGTCGACCGCATGGTTGTCGAACAAGGGATCGGCGACGACTAATTGCGCATCACTCGTGGCAGTGCCGAGTACCGCGAATGGGCAACGCTCGCGTGCGCAAATGCCGTGAAACGCGTCCAGTGATTCCGGCGCAATCGCCAGCACATAACGCTCCTGCGACTCATTGCTCCAGATTTCGCGTGGACTCATACCGGGTTCTTCCGACGGCACCGCGCGCAAATCGAGCCTCGCGCCCGCGCCACCGCCATGCGCCAATTCCGGCAAGGCGTTTGAAATTCCACCGGCACCAACATCATGCAGACTGAGTATCGGGTTCGCATCCATCAACTGCCAGCAGGCATCGATCACTTCCTGGCAGCGTCGCTGCATTTCCGCGTTCGCGCGCTGCACTGAATCGAAATCCAGTGCTTCGGTGTTGGCACCGGAGGTCATCGACGACGCCGCGCCGCCACCCAGACCGATGCGCATGCCCGGCCCGCCGAGTTGAATCAACAACGTTCCCGGCGCGAGCGCTTTCTTGTGGGTGTGGCGATGCGAAATATTACCCAAGCCGCCGGCGATCATGATCGGCTTGTGATACCCGCGCATCACGCCGTCGGTCAATTGCTCAAACGTTCGGAAATATCCGGTGAGATTGATGCGACCGAATTCGTTGTTGAACGCGGCACCACCGATCGGCCCCTCAGTCATGATCGCGAGCGCGGAAGCGATGCGGGCGGGTTTGCCGTAATCGTGTTCCCAAGGCTGACGGTGGCCGGGGATATTCAGGTTCGATACCGAAAATCCGGTGAGACCCGCCTTCGGTTTGGCCCCGATGCCGGTGGCGCCTTCGTCGCGAATCTCTCCGCCCGAACCGGTTGCGGCACCTGGCCACGGCGCGATCGCGGTTGGATGATTATGGGTTTCCACTTTCATCAGGATGTGCGTTTCATCTTCATGAAACTCAAAGCGTCCCTGCGCGTCCGGAAAAAAACGGGCAATCGTGTTGCCCTGCATCACGGCCGAATTATCCGAGTATGCGACCACCGTTCCGCCGGGAGCAAGGCGGTGGGTGTTACGAATCATCGCGAACAGACTCTCGGTTTTCACCACGCCGTCAATCGTCCACGACGCGTTGAAAATCTTGTGCCGGCAATGTTCGGAATTGGCCTGGGCGAACATCATCAATTCGACATCGGTCGGATCGCGCGCGATGCGCAGGTAGTAGTCGAACAAGTAATCGATTTCATCCACCGCGAGTGCTAATCCCATGTCAGTGTTCGCGCGCCGCAATGCCTGCACGCCATCTGCCATCAGCGGCACGCGGTTGAGTGGCGGCGGCGATTGTGCGACGAATAATTCGGCCGCGGCGTCCAGCGAATGCCGCACGGTTTCGGTCATGGGGTCGTGAAGGGCAGAGACAATTGCGGCGTGGGCGTCGGCGCTCATGACGTCTGCGCAATTTACCGTGAAGTGGCTGCCACGCTCGATCCGATGAACTGACCTGAGCCCGCAATTGCGCGCGATATTTGTTGCTTTCGATGCCCAGGGAGAAATGGTGCCGATTCGCGGGATGACGAGAAACGTCTCGCCCTCAATCGCGGGTGCCGGTGCGCCGCCGTAGGTCAGCAATTGACGCAGGATTTCGGACTCGCGTGCGTCGGGCGCGACCGAACAATGGACAAAGTGGACAAACGCGCAATCGATGGATCGTATCGCCGGATGTGATTGCATCAGGGACGCGCGCAATTTATCGAGGCGAAACGCCGACAGTGCGGATGAGCCGCGCAGCACCATCAACTGCGGTGCCGCGGCGCTTGCTGCGTGGGGATAAACCATGGGCGGGGCCGGAAGGAAAGAGTGTGGCCGAGTCGAAATTATACTTGAGGCCCGGTCACGTCTTCGCCACGGCTACTTCCACTTGAGCGCGACGCGAACCTTTCGAAAATCCTCGGCATTGATGCTATCCGGCCATAACGAAATGGCGCGGGGCCACCAGCGGCGCCACGCAGGATCACCCGGCAGGCGGTAGCGCATCGCCGTGAACCATGGTGAGACAAACGCATTGCGCAGCACCGCACCTTCGTGTTCGGGGGCGGCCACCAGTGACGCGGCACTCCGGTAGCGTACCCGGATGCCAAGCTTTGGCGCCTCCGGATCAGCGCCAGTCTCGGGATTATCGAGATCGAACAGGTAAAACGCGGCCACCGAGTTCCGCGCCTTCTGTAGCGTCTGATACAAATCCCATGCAACCGATAACGCCAATCCGATCACCATGGGGTAGCGGATCCATGCCGGCAATTGACGGAGCAGCCAAATCATCATGAATGCGAGCAGCGCGCCCGTCAAAATGACACCCAGGTTGATGCGCGAAACGCGCAACACGATCCAGCGAGGATCGGCGGAATTGTTTTCTTCGGTTTCCACTTTGATCTTGTGAAAAAATCTACAATGACTTCACAGAAGGACTTCACTTTATGGTGCGGCACGGCCCATGCCTGCGCGCCCAATTTTCACCCGGAATATTGTCACATGAGCGAACGCTGGATTACCGCACTCACCGACCGGGGGGCGCGTTTTGCCGATGGGCGGGTGGCTGATTTTGGCGACGCCGGCGGCGAATTGGCGGCTGCCGTGAATGGCACGATCATTTGTGATTTATCGCACGATGGCATAATTCAGGTCAGCGGTGCCGATGCAGGTGCGTATTTGCAGGCGCAATTTTGCAACGATGTCGCCGCATTGGCAGAGAGCGGTGCGCAATGGAACGGCTGGTGTTCACCCAAAGGGCGCCTGCTCGCGACCTTCGTCGTGTGGCGCAACGCCGATGGCTATCTGCTGCAACTGCCGCGTGCGTTGCAAGCTGCGATACAAAAACGCATGCAGATGTTTGTGCTGCGCTCGAAAGTGACGCTCACTGACGTAGGCACGCAATGGATTCGATTTGGTGTGGCCGGTGCGGGGGCTGCCGGTTTGATCGAAAAAATGGTCGGCGCACTTCCGGCGCAATCGATGAGCACCGCAACGATGGATGACGGCATGATCGTGCGTGTCTCTGCGAATCGGTTTGAAGTCATCGCGCGCGATGCGCTCGCGTTAAATTGGTGGCAGGAATTATTGCGCGGCGCGACACCAGTCGGTGCACCAGTGTGGGATGGATTTGGCGTCCGCGCCGGTATTCTCACGGTGCTGCCGGAAACGCAGGATGCGTTCGTGCCGCAGATGGCAAATTTTGAATTAATCGGCGGCGTCAGTTTCAAGAAGGGCTGCTATCCCGGACAGGAAATTGTCGCGCGCACGCAGTATCGCGGCATCCTCAAGCGGCGGATGGGTTTGGTGCATGGCGATGGTGCGATACCGAAACCGGGTACCAGCGTTTACTCAACCGTTTTCGGCGATCAGGCGGCGGGCGCGGTAGCGAACGTATCACCCGCGCAGGGTGGTGGATTTGACGCGCTGGTGGTTGCGCAAATTGAGGCGCTGAAAGGTGGAACGCTGACGTTGGGTTCGCTCGACGGCGAAAAAATTGGTACCCGTTTACTGCCCTACGTCGTGCCGGAACTCGTCGGCGAAAACGCTGACTCGACGAGTTGACTGACGGCGCATCCAAGAATATTGTCATCCTGAGCAACGCGAAGGATCTCGTCCTAAGCAGATCCTTCGCGTCGCTCAGGATGACAACAAACAAGGTGCAGCGAGCCCGGTTCATCCCCGGCACAATGGCGCACTCAGTGCCTGCAACACTTCGCCATTGCGCGCATTCTGCAGAAATGCGACCAGCGACAAATCACCACGCTTCCAATCTGCACCCAGCGCGATCATGCGCCGTACGCTGAATTTTCCTGCCGCGCGATCCTGCGCATCAACTGCGATCGGGCCGATCAACTCGCGCACCACGTGATCATGTTTCAGATTCACGCCGCGGTTCTCGCCGCCGGTCACGCGACTCGACAAATTATTTTCCGTAATGGCGAAGTAGAGCGCGGCATCCGCGCGATCCGCTACCAGCACGACGTTTGCCACCAGTGATGCGTCGATTGTTGTGTCACCGGCGAGCACATCTAGTACCAAGACCGCGCGCGGCGGACGATTCGCGACTTCCTTCACCCGTGCTTGAAATTGTGCCTGATGCGACCACACACGCAAATCGCGGCCATCGAGCATCAATTGCGGCGTATATGAAACGCGGCTGCCCTGTCGGGTCACAGCATCGCGCTGGCGCTGCGTGAAAAGCGACTTGGCGAAGCGATCCTTCCAGCCAATGTAATCCCAGTAATCGACATGAAACGCAAGCGGCACCACGCCATCGCGCGCTGCATTGAGGGTGGAGAACCATTTGTCGGCGGGCGGGCAGCTATCGCAGCCCTCAGACGTGTATAGCTCGACGATGGTGCCAGTAACAGTGCCGCTTTTGGCGGTGATGGCAGGGCCGCAAGTCGCCGCGAGTGCGGGTGCATTGGCGAACATCGCGGGAATAATCATTGCCGTCAATAGGGTCTTGAAACGCATGTCGTACTCCCTTGTGCAAAGAGAGTGAGTCGGGGACAGGCCGCGAACCTTTCGTGCAAGCGGGAATCTTTGCGCGTAACGCTTGATGTGGTCCGCAATGACTGCCAAAAGCCGTTTCCGGAGCGACATCCAAAACCGTTCGCCCTGAGGTATCGAAGGGCATCAATGCCCTTCG
>JAYTUX010000158.1:0-2194 GCA_043744315.1 Betaproteobacteria bacterium | reverse complement strand
TGATTGTGATGACGACCAACGCGGGTGCGTCGGAGTTGTCGAAGTCGTCCATTGGCTTCACTGACAGCAAGAAGGCCGGTGATGAGATGGCCGAGATCAAGCGCATGTTTACGCCGGAGTTTCGCAATCGGCTGGACGCGACCATTTCATTTGCGCCACTGGACGAGAACATCATCCTGCAGGTGGTCGATAAGTTCCTGATGCAGCTGGAAGCCCAGCTCACCGAGAAAAAGGTCGATGTCACGTACACCGAAGCACTGAAGAAATATCTTGCCAAAAATGGTTTCGACCCGTTGATGGGCGCCAGGCCTATGGCAAGGCTCATTCAGGATACGATTCGACGTGCCCTGGCCGACGAACTGCTGTTTGGGCGTTTGTCCAATGGCGGTAAAGTGACAATCGATGTCGACGCCGATGGCAAGGTGAAGCTCGATATCAGCGAAGAAAAAGAGGCGGTGACGCAGGAATCCTGATCGCACTGATATCGTGTCATGAATCGTAAAAAAGCCACGCCGTAACCGCGTGGCTTTTTTCTTTCTGCCAGCCGCGATGCGCTACGAGCAATTTCATATGACTTGCGCTATCCTCGTTGCGGCGCGAAGATTGTCAGTGAACGCCCGAACAAAAATTACGAGGAGACTTACATGAACAAAAAGATGTCCCATGCACTGGCCGCAGCAACGATGCTGTGCGGTATGTCGGCAGTAGCACAGACGCCTGCGCCCGCCGCGCCAGTGGAGGCACCTGCGCCCATACCCTCTGCCGCAGCCAATCTCACTCCGCTCGGTGTGCGTTCGCTTGCGGCGAATTGTGCGGCCTGCCACGGCACTAATGGCAATAGTGCCGGTGGTGCGATTCCGGGCCTGGCCGGAATGAATAAGGAATATTTCGTCGCGCAAATCAAAGCATTCAAGGAAGGCAAGCGCGAAGCCACCGTCATGCATCAGATTGCCAAGGGCTATACCGATGCCGAGATGGCCGCGTTGGGCGACTACTTTTCTGCGCAGAAAAAATAACCTATAAGGTCATGGAGACAATGATGAATACAAATCGCAGAACTTTCCTCAAGGCATCCGCGACAACGACCGCAGCCGTCAGCGTTTCGGCAATCACTGGCTGCGCATCTATCGGTGGCGCGGCTGGACCGAAGGTCGTGATCGTCGGTGGCGGCTATGGCGGCGCGACCGCAGCCAAATACATCAGAATGTGGGGTCCGAATATCGACGTTACGCTCATCGAGCGCAACGCCGAATTTATTTCGTGTCCGATTTCCAATCTGGTACTCGGCGGCTCGCAGACGATGAAAGACATTACCGTCAGCTACGAAGCGTTACAGAAAAAATATGGTGTAAAAGTGCTACGCGGTGAAGCCACTGGCGTGGACGTTGAGAAGAAAGTTGTACGCATGACCAATGGCGATGCGATTCCATTTGATCGCGTAATCCTCTCGCCCGGCGTTGTTTTCATGTTCGATCAAATACCCGCGCTGAACAACGCAGCCGCGCAGGAAAAAATTCTCCACGCATGGAAAGCCGGCCCGCAAACGATTGCCTTGCGCAAGCAACTCGAAGCCATGCAGGACGGCGGTATTTTCGCGATTTCAATTCCTGAGGCGCCGTATCGTTGTCCCCCCGGCCCGTATGAGCGTGCCTGCCAGGTTGCCGCCTATTTCAAGCAGGCCAAACCAAAATCGAAAGTGCTGATCCTCGATGCAAACATGGATGTCACGTCCAAACCCGGCCTGTTCAAGAAAGCCTGGATGGATATGTATGGGGGCATGGTGGAATATCGCGGCAGCTCAAAACTGATGGACGTTGATGTCGCCACCAATACCGCCAAACTGGAATTCGGTGATGTGAAGGCCGATGTGCTCAACGTGTTGCCACCGATGAAGGCGGGTTCAATCGCCAATTCATTCATCACTGCAAACAAGCGCTGGTGCGAAATCAACTGGCTCACCTACGAGGCCAAAAATGCGCCAGGCGTACATTTGCTGGGTGACGCGCTCCAGATTGCACCTGCAATGCCAAAATCTGGTCATATGGCAAACGCCCACGGCAAGACCTGCGCCGCTGCTGTGGTTGCGCTGTTGACCGGCGAAGCGCCGAATCAAAGCCCAACACTGACCAACACTTGCTACAGTTTTGTCTCGGCCGAGAAAGTGATTCATGTGGCCTCAGTCCACAAATATGAC
>JAYTUX010000157.1:0-2197 GCA_043744315.1 Betaproteobacteria bacterium | reverse complement strand
CACCGATAGTGCCACGCATGTCGGCGGGAAGATCGGCCACCTCGACAGTTTGTGCAGGCGCCATCACCGTGATCCAGTGGCAGAGGTTTTCCAATTGACGCACATTGCCGGGAAATTCCTGCTGCGACAGAAAGGCGAGTGCGTTTTCGGAAAGGCGTTTTGCATCGACGTTTAATTCACGCGCACTTTTTGCCAGAAAATGTTTCAGCAGCAACGCAATATCTTCGCGGCGTTCGCGCAGCGAAGGCAGTCGCAGGCGAATGACGTTCAAGCGGTGATACAGATCTTCGCGAAATAATCCTTCTTTGACACGCGCATCCAGATCCTGATGGGTCGCGGCGATCACGCGCACGCTCGCCGTCATCGGCAGGTGGCCGCCAACCCGATAAAACTGTCCGTCGGACAACACGCGCAGCAGACGGGTTTGCAAATCCGGCGGCATGTCGCCGATCTCATCGAGAAATAGCGTGCCGCCATCGGCTTGTTCAAAACGCCCGCGCCGCATCGTCGCCGCACCGGTAAAGGCACCGCGCTCATGGCCGAACAACTCGCTCTCTAGCAAGTCTTTCGGAATCGCGGCAGTATTGATGGCGATGAACGGCTTGGCTGCGCGCGGGCTGTGGCGATGCAGGGCGAGCGCCACCAATTCCTTGCCGGTACCGGATTCGCCGGTGATCAATACGGTGGCATGCGATTGGGAAAGTCGGCCGATGGCGCGAAATACTTCTTGCATGGTTGGGGCCGAGCCGAGTATTTCGGGCACATTGCCGGCGATTACCTCGCTCGGCGATTTGCGAACCGACTCATCAAGCGCGCGGCGGATTAACTCAACCGCGTGATCAACATCGAAAGGTTTGGGCAGGTATTCAAATGCACCACCCTGAAACGCCGCAACTGCGCTCTCCAGATCTGAATAAGCGGTCATGATAATTACCGGCGTGGTTGGCAGCTTTGTTTTGATCTGCTGCATGAATTCAAGTCCGGATGTACCCGGCATGCGGATATCGCTGATGACTGCCTGCGGCGCACTGTCCTCGAGCGCATCCAGTGCATCCTGTGCGGCAGCGAACGACCGAAACACAATGCCCTCGCGCGTGAGGGATTTTTCAATTACCCAACGAATACTTTTATCGTCGTCAATGATCCAGACTGGCCGCATGTACCGCTTTCAAGAATGTTGTGATGTTTCAAGGGTGGATTGAACGTTGCGCACGGGCAACAGCACGGTAAATCGCGTCTGGCCGGGCACGCTATCGAATTCGATAATGCCTTGGTGCTGGTTGACCAAATCCTGTGCGATCGACAGCCCTAAACCGGTGCCACCATCGCGGCCCGATACTAGGGGGTAAAAAATTTTGTCCTGTAATGCCGGTGCCACACCCGGGCCGTTGTCGGTGATCTCGATCATGATGGCGTAGCGATAGCGGACGCGTGCCAGCGTTACCTGACGCGCGATTCGTGTCACGATGCGAATTTCGCCGTGACCTTTCATCGATTGCGCCGCATTTCTGGCCACGTTCAGTAGCGCCTGAATCAGATGCTCGGTCTCGCCGATGAGTTCGGGAAGGCTGGTGTCGTAATCACGCACAATGCTGATGCCATCCGGAAACTCCGCCAACACCAGTGCGCGCACACGCTCAAGCACCTCGTGAATATTGAGGCTGATCAGTTTGGGTAGCCGATGCGGCGTGAGCAAGCGATCCATCAACGCCTGCAGCCGATCAGCTTCTTTCACGATGACTTGCGTGTACTCTTTCAGTTCGTTCTGCGCCAACTCGCGTTCTAACAACTGCGCCGAGCCGCGAATGCCGCCAAGCGGGTTCTTGATTTCGTGGGCTAGGTTGCGAATCAGTTCGCGGTTCAGTTGCTGATGCTCAAGAATTTTTTCTTCGCGGACGATTTTCATTTGCTGGTCCTGCTGATGAAATTCCAGCGTCAAGCGTTGTCCCTCAGCAGGTGCAGCCGTGCAGGACGTGTGCAGAACGGTGGCGGCTGCGGTTTCGAGCGTCAATTCGTTTTCACTGAAACCGGCATCGTGTTTAATGACCTGATTAAGCATGGCAAACAAGGCCGCATTGCCAGCGTGCGCAGAAAACAATCTAGCGCAAGGCTGTCCCAGCGCATTTTTTTTGCTGAAGGCAAACATGGTTTCGGCTGCGGGGTTGGCGTACTTCAACGCAAACGAGCGATCAAGAAT
>JAYTUX010000156.1:0-2204 GCA_043744315.1 Betaproteobacteria bacterium | reverse complement strand
CATATCCATGCCCCAATCGAGCGTCGCGACCAACGTCTTGGCAAGGTAGTAAATCATTGGTGGCCCACCGGGCGTGCCGAGCACCATGTGCAATCGGTTGTCGGCGTCAAACACCAGCGTCGGCGACATTGCACTGCGCGGGCGCTTGCCGGGTTGCACCGAATTCGCAACGGGTCGGCCATCGACGGTCGGGAACATCGAAAAATCGGTGAGCTGGTTGTTCAGCAAAAAACCGCGCACAAAAATCCGGCTGCCCAATCCCGACTCGATCGAGGTCGTCATCGACACCGCATTGCCATCTTTATCGACAATCGACATATGACTGGTCGAGGAAAACTCCAGCGCTTCACCATCGGCCATCGCCACCTGCGCACCCGTCGGTGCACCGGCTTCCGCGCGCCCCATGGACCTATCGCGTTGGATCAATTCACCGCGCTTCTGCAAATATGCAGGATCGGTCAATCCCGCTATCGGGACATGAGTGAATTTATCGTCGCCGGCAAAGCGTTCGCGGTCGGCGTAGGCAAGGCGCTCGGCTTCGGATATCAAATGTACCGCCTCAGCCGATTGGGCAGAAATCGCCTTCATATCGAAGCGCTCCAGCGCTCCCAATATTTGCAGCATGGCGATGCCGCCGGCCGAAGGCGGCGGCACACCACATAGTTTGTAGGTTCGATATTTTCCGCAGACCGGCGTGGTGGCGCGTGCGCGGTAATCGCGCAAATCCTGCTCGGAAAGCGTGCCGGGGTTTGTGGGGTGATTGCGCACCGCGGCCGAAATATCTTTTGCAATGTCGCCGACATAAAATGCATCCGACCCTTCTCGTGCGATGCGCTTTAATACCGTTGCGAGTTCGGGATTCTTGAGTATCGTGCCGGCCGGTTTTGGCGCACCGTCGGGCAGGAAAAAATATGCGCGCGCGTTGACGTCCGCCTTCAATGCCGTATCGCGGGCGATTTGCGCATGCGTGCGCAGAGACATCGGGAAGCCATTTTCAGCGAGCGCAATCGCCGGCTCAAATAACTTTGCCCATGGCAATTTCCCATGTCGAGCGTGGGCCATTTCGAGCATGCGCAAGACACCGGGAACGCCCACCGAGCGGCCGCCAACGACGGCGTTGAAATAGCGGATCGGTTTGCCGTCCTTGTCGAGAAACAATTCGGGGGTCGCGCCCATGGGAGCGACTTCACGACCGTCGTAGGCATTTACCTTGTTATTCTTCGCATCGAATTGCAGCATAAAGGCACCGCCACCCAATCCGGAGGATTGCGGCTCGACCAGATTCAGCGCCATTTGTATTGCGATGGCGGCATCGACCGCGTTGCCACCTGCGTCAAGAATTTTCAATCCGGCATCGACGGCAAGCGGATGCGCGGCGACGATCATGGCGTGTTTGGCGACGACGAGTTTTTTCTCGATGATGGCGGACGCAGGTTCGGGCGCAGTCGTTGTTTCGGTCGTTCGTTGCGCGGCCGCATCAATGGCGAAAAGTGTGGCGAAAATTGTTGCGGCGAAAATACCACTCAATCTCTCCTTCGACAAGCTCAGGAAAGGCTCCTTTTCAAAGGGAGGCGTGCTTCGAAGTGGCGGTTGACGTTTACTCAAGGAATGGACTGCATCGGTGATCGCTTTGCGCGGCGCGCAATGCGTCAAACATTGATGCACAGGTACTTGATCTCGAGATAGTCCTCAATGCCGTACTTGGAGCCCTCGCGACCCAATCCCGATTGCTTGATGCCACCGAACGGCGCGACTTCATTGGACAAGATACCGGTGTTGACCGCGACCATGCCCGATTCGAGCGCCTCGCCAACGCGGAACACACGTCCAACATCGCGCGCAAAGAAATACGCCGCCAACCCAAATTCGCTGTCGTTGGCAAGCGCAATCGCTTCCGCTTCAGTATTGAATTTGATCAGTGGCGCGACCGGGCCAAAGGTTTCTTCCTTCGATACTTTTGCCGACATCGGCACATTGGTGAGCAAGGTGGGCTCAAAAAAACGTCCTCCTAGCGCGTGGCGATGGCCGCCGATCAACACTTTCGCGCCTTTCGCGATCGCATCCTTGACATGCGATTCGACTTTGAACAGTCCCTGCTCATCGATCAGCGGGCCGACATTCACGCCGGCGTCGGTACCACGCCCGACTTTAAGGGTGCCAAGGCGCGTGCGGAATTTTTCGGCAAAGGCATCGTACACGCCCGC
>JAYTUX010000155.1:0-2207 GCA_043744315.1 Betaproteobacteria bacterium | reverse complement strand
ATCAGAAAAAGCCGTCATTCCCGCGAAGGCGGGAATCCAGCGTCGTTCGCCGCAACGTCACTGGATCCCCGCCTTCGCGGGGACGACGAATATTTGATTTGTTCGTGATTAACTTATTAAGTTAATGATCGAGAAATGGAATGAAGCATCCTGAGCCGTCATTCCCGCTTCTGCGGGAATGACGGCTTTTTTATTTGCTGGATTTGCTAATGGCCAGTTTCTCGATCCTGTCGATTTGTGCGAGCGGCGTTAGAATTAACGCATGACACTCTATTCCACCTTGTTGCTGCTGCATCTGCTGGCCGTCGTTGTTTGGGTCGGCGGCATGGTTTTCGCGCTGTTTTGCCTGCGGCCTGCCGCTATAGCCGTACTGGCGCCGCCACAGCGGATTCCGCTGATGCACGCCGCACTGGGGCGTTTTTTCAAACATGTCGTGCTCGCCATCGCGCTCATTCTGGGTTCGGGCGGCGCGATGATCGTAATGGTTGGTATGAAGAATATGCCTTTCGCCTGGCAATGGATGATTGGTCTGGGTGTCGTGATGATGACGATTTTTTTCTATCTTCGCGCCGCGCCGTTTTCACGTCTGGGTGCGTTTGTGCAGGCGCAGGACTGGCCCGCTGCCGCCGCACAGCTTGAGAAAATCCGTGTGATGGTGATGCTGAATCTGGCAATCGGGCTGTCGATTATTGCCGTGATGAAACTGGGCCGGTAGTCGTCAGGGTATGCTTTCCGCCGAGTGTCTCGCTGTCTTTAAATCCCGCTACGAATTTAGCGCCACCGGTGAGCCCACCGGCAATCTCACCATCGGTCGTGGACGCATGCCTGCGGCCGTTGGCAAGGCCGCCGTGTCGGTATTGATGGCTATCATCGAAAACAAAATCGCCAGCGGCTCGTTGGGCGCAAAGGAATGCGACAAATTAGCGAGCTTGTTCAAGGTTGTCGCGGCGCAAAAGAGTGGATTGGTTATCTATATTGATTCCGCCGGTGCCCGTGTTTCCGAAGGCCTGCCCGCGCTGGGCGCATTCCGGCACATGTATCGCGCCGCCTTGAATGCAGCGGCGGCTGGTGTGCAGATGACGGTGTATTGCGGCGCGAATTGTTTCGGTGGTGCCTCCATGCTTGCGGCTCTCGCCGGGTTGCGTGTGTATTCGCAAAATACGCGGCTTGCGATGTCCGGCCCGTCGATTCTTGCGCAGGCAGCCGGGATTTCTGCGCTCGATCATATTTTTTTGGCGATATCGATGGCGGCCATTAGCGGTGAGGAAAGGGCCAAGCTTGGCAGCGCTGACGTACTAGCCGTCGCCGCCGATTCCGCCTCCGCCTCAACTACACCGCCTGAGCCTGTCGCCAATGTGCTTGCCCTGCGGCACATTACGCTCGGCGCGAGATTGGCGCAATTGAAGACCATCAAAGGGTCGGCCAACCCGGAAAAAATCGAGCGCAAAGATCTAGCCAAGCTGTATCCGGAAGGCTATCGCTTGAGTGAGCAAAACGGCGTGTTGTCGGGCGAAGCGGTGCATGACGGTCATGCGGTGATGCTGGCTGGTTTTGTGGGTGGCAAAATGCTGGGGGCGGAACGCGCGTGGGCGCAGGCGGATGTGTTGTGGAAAATGCTTTCAATGAATGCCGGTGTCAAACCTGCGAGGCTGCACATGCTGGTTGATTGCGATTCGCACTCTACGTCCATCGATGATGAACGCATTATGTTGTCGGCGTATCTGGCGGATCTCGCATCGGCATTGCTGGCGCTATCGCAGGCTGGCACACATATCGACACCATCGTGTTGGGCAAGCTCGGCGGCGGCGTTTACGTGGCCTTGTGCGCGCCGGTGTCACAGGTAACGATGCTGTACGGGACGGAAATCCAACTGTTGCCGGGTAGGGCGATTGCCAGCATTCTTGGCGATGCCGCATTGCAAAAACATGAATTCAATGATTACAACGTCGCGCGGGTGGCGGATCGCGAATTGAAACTGGGGATTATTTAGGATGAATGCAAATCTTTACGCGCTGCTCCAATCCCGATTTCCGCAAGATCGTTCGCAAACAGCGCTCGAAACGGCAACCGAGGACATCTATTCCTACGCAACGCTTGAAACGACGACGGCGCGGTATGCAGGCTTTATCCGTGCGCTAGGCGTGGTGCCGGGCGACCGCGTTGCGGTGCAGGTGGAAAAATCGCCTGAGGCATTGTTTTTGTACCT
>JAYTUX010000154.1:0-7152 GCA_043744315.1 Betaproteobacteria bacterium | reverse complement strand
TTCGCCCCTCGGCCAAAGGCGAAGAAAACGGACGCTGATTTTGCGGTGCGAGACATTGCCGCCCGCCAAAAAACTACTCGATCCGCCCGATACGCACGGCCGTCAAGCCCGGTTTCACGTGTACCAGTGTCGGCATGATGAGCACGCAATCGTCATAAGGTGCGCGTACCGGTTGGCCCGCGTCGTGCGCGATGAGATCACCCTTTTTCGCGACAATCGATAGTCCTTTGAGGCCTTCGGCGAATTGGTAGTCGAGTGAACCGGCAATTAGCGCCTCGGTAATGCGGACAATTTTTTGTGGGGGCAACCCGGTGCCGTCAATCTCGGCCAACGCCTCCTCGCGGTCAACCACTTCCAGGGTCAACAAGAATCGCCAGCATGTCTGCCAGGCGAGCGCCTCGCTCGATCGTTCCCAGTGCTGACCGCATTCGACCAGAAGTGCGGCCTTCGACGACGCCGCGTCCCCAAAACCACCATAGTCGCGCATCCGCGTGCCATTGGCATGCCCGGCATCGGCGACCACGAATTCGGGTACGCCGACCCGCTTGGATAGTGCAATTCCCTTATCCAGCGGCCCCGAGATCATTACTGGTCCGTGCGGATCGTGCATCGAATGAATATCGAGTAGAAAATCGACCTGATCAATGAGTGGGCGCATCGCGCGCGCACGCGTCAGTTCCGCCGATTGGCGCGGACCATCCAGCGTGGCCGGCGACCAGACGCGGTTGAAGTCTTCGTCGACAAATCGGCTCGCATGGGGACGTGCTGGATCGAAACGCAAGTACGCGTCGATATTGGCGAACGCCAAGGTCAATTTTCCTCGCGTGGACCGCACGCCGCACTTGAATAAACGGTCCACGGCGAGCGCGCCGCAAAGTTCATTGCCGTGGGTGACGGCATTGATCATTACGTGCGGACCCGCTTTGCCGGAGTCGAACGTGGTGACGTAATCAATACCGCTGTTGCCGACGCGGTACGCGGAAATATCCGGCGGGGCGAGTTCGACCACGTAGGGTGAAGAGCCCGCCGCGGGAATGGGCTTAGTGTTCATGCGGCTTGTGGTCATGGCCATCGTGTGCATGCGCATGATCGTGCCCATGCCCATGCCCATGGTCATGCCCATGATCGTGTCCGCAATCGTGGTGGTGGCCCCCGGCAGGGATATTCGCACGCGCGAACCCGGCGATGGCTGCCACCAGCCGCGTCAAATTGCGCCGCAAGTCATCGAACCCCGAGTTGCGCTCACGGCTGTCTTCATTCATGTACAACTTGCGGTTAACTTCGATCTGCAGAGAATGTTTGCGCTCTGCTGGGTCGGAATAGGCGCGCACCAATTCGACACCCTTGTAAGGATCGTTGATGCGAACCTCATAGCCCATCCCGCGCAGGGTGTCTGCAACGAACGCCGTGAACGCCGGCGAGCAGGTGCTGCCGTCGCGATCGCCGAGAACGAAATCGGCACGCGATACACCCGGCCCTTCCTCGGAAATGACCGACGACATCGCGGGCATCGAGTGGCAATTGATATGCCACACCGCACCGTAGTGCTTGTGGGCATTGTTGATCGCATCACGCACCGCCTTGTGATACGGCGCATAGCAGCGCGCGATACGCGTTTGCACTTCGGCCACCGTCAATTTTCTGGTGTAAATGGCTTCACCGGTATCGAGCATCCGCCATACCAGACCGATGCCCTTTTCAGTTTTGCGGCTCGTATTGATCGGGCCCGGCCAGGTACCGTCCAGCAATGCCGCGTCGATATCCAACAGCGATCGATTGGCGTCGATGTAGCTCCTTGGAAAATTCGCCGCGATCAAGGTGGCACCGTAATCAGGCGCAGCGGCATAGAGTGCCTCTACATGTGTGTCTTCGGCGCGGCGCAGCGTGAGGCGTGGCACGATGGTATCGAAATCTTCCGGATAGACAGTGCCACTGTGCGGCGAATCAAACACCACCGGTACTTCACGGTCATGATCGGTTTGCGCAGGGCTCACGGTAAAGGCAATGCTTGAAAAATTCACGGATGACGACATGTGGTTATGCTTTCAAAAAACGATAGTCGAATTTTCGCAGACAATTTAATTGATTCTCATTGATTCAGGTGGCACGCCGAAAATCGATTGATGGCGATCTCTTTCAGCATCGGTTGCTCGGTCGCACATTTGTTTCCCGCAACCGATGCCGCATGCCGACAGCGCGGATGAAAGTGGCAACCGGTGGGCGGGTTAAGCGGCGAGGGTATTTCCCCTTTAATGGAGACAAAATCTTTTTTGCGCACGGTGAGTGATGGAACTTCAGCGAGCAAGCCTTGCGTGTAGGGGTGATTGGGTTTTGCAAACAATTCTTCAGCGGGAGCGGATTCGACCACCCGCCCGAGGTACATGATTACCACACGATCCGAAAAATGCCGCACCACGCCCAGATCGTGGCTGATGAAAAGATAGGTGAGTGCGAGTTCTTCGCGCAACTGGATAAACAGATTCAACACTTGCGCCTGAATCGACACGTCGAGTGCCGCAACCGCTTCATCGCAGACCAGAAAACTCGGCTTCACCGCCAACGCGCGGGCGATGCCGATGCGCGCGCGCTGGCCGCCAGAAAATTGATGAGGAAAACGCCGCGACAGCGCCGGATCGAGTCCAACGCGCCGCATCACCTCGGCGACATAATTCGACTTGTCGCGGCCCTCGATAATGCCATGTACCACCGGGGCTTCGCCGATAATATCAAACACGCGAAAACGCGGATTCAACGACGCATACGGATCCTGAAAAATCATTTGCGCTTCAAGTTGCATCGCGCGTTTGTCTGCAGCGCTCATCAAGGCAACATTGTTGCCGCGCCAGAATTTTTCACCCTCACTCGGCGCGTGCAATCCCACCACCACCCGGCCCAGCGTTGATTTGCCGCAGCCCGATTCGCCCACCAGCCCGACCACTTCTCCTTTGTGAATCGTCAGATCCACCCGATCCACGGCATGCACGATTTCTTCGCGCAATTGAGCGCCCAGTGATTTCGCCAGCCGCCCCGCGACATCGAGTTTTTTCTCGAAGCGCTTGGAAATATTTTTCAATTCCAGCAGCGGCGTGCTCATGCGCTGACCTCAATTGAATAGAGGTACGGGTGACAACATCGCACGCCGCAGGATTTGACTGGTGTCGAAAATGCCGGCGCACGCTCGCATTCGTCAGTGCGACGCACGCAGCGTTCGCGAAACGCGCAGCCGGATCCGATCTGCAACAGTGAAGGCGTCATACCGGGAATCTGCTTCAGCGGCCGGCCTTTAATATTGCGGCTCGGCACCGAATCCAGCAAACCTTTGGTGTACGGATGCATGGGCTGATCCAATAATTTACCGGTCGGACCAAACTCGACAATTTTGCCCGCATACATCACCGCGACATTGTCCGCCAGGCCCGCGACGACGGACAAATCATGCGTGATCCACAACAGCGCAGTACCGGATTCGCGGCAGATCTTTTGCATCTCGAACAGAATTTGCCCCTGAATCGTCACGTCGAGTGCGGTGGTCGGCTCGTCACAAATGATGAGATCAGGTTTGTTCAGCAATGCGATGGCAATCGCCACGCGCTGGCGCATGCCACCGGAGAACTGGTGCGGATAAGCGCGCAAGCGCTCGTCGGGCGAGGGAATACCGACTTGCGAAAGCGCCGCGCGACAGCGTGCACGCGCCGCATCACGTGAAATTTTTTCGTGCGCGGAGATGGCTTCAATCATTTGCGTATCGATACGCAACACAGGATTCAGGGTCATCATCGGATCCTGAAAAATCATCGCCACCCGATTGCCGCGCAACGTGCGCCATTGCTCGTTTTGGTAGGCCGTCACGTCCACGCCATTCAGCACAATGCGGCCATCTACCACGCGACCTGGCGCATCAATCAAGCCCATGATCGAGTAGCCGGTCATCGATTTCCCCGAACCGGACTCCCCAACCAGCCCCAATATTTTTCCACGCTCGATCGAAAACGAAACATCATCGACCGCTTTCACCACGCCCGCCTTGGTGAAAAAATGCGTGCGCAGGTTGTCGATTTGAAGTACCGCTGTCATCGACAGGTGCTCCCGAAAAATGAGGCAAAACACCAGTGCCGGCGCACCTTTCCGGCTGGTTTTGCTCGGAACGCCCCGCCAGTGCTAGCGTTTGCCACCATGCAATTGCTGTTGATATGACCTATTGATGCGCCCAAAACAAGCCCCACACCCGCGCAGGGGAAGGGCTCACATGAGTTCCATGCAATCATCATTTCTTCAACCGCGGATTCAACACATCTCGCAATTGATCCGCCACCAGATTGATCGACATGATCGTCACCAACAATGCGAGCCCCGGATAAAAACTGATCCAGTATTTACCGCTCATCAAATAGGTAAACCCGTTGGAAATCAACAGCCCCAACGAGGGCTCGGTAATCGGCAATCCCAGCCCCAGAAACGACAGCGTTGCCTCCAGCGAAATCGCGTGCGCCACCTGCACCGTTGCCACCACGATCAACGGCGGAAGGCAATTGGGCAACAGATGGCGAAACAAGATGCGCGGCTTCGAGAGTGACAACACGCGTGCCGCCTCCACATATTCCTTTTGCATTTCCACCAATGCGGATGCGCGAACCGTGCGAGCGTAATACGCCCATTGCACGGTAATGAGTGCAATGATGACTTTGTCAGCGCCTTGCCCAAACACCGCGAGCAAAATCAGCGCGAGCAAGATCGCCGGAAACGACAACTGAATATCGACCACGCGCATGATCAGCGTATCCACCCAGCCGCCGAAAAAAGCCGCCATCAATCCAAAGCATAATCCGATGGCCACCGCCACAATGGTGCTGGCCACCCCGACACCGAGAGAGATTCGCAATCCATAAAAAATTGCGGACAACATGTCGCGGCCCTGATCGTCGGTGCCCAGCAAATACGATTTGTCGGCAGGCGACTTTTCACCCGGAGCGAGCTTGCTGTCCATCAAATCGATCTGCTTGAGATCGTAAGGATTCTGCGGCGAGATAAGCGGCGCCAAAATCGCAATGGCGACCACCAGCAACAACATCGCAAGGCCGACGAGTGCGAGTTTGGATTCCGCAAATTCGTTGCAGATGCGGCGAAGTGGTGTTTCTTCCGGGATCGGCGCGCCGACCGTCAATGTGTGAGAAGACATATCAGCGCCCCGCCCCAGATGCTTGCCCTAGCCGTACCCGAGGATCCAGCAACGAATACAAAATATCGACCACAAAATTGATCACGATAAACAACAACACGATCACCATCAGATACGCAACGATTACCGGACGATCCAGCTGGTTGATGGAATCAATCAACAATTTCCCTGTGCCCGGCCACGCGAAAATCGATTCAGTGACGATGGCAAACGCGATCACCGACCCGAACTCCAAGCCGATTACCGTGACGATCGGGATCATGATGTTTTTCAACACGTGCACGCCGATCACACGTGATTGCGATAAACCTTTGGCGCGCGCGAATTTTACGTAGTCCTGTAACAAAGCCTCGCGCGTTTGGGCGCGGGTGAGACGGATCAGTAGCGAGAGTTTGAACAAGGCCAAATTCAATGCCGGCATGAACAAATGCGTCACGCCATCCCCGGTGAGAAAGCTCACCCGAACGCCAAACAGGCTCACCGTCTCGCCGCGCCCGCCGGAGGGCAGCCAGCCGAGCGACACCGAAAACAGCATGATCAGCACCAGCCCCACCCAAAAAGTCGGCAGCGAGAAGCCGACGATGGAACCGGCCATGATGCTGCGACCGATCAACCCATCAGGCTTTAACCCCGCAATCAAACCTAGCGGAATGCCGAGCGACACCGCCATCACCATAGCCACCAGCGCCAATTCAATGGTAGCCGGCATTTTCGTGAGGATCAGCTCCAGCGCCGGCACACCATAAACAAATGAGCGCCCCAAGTCGCCGGTCAGCGCGCCCCTTAGGAATGCCAAGAATTGGATGTACACGGGCTTATCCAATCCCAGCGCCACGGTCGCGCGCATCCGTTCGAGTTCATCCGCCTGCGGATTGATCAGCAACTCAATAGGGTTGCCGATCGCATAGACGCCCAGAAACACGAGCATGGCCATCACCAACAGCACAAAGCCGGATTGGGTCAGGCGGCGGAGAGTATAGGCAAACATGGGGTCAGGAGTCTTTGAAAGGCGCGAAATCGACCGCCTGGCTGGCATACAAACACCAAGCGTATCAGCCCTATCTTAATCGTTTCGCCCGCGCGATAGCCAA
This sequence comes from Betaproteobacteria bacterium, assembly GCA_043744315.1. GTDB lineage: Bacteria > Pseudomonadota > Gammaproteobacteria > Burkholderiales > Usitatibacteraceae > UKL13-2. The sequence goes on along the minus strand of JAYTUX010000154.1, from coordinate 885 downwards.
TAGCCGGTGTCGGCATCGTGTCCGGCTACGTTCAGCCCAACTTGTTAAATCGTGTGTCACGCGGGCACTTTGTGCGCCATGTCACAGTCTTCGCGCGCGAACAAGTTGAACATCCTTTCACAGCAATGCACCTGCTCCGGGAGAGCGAAAGCAGTAGGTGCCACGCACCGGTCGGCAAGTTCAAAAATTTCGGAATCGGAAAACCATCATGGAAAAGTCAACCCAGCTTGATCGTCTCGCACCGGCTTCAGCTGAGCCCGGCGAGAACTATTTTTTCCGCCTGGTTCGGCAATTGTTTCCCGCGAATACCTTGTTTCTGGTGATGCTGGATGCAGTAGGACTGTTTCTGGCGATCCTTGTCGGCTATGCAATCTTGCATCCGAGCGGCAGCAGCGAACTATTCATGTCGATTCCCGGTGCCATGTTTATCGTATTTGCCATGGTGGCATTGACGGGTGCACTGGGCTTTTACCGCGAAAACGCGCCAGATCGTTTCTGGCCCATTGTCAGCCGCGTGGCACTCGCGTTTCTGGTTGTGTTGCCTGCCTTGCACTGGATTTTTTACAAGTTGCCCGACGGCAGCGTTTGTGTGCCGTGTCTCGCCGGCACCTTGCTGCTGGGCTTTGCCGGCAAGCTTGGTATTTTCTTTTTCAGCCGCGCAACGCCTCTGAACCAACGCCGGGTATTGATCCTGGGTACCGGCAACGATGCGGTCGCCGTCAAAGAGACGCTGGAAAAAGCCGCGATTCGTGGCCTCTCGATCGTGGGCTACTACTCGCCAATCGCGGGTCTGCCGGTGAACGAGGCAATTCCGGCCGAAAAGATTTTGTGTTCCTCGAAAACGATCGGTGAAACCACCGGCCAGCATAACGTGAGCGAGATCGT
>JAYTUX010000153.1:0-2207 GCA_043744315.1 Betaproteobacteria bacterium | reverse complement strand
TCATCCAGCCAGTGGCGCAGCTGGCGGTCGTTCGCGGTATCCAACTTGCGATTGAACAGTTTGCAATACCAGTTCGGTGCGCTGCCCATGATGAAAGCTGCATCGGAGTGAAAGCGCGCAATCGCTTTGCGGCCTTCAAGTGAATGCGCATCGATCCTGCGCCAGTCGCGCACGGCAGGATCGTAGTCGCGCAGCACCCAGGCGTACTCGTGCCGCGCGTCGCGGCGGCGAATCGTACGAGACATGATGTTTCTCCTCGAAAGTTGAGAGTCACATCACGGCTGCCTCCTGCGTTTGGGCGTTTGGTTGATCAAGGGTGCGCAGCATAGCGGCGGCGCGCGGCGCCGTAAAGAAAATGCTGCGGGCTTTGTCGTGCGTTCGCAACAGAATCGCTATCGCGTGTGGCCGGCGCGCCGGTATCATCGACGCGTGGGTGAATTCAACTTTGATCACCATCGCTACGAGCTATGTTCGCTTACCGAAAGCAAAGGCGGCACCGGTGGTTTGAGTCATGACGTTAACCCGCAACTTCAAACAGACGATTGCGGCGCGCATTGCGCGCGATCCTGCGTTTGCGCGCGCCCTGCTGGCCGAGGCGCTCATGTTGTTCCTGAACGGCGAGCCGGACGAAGCCAGGATGATCCTGAACGGCTTGTTCGGCCTCGATAAATTGGCCTAAGAACCGCTTCCACCAACGGTTTTGGCCTATTTCCCCTGTGGGAAGGTATTGGACTAGACAGGCCGCGCCTGCGCCAGCACGCGCGGACGAAAGCGCGGGTGCAGTTGCCCAGGCGAAATCACATCAACGCGGATGCCGAGCAGTTCCTGCAAATCCGTGATCAGTCCGCCGACATCGAACAGGCTGGTCTGCGGCGTCCAGTCGACGAGCAGATCAAGATCGGATTGCTCGTTGTCATCGCAGCGCGCTGCCGAGCCAAACACGCGCACATTTGACGCCCCCGCTTTGGCGGCCAAAGCGAGAATTTCGTCCCGGTGATTTTTCAGCAGTTCGGACGAGCGCATCAAGCAGCGTCCAAATCGACAACCTCATCGTCGACGCAGCGCGCTGCGAAGCGAATCGCCTGCGCAATGTCGTCATCCGTCAATTCGGGGAACTGGCGTTTGAGTTCTGCACGGTCGGGATAGAGCGCCACCGATTCCAGCACGCGCCGCACGGTAAGCCGTGTGCCCTGAATGCAGGGCTTGCCGCTCATCACGGCGGGGTTGGAAGTGATGCGATTGAGGCGTTGCACGGTCGGCTCTTGGAAGCTGAATCAAGGCATTCTAAACGCGCCGGGTGGAGTGGTTTTGCTTGACGAGCGGCAAATTGTCAATACAATGTCACCACAATATTTTCTTGCCGGAGAATCCCCATGACCCGCGACACGACCGTTCAATTCCGGATCGATTCCACGATCAAGGAAGAGGCTTTCGCCGTTTTCAAGGAAATGGGAATCAGCCCTTCGGAAGCAGTGCGGGTATTTTTCAAGCAAGTGCAAAAAACCCGCACATTGCCGTTCATCGTCGCCGCCGACCCTGGCGTCACCGGCGAAGCCGAAGCGGGTTATGCCGGCTGGCTTAAAACCAGACTCGCAAATACGATCCGGCAACTGGATCGTGGCGAGATGAAAAGCTACCCCAGCGGTGAAGCGAAGGCGTTGTTATCCGCCCGATTGGCCGCGCGCCGCCGGAAGCAATCCCCGGCCGCGAAATAGCCGCAAGCGCCGTGGCCATCCAATGGTCGGACTTTGCCTTGCAAAGTCTGGAAGAAATCATCGCGTATTACGAACAGCAGGGCGGCCGGCGTCTCGCCGACCGGGCCCTGGCGGAGATTTGGGATCAGGTCGACGCGTCGAACCTGTTTCCAAAAGCGATGCCCATGAGCGACGTGTTTCCCGGCATGCGGAAACTGGTCATCTCGACATTTCCGTACGTCGCCTTTCTGCGTCAACTCGATGATGATCGTTGGGAAGTGGTCGATGTTGTGCATACGTCCCGCAAGCTGCCCAAAAATTCGTAGTGGACGGGTAGAAGAAGTGCCAAGAGCCGCCCCCACCAATGGTTTCCACCGATTTTCCCTCTTACGAAAACCGCCCAACGTAAGAAAGGGGATTGAGCAGGCAGTTGCGCTCCACCGGCCCCGCAAGATCGAACAGGCGCGGGCTCTTGCGGAATTCGAACAGCCGGTAAAGGTGGAAGTGCGCGTC
>JAYTUX010000152.1:0-7161 GCA_043744315.1 Betaproteobacteria bacterium | reverse complement strand
CGCGATGGAAGGGCTATTGCTGTTCGTCATTCTGTGGATTTATTCGCGCAAGCCGCGCCCCACGATGGCGGTGTCCGCCGTGTTCCTGATCGGCTACGGCAGCTTCCGTTTCCTCGCAGAATTTGCGCGTGAGCCGGATAGTTTTCTCGGCGTGCTGGCGCTAGGCATGTCGATGGGCCAATGGCTGTCCTGGCCAATGGCGGCCGTCGGCGTTTTGTTACTCATCATCGCGTATCGGCGCGCACCACGCTGAAACCTGCATCGCGGCAATTGTTGCGCCGCGCAACCGGGTTTTTCTGGGTATGATTATTCTTTTGTGCGCCGCACCATTGTGCTGCAGCGTCGCAAGAATATCGCTCAACCTGGGGCGCCGCCCCGGGGCATTTTTCGGGAACCTGTCATGAAGTTTTGTATCGTGGGCGCAGGTGCGATTGGCGGCTTTGTCGGCGCGAAACTCGCTGCCGCGGGTGAAGATGTCACCTTTATTGCGCGCTGGAAAAATCTCGACGCCATCCGCACGCGCGGCATGACCGTGAAATTCAAAGACGGCACCGTGCTTGAGGCTGCCGGCGCGAAAGCGACCGAAAGCACCGCGTCGGTCGGTCATGTCGATTGCGTGATTCTCGCCGTGAAAACGCATCAGGTCGAAGCGCTGGTCAATCAATTGGCGCCGCTGTATGGCCCGAAGACCACCGTCATCACGATGCAGAACGGCATTCCGTTTTGGTATTTTCAAAATTACGGCGGCGCGCTTGCCGGCACGCGCGTGGAATCGGTTGATCCGCGTGGCGTTTGTTTTGACGGCATTCCGCCCGAGCGCATCATTGGTTGCGTCGTATATCCAGCGGCGGAGTTGGTCGCACCGGGCGTCGTGCAGCACATTGAAGGCGAGCGTTTCCCGCTGGGCGAACCTGATGGCAGCATTAGTAATCGCGTGAAAGATTTGTCCGATATTTTTGTGAAATCGGGATTAAAGGCGCCGGTGCTCGACAACATCCGCAATGAAATCTGGCTGAAGCTGTGGGGCAACCTCACCTTCAATCCGATCTCGGCATTGACGCATGCGACTTTGCTAGATATTTGTCAGTTTCCGTTGGGGCGCGAGCTCGCGACCAACATGATGAAAGAAGCGCAGGCCGTCGCAGAAAAACTCGGTGCGAGCTTTCGTGTGCCGCTGGAAAAGCGCATCGAGGGTGCCGAAAAAGTCGGGCGCCACAAGACCTCGATGCTGCAGGATGTGGAAGCCGGACGCGCGATCGAGATTGATGCGCTGGTGGGATCGGTGGTGGAACTTGGCAGGCTCACCGGTGTGCCAACGCCGACGATCGCTGCGATCTACCACGCGTCGAAATTGCTCGCGCATACGATGGATGCCGAAAAAATCGCCGTACGTGGGATTGCGATGCCGCAGGTTTGAGCACGCGACAATCAATTCTAGTTTGATGTCATCCTGACCCCAGACTTGATCAGGGGGAAGGATCTTGTCGTTAGGACGAGATCCTTCGCGCTGCTCAGGATGACTCCGTCTTTTGATTGGCTCACTCCGCGACTGGCACGTCCATCCGCCGTAATCGCCGATGCGTGGCGCGCGCATGCGGCACCCATCCATGCCTTGCCCAGCGCCGCCACATGATCAAGCCACGAATCCATTCATCGGCGGCGTAGGCGATCCAGATACCGGTCAATCCCCAACCGAGGTACACACCCAGAAACCAGCTGCCACCGCCGAGCACAATCGCCATCGATGCCGCGCCGGCAATCACCGGAAAGCGCGCATCACCCGCCGCACGCAAAGCGTTGATGACCACCAGATTGAAGGTGCGGCCCGGCTCCAGCAATATCGTCCACCACAGAAGCGCTGAGCCGGTCGCAATGATCGCGGCATCGCGGGTGAATTGCCCCAGCAGCCACGAACCTGCAAGTGCAACAAGCGTTGCAACGACCACACTGACGGCAAGTCCGCGTGCAAGTGCGCGCCGCACAAGTGTATGTGCCTCATGCAAGCGTCCCGCGCCGATCAGGTGGCCGACGACAATTTCAACGGCCAGGCCCGTCGCCAATCCAAACAGCAGCACACCATAGGTGATTTGCAGCGCATACGCCTGCGTGGCGAGCGCCTGCGCTCCCATATTGCCCGCAACCGCGACGCTCACCATGAACGCAAGTCGGTAGGCGATATTTTCGGCGGCACCCGGCAGACCGATGCGCAGCACCATCGATAGCTCGTGTCGTGGCAAACGCCACCAATCGCCAAACCGCGGCGTGATGCCAAGCCGGAACCCCCACAACCAATAATGCAATGCGAGCCCCAGCGCGCGGCTTGCAATGAGCGCAATCGCGAATCCGGTCAGGCCCCATGTCGGCATCAGCGCCACCGCCAGTATCAGGTGCGTGCAGTGCATGACGACAATCACGGCGAGCGCGTCGCGCACCCGCAAATGCGCGCGCATCACGCCGGCCATCGATGCATTCCAGGCGTCGAGCAGCATGGCGGGTGCGAGCGCTTGCAGGAAGGGCGTGGCCAATGGCAACACGTCCATCGGCGCGTGCATGATGTTGAGCAACAGCGCTGCACCAGCAAATGCCAACGATGCCGTGAGGACGCCAACCCACGTACTCGCACCCAATACCGCACGCGCAACCGCGTCGGCCGTTTCGCGCCGTCCGCTGCCGAGACTTTGCGCAACCACCACGCTCACGCCTGCGCCGACAATCCTGAAAAGAATAAACAGCATTGCCGAAATCTGATTCGCAAGCGCGAACGCGGCACCCGCCGGGTCACTGATGCGCGCGGCCAGGATTGTGCCGATGACGCCGACGCCAATGCCGAGGCCGAGTTCGAGAAACATCGGCCAGGCGATATCCAGCAAGCGTGGCCGCGCAAACGACGGCGAATGGGATTGATTCAAAGGGGGTTTACCGGTGAACAAACAAATTGAGCAGGCGTGAATATCGCGGGTACGGCATCCGCATCACTTTGACCTGAACACAATCTCCTGCATCCGCGCCAGCCTCGGCGACACCATCGGTACCGTGAGCATGGTGCTCGCAACCGCCATCAGCAGCAGCGCCGTAAAGGTTTCGCTGGTGATGATGTTCTTGTCGAGCAATATGTTGGCGAAAATAATCATGATCAGCGCCTTGGTTTGCAACAACCAACCGATGATCGAGGCCTCGCCGGGCGCCCACTTCAAGATCTTGCCGGCGAGGTGTGTTGCCGCCAATTTGCCCGATACCGCAGCCAGCAACAGTACCGCCGCGGCAATGAACACCGCCGCGCCGCCGACATTCCAATTGGTCTTGAGCCCGGTGCTCAGGAAAAACACCGGCATGATCGTAAGCAACACGTTGTGGCGCAGCATATCCATCTGCGCCTGGTCATACCATTCGCCGTCCATCACCGCGCCGGCGAGAAAGGCACCGACCATGAAATGCAGGCCGGCCCAATCCGCGCCGAATGCACACAGCGCGAGCCAGATCAGCCCGACGTACCAGCGATCGCGCGCAGGCAGGCGCACCATGATCTTGCGCATCACCACGCACAGGGCGGCGAACGTAATCAGAAACGCGAATTGTTTGCCGACCCGTTGCCAATCCATCAGGATCAGCGCGAGCACCCCCCAGATTGCCACGTCATCCAGACTTGCGTAACGCAGAATGCGCTGGCCGATCGGTTGCCGAAGGATCTCGAGTTTTTCCATCAGCAATATCAGAATCGGCAACGCCGTGACCGCGCAGGCCATGCCGATCCCCAACACAAACTGCCAACTCATCGCCTTGGAACCGATCCAGCCATCGAACATCAACATGCCGCTGGCGGCGACACAGCCGAACAGAAGCGGCATGCCAAGCGCCAGTCCTGCCGACACCACGCTTTCGCGCCGGTGTGCCCACGCTTTTTTCAAGTCCAGCTCGATGCCGGCGATCCAGACGAATATCATCACCGCCCACCAGGCGATGCCGTTCAGCGATTGAACCACAACGGGATTGAATACGAAGTTGGATTGATCCGGAAAAAACTTGCCGAGTATGCCCGGGCCGAGCAGGATGCCGGTGATGATTTGCACCACGACCAGTGGCGCATAGTATTCCGTGCGCCCCACCCTCCAGATGAGGTAGGGCACGGTAAAGATGATCGCCATCGCGATCAGAAAAATTTCGGCGGTGCTCATGCGTGTCGCGTGTCGCGCGTTGACCTTATGGTGGCGGATCGGAAATGGATCGCCGTGTTCATGGCAGCACAATCACTCGCGTATCGTCCATCACGCGCGGATCGGCGAGCGGATCACCTCCACCGAAGCGGCCTGCGTCGGCGGTGAGTGCCAGCTGTCGATAACCGCCATCGTAGTCCCATGTCGTGAGGTAGAGTTTCGCGCCGGAAAGCGATTTCGGATTGCCGAGCGCACTGGCGGCAAGTATAAACGTCACCGTGCTGGTGGCCTTGTCGACGCGAATATCTGCCGCTGGCGTGATCGACGTGCCCTCATTGGTCGCCGATGCACCGTCTGCGGAAAACACGGCGTTCGACCAGCCATGTGCGCGCAGACGATAGTGCCAGCGCATGCCGGCCGGCAGCGACGCATTTTGCAAGGGCATCGCGGTCACCCCGTCGTCACGTCCGGGAATTTCGATGAACACCGTGAACGCAACATGGTCAAAACCATTTTGCGGATTCCAGGCGGTGGCGATGTTGCTCATCTTCACGTCAATTTTGAGCGCACCCGCCGCGCCGGAAACGGTGACGCGCCGCATATCCAGTGTGCGACCGGATGCCCACGTGGGATCGGTGGGATAAAGATAGGTGCCGCGTGGACCGACGTCGTCACCCGGCGGATCGACGACGTCCGCGAGTGGCATCCAGTTGCGGGCAACGCGAAATGTGCCTGTGGGCGACGCGAGGCCGGGCGGTTCGGCCGACAACTCCGCCCACGCGACGATGCTGTGTTGAATTCCGGCGTCGAGCATCGAACGGGTGTCGACGGTTGCGGTCCAGCGGCCATCGGCGGCAGGAGTGACGATGGGGGCGGCCGCAATATCGCCATCGGTTACCAGTTTGAAGGTCGTGATGCCGCGTGCGCGGCCGGCGACCGCAAAATCGCCGCGCATCATTGGTTTGGCCAGATTCTCCATTGTGATCGATGCGCTGAGTTGAGTAATCGACCGGCGCGCGTTCGACACTTTCCAGACCATGCCGCTGCGCGGCGCCAGTTTCATGGAAACCCGTCCCTGCGCGCCAACAATCTTGTCTGCGGGTGCGCCGTCGATGCCGAACAGGCCCGTCAGCAGCGTCCCGGCCGGCAGGCGCGTTTCCATGTTGTCCAGCAACGTCTCGTTTGACGAGGTGTTGAAAACCACGATCGCCGCATCTTTGCCGAGCGACATGCGGTAGGCCAATGCGCCGGCGGTGGCGGCATTGTCTTTCAGAATGGTCGGTGTGCCGCGCGAGAAGAGCCGATTCGATTTGCGCAATTCGCTGACCGCGGCAATGTATCGATACAGCGGCGCACCGGTATCGAAGCGATCGCGTCCACCGGATTGAAAGCCCGCCTTGAACATCGCCGCGCGCGGTTCGGTGAACGCTTGCTCCGTGCCGTAGTAAATGGTCGGTATGCCGGGCAGTGTCATCATCAACAGCAGGCTTTGCTTCAGCGCCGCCTGCGTGGCGCCCGCGAGGAAACGATCGACGTCGTGGTTGTCCACAAAGGTCGGCATCAGGTGCGGGCGCTTATGCAGCGTCATCATGCGAACGATACGGTGTGCAAGTTCCGCCGTCGGCCGGCCGCGCGCAAACACGTCGCCCATCGTGCCGTACAACGGAAAGTTGATCATGCCCGGCAGCAGTGGCTCGCCTTTGGGTGAAGTCATGTACCGATCTATCTTGCGGGCATAGGTGTCGGTAAACGGCTTGTCGATGCCAAAGCCTTCACCGAAAACGTGGAAATCGTTGCGGCCAGTCGCGCGCGCAACATTCGCCACGCCCGGATGGCGCGGGTCTCGTGAATACATGAAGTCCGCAAAGTAAGACGCGGGCACATAAAACGCGGTATCGACGCGGTATGCATCAACGCCGACTTCCTTGATCCAGTAGCCGTAGCTCTCGCGCAGCACCTGGCGCACCAGCGGATTTTCAGTATTGATGTCATCCAGCCCGGACATCTGGAAATTCATTTTCTGGCGCGGATCGGAAAAGTCGATGACGTTCGGCGTCCAATGATAAATACCCGCGCGCCGATGATCCGGATTGCGCGCGTCGTTCAGGCTGAACGGCCATTGGCTGGGCGCTTGCACGGATTTCGAACCAGGGTTGAGCGCGAAGTGCTTGGCGGGATCGCGTGCGTCCCAGCCGCCCTGATATGAAAAGAAGTTGCCGGTATGGTTGACGACGATGTCCTGCACCAGATACATTCCGGCCGTGTGGATCGCGTGCGACAACCTTTGATAGTCACCGAACGTGCCGAGATGGCGATCTACCGCCATGAAATTCTCCGCCCAATAGCCGTGGAAGCCGCTGAACTGCACCTGTGGATCCCACCATTGGTTGGCCACCGGCGGCGTAATCCAGATCGCGGTGGCCCCCAGTCCCTTGATGTAATCGAGTTTTTGCTCAACACCTTTCAAGTCACCGCCGTTGTACTTGGCATTGCTGGTCGGATCGTATTCGCCTGCGCCCAGATCGTTATTGGCCGGGTCGCCATCATTGAATCGATCGGTGACGAGGAAGTAGATGATCTGGTCGCGCCAATCGGGCGACGGCACATGCAATTTCAGTGAAGCACTGTTTGTTGCCGGCGTCGCTGCCGAGGTTGCGGCGAATGCGCCTGGCAAACATGAGACTGCCAAACCAGTGATGGCGATGGCCGTTCGCAGTGTGTACAAGAGCACTCGCCGATAAGGGGTTTTCATGGGGCGTCAATGGGTATGAAGTCAAACGCAACCATTTGATGTTACCAATACCGGAAGTGATTCGCACCCACCGTGTTGTAAGATAACTACATTTATTAATTGTTGCATTTTTGCAACAAGCTGGGATTTTTGGTTCACGTGATTCGCACTTTTATAGGGGGAATCAAGCATTTGCACGAGGGAAGATGTCAAAAAATCGCGGCATGATCTTGAAAGCTACATCAATCAGACAGATTGACAGAAATATAGTTTTATTAC